>CAYZEO010000005.1:0-40097 GCA_964477815.1 uncultured Pseudomonadota bacterium | reverse complement strand
AAGATTTGCAAATTCGCCGATTTATTCGGTTAACACAAAAAATGGTTCAACATATAGCATCGAAAACTCTTGAACTACAAGAACAACCAATTTCTTGTGAAACTGGTATTAAGGCGATATCGGCACTTATAGAACACTCAGAAAATTATTTGACTTGCTACAAAAATTGGAAGTTATGCACTGACTTCATCAGTCAAAACAAACAAAGTGAGTCATTTGACGATCTTGTTGAAAAACTGCGCACAGCAGCCAAAGAAGAAATTGGTACTTTTTTAGAAAGCAATAACCAAAATATCGATAATGTGTTGTTGAAAGCTGGACGCAAAATAAGTGATGTTGGAAAATCCATTTTCGAAAATATAAAGTTTATAGCTCACTTGACCACCGAAAAACAGCCGTCCCGTAAAGTGCAAAATCCGGATGTTCTTTTCAGAAAAATTCACACAACAAGTCAGGTGGCACTTAACATCGAAGGATACATGAATAAAGGAGCAAAAACGGCTCAAGAACTTAGCACTTTGCAAGAACTTTTGGAGCAAGTAAGTGAAACTGTATTTACCATTTATTACCAAGAATTGTGTGAAACAATAAAAATTGCAAACATCCCGGAACAATACAAAACAATCATATTCGATAGCAATGGCTTGATACCAGAAGAAAAAAGAATGACTTTACTTCCAAACATGAAATGAAAAAATTGGAGAGTGTATGGGCTTCTATATCACTAAGTCATCGGGCAAAAAGGAACTTTTCAATATAAAAAAATTTCGTAGGTCCTTACAAAAAGCCGGCGCATCAGGAAGTTTGATCGGCAAAATTGTGCGCGAAATAGAAAAAAAAGAAGGTCTGCGAAGCACAAAGGATATCTACGAATTTGCACTTAACTATCTTGATAAAGTCGATCGCCCACTTGCAGCTCGATATAACCTAAAAAGGGCCCTCATGGATCTTGGCCCTGCTGGATACTCTTTTGAACTGTTCATTGCCGAACTATTCCGCCACCAAGAATACAAAATTGAAATGAACAAAACTGTTAGGGGAATATGCGTTAATCATGAAGTTGATATTTTCGCTCACAAAAAAGACAAGCATTACATCATAGAGTGTAAATTTCATAATCGTCGCGGTCTGAAATCTGATGTCAAAGTACCACTTTATATCAAAGCCCGGTTTGACGATGTAAAACAAGCATGGAAGCGCGCCCCTAAAAACACTCATCAAATTCACGGAGCCTGGGTTGTTACCAACACAGTGTTTACTTCAGTTGCTTTGCAGTACGGAAACTGTGTTGGACTTCACATGCTTGACTGGAAGCATCCAGAAAATAATAGCCTACCCGATTTAATAAACCGTTTTGGTCTTCATCCAATTACCGCACTTACATCACTCAACAAACACCAAAAAAAAGAGTGTATTAAAACAGGGTTCGTTCTATGTAGACAGACAAGTGAACACAGAGATGTTTTAAAAAAATTACGACTTACTGATCATCAAATTGAACGCTTGATCCAAGAGTCTGAAAAAGTTTGTCTAATGACAGGAAAAAAGTAGTCGATGCTTTCACTCAATAAAAAGCTATTTCGTCACTTTGATTGGATAAGCTTTTTATTGATCCTAGCTCTGTCCAGCCTTGGGCTTATTTTTATTTTTAGTGCAACATATAGTCCAGAAAAACCGTTTTCTCTTTTTTTTAAAAAACAAACATTCGGCATCATTGCAGGCATTGTCATATATCTTTTTTGCAGCGCAATCGACTATCGAACCTGGATGCGCCTGGGATATTTTTTATACGCGCTTGCACTCGGACTTTTGGCCTTCACGCTCATCAAAGGTTCAGTTGGAATGGGAGCACAACGTTGGGTTAATCTATTTTTCTTCAAACTTCAAACGTCAGAACTTATTAAACTGTTATTCCCTGCTTTTTTTGCACACTACTTACAAACTCATAAAAACACAGAAAGTATTTCTTTTAAACACTTTATCCCAATCATCGGGGTACTTTTGCTAAGCACATTTTTGATTCTCAAACAACCAGATCTGGGAACGGGTTTGATAGTTTTTTCTTCTGGACTTATTCTTCTGTGGCTAGCGGGAATAAATAAAAAGTTTTTTTTATATGGAGCAATCACACTTTTGATAACCACACCTTTTTCATGGCATTTCTTGAAAGATTATCAAAAAAAACGCATCACAACATTTTTGGGACAAGGAAAAAATGAAAAAGAGCGATATCAAATTGAACAATCACACATCGCAATCGGCTCAGGGGGGCTACTAGGCAAAGGATTTTTAAAAGGAACACAAAATAGACTTCTATTTTTACCCGAAAGCAGAACCGACTTTATATTTTCTGTGCTCAGCGAGGAGTTTGGATTTATTGGATCTTTTTTTGTACTTCTTTTGTATCTTATGCTTTTTTTGCGAATAATAAGCCAAATATACCTCATGCAAACTCCCATAATGCAGCTATTTGCAATTGGGCTAACTATTCATATCATGCTATCAACAATTATCAATCTTGGCATGGTTGTCGGACTTCTACCAATTGTTGGCATCCCTCTTCCGCTCATGAGTTACGGTTTGAGTAATCTTTGGATAACCTTCATATCTCTCGGATGGTTTCATAGCATCAGTACGCAGCAAACCTATGTTATTGAATGATTCTGCAACTATAAAAGGTCGCAAATCGCACAAAAGTTAATTTACAACTCAAATGCCAGATGATACATTGAATGCCGCAGACATTATTAACAAAAAAACCTTAAAAAGGACTCTTGTCATGGAAAAAATTCACATTGTAACAACCATTGCTTTCGCTTTCGTAAGTCAGATGGCAATCAGCAGCCAAGAAAAACTGCGCTGCATTAAATTTTTTGACAAGAAATATATTGTTAAAGAGGAGGTTCTGAATCAGTTTGGGTTGTACAAAACGAAGTGGAACCTCATAGAAAAAAAGCCAAATTTTTCTGGAAAAACAAAAGACAAAAACAAGCTTTCAAAAAACTTTCTAAATCGACAACCCCTTCCCAAGACAATCAAAAAAATTTCAAAACCCGATTGGGACATAACAACTCTTGTAAAAACACTTCTTCCAAAGGATTCAAAAAATAAAAAAACAAATAAACTGAAAAACGACACAAAAATTTTTTTCGATATTGTATCCAATAAAATAAGTCCTTGTAAAATAAAAAAAACATCAACCATCTTTAACATCATCAAATTAGCCAGCCTGACACGCAATGAAAAAGTCTTGAAAAAATGTAAAATTCCTTTTTTGCAAAAGATTGCTGTAAAACCAATTGTACTAAAAAAACCACTCAAAACATTTGAACTGGATGCATTTCCCCAAGAAATAATACCCATGGGAGAGGACGAGTTTTTCATCCTTCCTTACGATCTTGAATCTACTGCACCTTTATACAGCGAAAAAAATCTCAAAAAACCAATCAAAATATTTAAGCCTAAAAAACCATTCTCCACAATAAATCGCTTGAATAAGGACGAATTTTTCGCCCATTTTTATGACAAAACTATAACTTTATACAACCGCAAAAATATCAACAAACCTCTCCATACATGGAACCTAGGCAATAAAAAAATCACAGAAACAATACCCATAGATAAGGATAAATTTCTCGGCACTTTTTCTACCTCAGCTAAATACGTCAATGACTTTATTGTCCCTATTAGATTTTCTCCAGCTTTATACAACAAAAAAAATCCCGAAGAGCCACCTCTGCAATTTGTCCTTGGCAAATCTTTCAACGAAATAATACCCAGGAAGAATGGCACGTTTTTAGTCCATTTTTGTGACCTTACTGCAGCTGAATACAGCGCCAAAAATCTCAAAGAACCTTTACGGAAACTTAACACTGGAAAGAAAAAGATCCTCAGAATAATAGCCTTCAGTAAGGACAAATTTTTCGCCATTCTTGATAACAATACTGCACCTTTATACAGCGACAAAAGTTTCAAAAAACCAATCAAAATATTTAATCCTGAAAAACCATTCTACAAGATAGTACGCATGAGTGATAACAAAATTTTAGTCCGTTTTGATAAAGATCATCCAGCTTTATACAACATCGAAAATCTCAAAAACCCAATAAAAATATTTAAGCCTAAAAAATCATCGTTCGGCGAAGCAATTCCCTTAAATAAGGACAAATTCATCATGAGAAATCAAAATACATTATCGATTTGGAATCTATGAAAAGCAAACAAATCGAAGAAAACGGACAAGTAAAAATAGATGTCTGACTTTCACGATTTTGCATAAATTTGTGGAATAAAACCTTGTCCATCTTCAGCTAAAATGAAACCTTCCTTGGTTGCCCTACTAATCCAGAAGTTCTATACTTTTGAGCAAACCGTAACCAAAAAATAAAGTGAATATTTTCATGGAAAGTCTCGATATTCTTACGCTACAAGAATCTCCGGAAGAGTTAAAGCTGGATTTTTGTCCACAAACTTTTGACCAATATCTTGGGCAAGATGAACTGAAAAAAAAGTTAGCAATCTACACGCAGGCTGCAAAAATGAGGAACGAACCTCTGGACCACCTTCTTTTTTTTGGTCCTCCTGGACTTGGCAAAACGACGTTGTCGCAAATTATGGCAAACGTCATGGACGTTGGCATTAAAATCTGCAGTGGACCGATGATGGAGCGAACTGGTGATTTGGTCGCTATTCTTTCTGGACTTGATTCACGAGATATTTTATTTATCGATGAAATCCACCGCATGCCAACTGCCGTTGAAGAAATTTTGTATAGCGCGATGGAACATTTTCGCGTTGATGTGATTATTGGCCAGGGGGCCGGCGCGCAGTCGGTCAATTTGCCTATCAACCCTTTTACACTGATTGGCGCAACAACAAAATCCGGCATGATCTCAGCGCCACTGCGCAGCCGTTTCGGTATCATTGAGCGAATAGATTTTTATCAAGAAACAGAACTACGTGATATCATTTTGCAAAGCGCACAATTTCTAAAAACAGAACTCTCTCCTGAATCTGCGTTAATGATCGCCCGTTGTTCTCGCGGTACACCACGAATTGCTAAGAAAATTTTGCGACGCATCAGAGATTTCGCTCAAGTCAACAATAAAAACATCGCAGACCAACAACTTGTAGCCGACGGATTACAGTTTTTAGGAATTGATGAAAATGGACTGAGCAAAACCGACAATCTATTGTTGCAAAAAATTGTGGAAAATTTTAATGGCGGCCCCGTTGGACTTGAAACACTTGCATCGCTCATTGGAGAAGATAAAGATACTATTGAAGCAGTATACGAACCATTCTTGTTGCGCAAAGGGTATCTTGAAAAAACACCTCGAGGACGTCAAATTCCACATAAAAAATTACCCTTTTTGAAAAAAAAGTTTCTTGGCCAAAACACACTTTTATCCTAGCATCTGTGCTCGACATAGCCTGCAATGCCATGGTATCATGGCAGATATGGTTGATCACGTCCGATCAACGCTACTGACTACATTATAAAATTTTGGGAGAAAAACGATGGCCGGCCATTCTAAATGGGCAAATATTCGGCACAAAAAGGGCCGTGAGGATGCCAAAAGAGGAAAAGCTTTTACAAAATTGATCAAGGAAATTACTGTTGTTGCGCGAACAGGAGGAGGAAGCCCTGATAATAATCCACGTCTACGGCAATTGATCGACAAGGCAAAAGAGATCAATATGCCCAAAGAAAATATTGAACGAGCAATAAAAAAAGGAACCGGAGAACTGCCCGGCGTTAACTATGAAGAAATCAATTATGAGGGATATGGTCCACACGGAATTGCTGTTTTTATCGAAACACTAACTGATAACAAAAATAGAACCGTTGCAGACATGCGGCGGTTGTTTTCGTCAAAAGGTGGAAGCCTGGGAGAATCAGGCTCGGTCAGCTGGATGTTTGAACGTCGTGGTGTCATCAGAGCCCAGGATGGCTCAACCACAGAGGATGAACTTCTGGAAAAGTTGCTAGACTTTGACATTATCGACATCACAAAAGATGAAAATCTTTTTTCAATTGTGTGCGAGATTAAATCTTTGGAGTCGGTCAAACAAGCTGTTGCAGATTTGAACCTCAAAATAGAAGCTGCTGATCTTGAATGGGTTCCAAAAACAACAACCGAACTTTCTGAAAAAGAAACTGGAAAAGCGTATGAATTTCTGAGCGCGCTTGACGATCACGATGATGTTCAAAACGTCTACACCAATTTAGCTTAAAGATGGGAGATGAATGATTTTAAGTATGACAGGGTTTGCCTCAAAGATTGCAACCCTTACACTTTCGGATGGCTCAAAAATAAATATTACTATAGAGTTAAAAACTCTCAATTCTCGTTTTTTTGAAACAACCTGCAAACTCTCTTATTCTCTTAGTTATCTAGAGACAAAGTTGATAAACAGATTAAAAAAGAAACTTTTACGTGGTCATGCATATCTCACAATGCATATTCTTGATACCCAAGCGCTTTATGGTGCAGTCAGTCCATCACTTACTGTTATCAAAGGGTATGCTCAGGCGATTGATCAGATAAAAAAAACGGTTCCGGTTGAGGGAGTGTTAACGGTGAGCGATCTCCTGCGACTTCCCGATGTTTTTGAAACAGAACAAAAAGCAATCGACAAAGAATTTGAAAAACAGATCTTCAAAATTGTTGATGAACTTGCAGACAGTGTTACAAAAACTCGACAACAAGAAGGTGCAACTCTTAAAAAAGATTTGGAAAAACGATTCTCTACTATGAAAAAAGAAATTTTTGCGATAGAAAAATCAGCAGAAACATTGATGTCGCAGAAAAAAAAGGAAGTGGTTAAACTCATTAAGGAACTTGAACAAGAAGAATCCGAAATGATGGAAGCTCGTAAAAGTGCCCTATACATTTCTCTTGACAAAATGGATGTTCACGAAGAGATAACACGGTTTAAGAGCCACCTTGCTAACATCACAAAACAACTTGAATCTACAAAGTTGGAAAAGGGTAAGCGGCTAGATTTTACACTGCAAGAACTTGCGCGAGAAATTAACACACTCTCCTCAAAATGCTCAGACGCCTCATTGACCTCGCAGGCGATCAATATAAAAGTTGAATTAGAAAAATCCCGTGAACAGACACAAAATATCGTGTAGGGAACAAAAAAAATATGTCTAAACATTTTACACACCTACACCTGCACACAGACTATTCCTTGCTTGATGGAGCAATTACTCTCGATAAACTGATAGCATTTGGCAAAAAACAAAAACTGCAAGCTCTGGGCATCTCCGATCATGGAAATATATTTGGTGCCGTTAAGTTTTTTCAAAAATGTAAAAAAGCTGGAATAAAACCTATATTGGGAATGGAGGCCTACTGTACTGAAGATGCAACCATTCGCGCTAAAGATAATCGCTATTACCATCTGCTTTTAATTGTTCAAAATGAAATCGGCTACAAAAATTTGTGTAAACTTATTTCATTTTCTTTTAAAGAAGGTTTTTATTTTAAACCACGCATCGATTACAACATTTTAGAAAAACATTCAGAAGGTCTGATTGCAAGCAGTGCGTGCTTAGGTGGACATATTCCCCAGATGCTCAAAAATGGGCAAATTGAAACGGCAGAAAAAAGAATCGACTGGTTCGTTGATCTTTTTGGGGACCGTTTTTACTTAGAAGTACAACCAGAAGATCAAGCTGAACAGGTAGTTGTTAACAATCATATTTACGATTTGAGTTCAAAAAAAAACATACCGATAATAGCAACATGCGATAGTCACTATGTCTCTCATGAAGATCATGAAGCTCACGAACTTCTTCTTGCAATTCAAACACACGACAAAATCGACAATCCAGACCGATACACCTTTGGAGATTGCCGCGTCCACTTAAGAACAGTCGATGAAATGCTAGAACTTTTTAAAGACCATAAAGAGGCAGTGTGGAACACTGGTGTTATCGCAGATAGTTGTGAATTTGATTTTCAAACAGATAAGCTTTTTTTTCCAAAATTTGAAATTCCAGAAAGCCACACACCTGAAACATTCTTTCAGGAACAATGTAAAAAAGGTTTGAAGGCTCTCAAAAACGAGGGACGAATTTCTTTAGAAAAAGAAAAAGAGTACGATGCTCGACTTAAAACCGAAATGGATCTGATTATTTCGATGGGATTTGTCGGATACTTTTTGGTAGTTGGTGACTTTATCCAGTGGGCGTGGGCAAATGGAATTCCTGTCGGCCCCGGACGGGGTTCTGCAGCAGGGTCACTCGTTGCATGGTCGCTACAAATCACAAACATCGACCCTTTAAAATATAATCTTCTTTTTGAGCGATTCTTGAATCCAGAGCGGGTAACAATGCCCGATATTGATATCGATTTTTGTATTCAGGGACGCGATACGGTAATTAACTATGTTCGAGACAAATACGGTCACGACAAAGTATGTCAAATCATAACCTTCGGAACCATGCTTGCAAAGGGCGTGATAAAGGATTCCGCCCGAGCATTGGGGATGCCGTTTGAAGACTCGAACATGATTACTAAGTTGATTCCAGATCAACTAAAAATCACGCTCAAAGAAGCGATCGAACAGGAGCCTCGATTACAAAACCTTATTAACGGTAATCCAAAAGTAAAACAGCTGTTTGATTTAGCATTTCGTCTTGAAGGACTTACTCGACATGCATCAAAACACGCTGCGGGCATTGTTATTTCACCGGAGCCTATTGATGAAGTTTTACCGGTGTATATTCCTCCAAAATCGAACGAGTTGGTTACACAATATGCCATGAGCGAACTGGAGAGCATCGGGTTTTTAAAAATAGATTTTCTCGGTTTGAAAAACCTAACGTTGATTGATCGCGCGGTAAAACTAATTAAGGAAAACCACGGCGTCAAAATGGACATAAACATGCTCCCGCTTGACGACAAAAAAGCATTTGAATTGATCTGTGATGGAAAAACATCCGGCGTGTTTCAGTTAGAATCTGACGGGTTAAAAGACGTTTTGCGCAAACTCCAGCCAGAAAAATTTGAAGATATCATCGCGGTTAACGCACTCTACCGCCCCGGGCCGCTCGGTTCTGGAATGGTAGACGACTTTATTGAACGTAGACACGGCAGACAAAAAATCACCTACTTGTTTGAAGAACTTAAAGAGATTTTGGAGGAAACGTACGGTGTCATCGTCTATCAAGAGCAGGTAATGAAAACCGCTTCGGCAATCGCAGGATTTTCACTTGGCCAGTCAGATATTTTACGTCGTGCGATGGGAAAGAAAAAGGTTGAGGTGATGGCCCAACAAAAAGAACTCTTTTTGAAAGGCGCACAAGAACGTGGATTTGATTCTAAAAAATCGGGCGAACTTTTTGATTTGATGGCATATTTTGCTGGATATGGTTTTAATAAATCTCACTCTGCGGCATATGCGCTCATCGCATATCAAACCGCCTATTTAAAAGCCAACTACCCTGCCGAATTTATGGCATGCCTTATTTCGCTAGAATCTGAAAACGCTGATAAAATGTCCTTTTATTTGCAAGAAGCAAAAGAGATGGGACTTGAAATTCTCCCTCCCGATATCAATAGTTCAGAAGTAGAGTTTAGTGTTGTTGAAGGCAAAATTCTGTTCGGACTAAAGGGAATAAAAAGCGTTGGTCTCGCATCACTCGAAGATATTTTAACGGAGCGAAAGAAAAAACCGTTCCTTGATCTGCTCGATTTTTGCAAACGCATTGATCTTCGAAAATCCAACAAGCGTGTTCTTGAACATCTTATTTATGCGGGCGCTTTTGACACAATGCCAGGGAGTCGGGCACAACAAGCCGATGACTTGCAGCACATCATGGATGTTGCAATTGAACGCAAACGAGCGGAAGCAACTGGGCAAATGGATCTATTCGGTATAAGAAAAAGATCGGGACAGCCTGAACTTTACAGCTATCAGTCAACAGCAACATGGGTAGAGAAAGAAAAATTAGAAAAAGAAAAAGAGGTTATCGGTTTTTATTTGAGTGCACATCCCCTTGATACTTATAAAAAACAGCTCAAGCGATTAACACTAACCAGCTTTGCAGAAGCACTGGAGCAATCGCTCAATAACAATTCTATGCAAGAGATTACAACTATTGGATGCGGCCTTCTAAAAAGTCGACGTGATATTTTCACCAAAAAAGGCGATCGAATGTCATTTGTTCAACTAGAAGACAGCAGTGGAACATCTGAAATTATTCTATTTCCACGTACTTTTAAAAAAGTTGAACATTGGCTCGACGAACATGATGTATTTGTCGTTAAAGGCGCTGTTGACAATGCATCTGAACGTAAATGCAAAATTAAAGCAAACGAACTTGTTCCTATAGACCTGTTTTTTCAGGAGTGGCCCTTCATTCAAAGTGTATCGCTCACACTTCCGAATAGCATCGAAGAGCTAAATCTTCAAAAGTTAAGGGAAAAATTAGTAAAAGGAAAAATCCCGCTCTCACTTATTTTTCATGAGAACGGGAAGAAATTACAACTTCGTACTAGAGAGCAAATCGCGCTTGACGCTGAGGTCATACAAGCAATTGAAGAGTATGACATCGAAATTCAGCTGATTTTATAGCCTCCCTTTAACGCTGCATTGCAACCGCTGCATCAATTGCTTCAACACCCAGTTTGAGCAACTCTGGAGGATTGGTAACAAATGCGATCCTCGCTTGATTTGTGTCACCTTTGAAATGTTCTCCTGGAATGATGGCAACCTTAATTTTCATCATTACCTGAGAACCATCTTTATTCCAGTTAAGCTCCGGCTCCCGGGATGCTCTTTCCAATTCGGGCTTAATTATTTTGTAACGATCCTTAGTCATAGGTATCCAAACACCTTTATTAACAAGCTGATTGAGCAATTCAGAGGTATTAATATCTTCGGGAAACGTTACCCAAATAAACATGCCGCCTCGCCCCTCGGTGCAACAAAAACCATCAATCTTCGACAGTCGTTCGCGCAAGGACTTCACAACAACATCACGTTTTGGTCTGTATACTGGAATGAGATATCGAGCAACATGCTCCAAAATTTCATCTGCATCATCAACAACCGCTGCAGCCAATGTTTGAGCAATAGGATTTGCCCCATCTTTCGCCTTTTTTCTGTGCTCTTTGTACAGTTGCGATATTTCTTGAGGAAGAACAGTATAGCCAATGCGTAACCCAGGCATCAGCATTTTAGAAACTGTTCCAATATAAAGAACGGTTACATCACGAAATGCTTTACGTTTTGACATTTTGTACAATGTGTCTGGCATTGGCTCTTGATCGTACATCAATAATCCATATGGATCGTCTTCAACAACAATTATGTTGAACCTTCTACCAATTTGCAATAACCGTTCACGCTCAGGCGTCCCCATTACCCTTCCATCCGGATTTCCAAAGGTAGGTACCATATAAATCAATGCTGGCATATCACCACTTTTCCGTGTTGATAAATCTTTTTCTAAGGCATCGAGCCCCTGCATAGTGTGTAGATCATAGTTCGACTCTATGTCTTCAACATACGGCTCCATTGCAGCCATAGCACCAAGATATGTTGGCTTACCGGTAATAATTTTTCTACTGATTGTACCTCCAGACAAATCGGAAAGTTTTGCAGCGAGCCATCCTAAAAGATCCAGCGAATTTTGTGAGCCATCAGTTATTATTAAATCATCAGAGGACAAAGCATTTTCTGAAGATAAAGAAAATCTCTTGGTTAGATACTTAGCAAAAACAACACGCAGTTTTTCTAAGCCCTCAACAGGCGATGGCTGCAACGCACAATTCCAATCACTTTCACTCAACTGAAGCATTTTTCTTTTCACGATCTTTACAGGAAACGTTTCAGGATCGGGAACACCTCCAGCCAAACTAATAATATCTTTGTTTTGCACAACTTTCAGAATCTGTCTCAATATACAAATTTCAACCTTTTTACCATACGCAGAAAATTTCTCCCACACCCATGCCGGCATTCTTGGAACTTCTACATTGATATTTTTATTTTTAAGGGTTGCCTCACACCCCAAATCACACAGTCGTTTGTACACGAGTGTTTGAACAAAAGCATTTGGATGCAACGTTGTAGACGCATTCACTGCCTCGACTTTTTCCGCAACAACAAGCGGGCAAACTATATAACCACTCCGGATAGTGCAATTGTCACCCATCAGGTGAGAAAAATCACGAATTTGAATCACCCTACTGTTATCACCCTTTCTATCAATCATTTTTAATGATGCCCCAAAAGAATCACCTTGCTCAAAAAACGATTTGCGATATCTTCCGTCTTCAACCAGAAAAACATCATATTTTTTTGCAAAATTATAAAGATCACGCTTGACATCCCGAGAAAGAGCTTCGTGTCCATCAACAGTATCGGATAGTACCTGAATAAACTTCAGTTTTTTTGTGTCAATCTGCCCAAGAACACACAGTTTTTCCAACTGCCTGATTGATTGGACACTGTCAAAATCCATTCCCACCACACGGGCACCAAAATAACGATATCGTTCAATATCCTCTGGCGATAAACAACCGTTCTGATAAACAACTGTGGAATTATCATCGATAAAAAGTTTAGACAAAATATTCTGCGCTACAACAAAACCATCAACGATAACGACCTCTTTTGACGACACATCAATCGATTCATTGGCCAACAGACCCGCAACCATATTTACAAGCGGAGACCAGCCAGCACTGGTTCCATACTGAAAAGCAGCAACACTTAAAGCAGAATCATTACACACATCAAAAAAAAGATTTTTCACTCGGTCGGAAGAAGATGGCGATTCACAACAGGTTAAAACACCATAAGAAAGAACTACTGCCAAAACTAAAAAGTGTGCTTTTTTCCTGATATCCATACACTCTCCTTACGTATAAAATAAAAATGTGAAAAAATGTTTAATGACCGGGAACAGGATAGATCAAACAAGCACACTTTTCAAAAAATAGTCTTATCCTTCTTTCACAAAACGACAAGCAAGATCGTAGCCCTCTTTGCTGACATCCTGCAACTTGGTCAAAAACATATTGAGTTTCGTTCTATTTTGACTATGTAAAAATCGCTCAACAGCATCTTTGACATGCTCTGATATTTTTTCAGAAAAATTTAGAATTTCGTACAGAGAAACAAGTCTAACAACATGGCTATCAACATCTGGTTGTAGCTCAATCAAATGTTCATATACAGCAGCAGCCTCCACAAAACGTTGAGCTTTTTTATATAATTGTGCAGCCTTTTCGTATTTAATAGCCGCATCTTTATCTTGAAACGACAACAAAAGATCGCCCTCAAGTTGCAACGCAAAAGCCTGATCATCTATGGAATGGGAAAGAAGCTTATAAACACCAAGAGCACGCTCCCGTTCTCCACGAGCTACGCACTCTGCTAACTTAAACCACGCAAGACTGTATTTCTCTGAAGGAACATGCTTCATCATCTAGCATCCTTTTATCACTACTCCTTCTACATACAAAAGCAGCATACAGGATGCCAAACTCAGGGGCAACTAAAACAGGCCAAGCTTTTGAAATTAATTTTTCAACAATGAGATTGGAAAGAAAATGTAAGCTCCTTTTGAGGTATGTATCGTCCCTTTTTTTTGCACTTCTTGGAATTTGAGCTTGAGATAGTCTTGGTTGGTATATATTTTTTCTTCTTTTTTTTAATAAAACCTCGCATGTATTTTTCTTTCTTTTTTTTATTAAACCCAGTTTCAGCCTCTCTAAATTTTCGCATAAGCCTATCGTATGAAACTGATTTTTTTATATTTACCTTTTTAAAATGCTTTTTGCGTCTTTTAGCCAAATCACTCTTACTTTTTGGCAAAACATGAATATCTTTTGTTTTACCCTGAATAAAAAACTTTTGCATACCAAAAATAGAAAAACCTACAACCACTGATGCTATAACAAATCCAATTTTTAGTGATTGCCTCATGGTGGCCCCCCAAACAATTAAGAAATAACTTCAATACTATCTTTAATTAGTTTTAGTTTAAAACATTTTCGAACAGAAAAATGCAACGGTTTTTATGGGGGTAAAGCTGGCCTGCCAGACGAAGCCTTGGCGTAGGAAACCATATCTCAAATTTGCAATCCGTCCAGCCTACGTTTTACGGCCAACGGGGTTTCACCCCTCAAGGGCCTAAACTACGGCGGACAGCCTGCGCCATTATATTCTTCGTAAAAAATTATTTGGTTTTTCGTAAAAAACTGGCCCCGCCAGCCGTAGCCTTGGCGAAGACTGGTGCCGAGGGTCGGAATCGAACCAACGACGCTGAGCTCTTCAGGCTCACGCTCTACCACTGAGCTACCCCGGCATATTGACAAGAAAATTCAAATGTGAAAAAGAACAGAACTAATTGTAGACTACCTATTGGGCATTTTTTGTCAACGAAATGTGAAAATTCCCACGCAACAAGCTTCGGAGCATCTAATCTTCGAATAAGCTAATTTGTCCTATTTTTACAGCCTGTTTATGTAAAACTTTAAAGCTCTTTATCTCTAGACATACTTCTTTCAGCAAAAGTTTTTCCTTTAAACTATGAGGATTTTACAAACATAATATGGTTCGATACACCCTCCGCTTCGCCTCGGGCACTCACCACGAACGGAATGGAAAAATCTATTATTTTTTGATCAGATTTTAACAAAAAACTAATTTTCGGATAGGTTCATAAAGATCGACCTATTGTGGCTTTTTCGTATTTGCTTTCTCATTTACCACATTTTATCATCTCTTACTTTCCCTATCTGCTACCAGCCGCTTAATAAAGATTGTGAGGCAAGTCTCGGGGAATTAGATCCCCTTTAACTTCAAAAGCTGCTCTTCTCTGTATTCAAACTTGCCTAACCTTTTTTTGTGATTCCTCTTTTTTAAGCAAACGTCTATGACTTTTACTGTTTAGTCACCTTTTTTATCCAAAGGCCCTGAAGCGCCTTCCAACGTTGTCAATCTTTTTTTTGATATCTTTTTTAAGCTGTTCTATTTTCTTTCTTGCTGCTTTTAATGCGTCCTGGTTTTGTTTTATGGTTTTAATAAGATTCTCAATTGCAGATGTATAGAGCTTGATTGGCTTAAAAATTTTATCAACAATGAGATTGGGAAGTTTGTTGATAATTTGACTTGCAGGAATTTCTACAACTTCCTTAATCTTTCTTCCTTCAGGGAGTTGAGAAAAATCTATTTTAGTGACTATTGTTTTGATGGTTTTGTCTCCTAGTTTCATGATGGGAGCAACCAATTGCAACATATTAGTTATGTTCGTTATTGCTTTTTGTAGATTGATCATGAGAGGATTAGTTGCTTTTTTCATTGTAACAAAGAGTTTCTCAAGTTGTTCTATTCTAGCTCCTCCTTTTCTTTTCAACTCTTTTGCAAGCTTAATTGAAGAATCAATAAGTATTTCTACTTTTTGATTTTTGTCATCCAGACCGAAAAGGTTGAGGGCCTGCCTTCCTATTTCTTTTGATCTTTCTATCATGGAGACACCACGCTTCAGTTCTTCTGTAAGTCCAAACAATAGCTTATTAGGAGAAATTAATCCTACTGCAGATTTCTGTTGGGCTACCGCTCGATCAGCAGCACTTCTTATGCCGGGTACAATAAAAATATTTGCCGTTAAAAAAACAACTAAAAAAGATACTTTCTTCATACTTTTCCTTTGATAATGATTATAAATTTTTACAAAAGCCTCCATTTTAAGGTATGGTCGTTGGCGTCTAGGCTTGGACAAATGGGATTCTCAATGTTACTTTTTTGCCTCTGAGACTTTTACAGCCTCTAGAGCGACCGCCCCCCCTGCAACACTCTCCCTTTTTTAAGATTACACCTACCGGCAGGCCAAGATCAATAAAATTTCTATTTGAAGCGCCGCTTGTTATGTTAAAAGAGGGGTAGCCAAGAAGAGACCCCTTTGCTAGGCTAGTAAACATTGAATGGGTAAAACCAAACGACCAAACCTGAGCAAAATATGGAAAATCTAAAACAACATATAGAACAGTTCAAGGATGAGTTTGCCAAACAGTTACGTGTAGCGCAAACCGAAGAAAAACTTGAGCAAATAAGAATTGCGTTTCTCGGAAGAAAAGGCAAAATAATTCCGCTAATGACTGCCATGAAGACCCTACCCGTTGAGGAAAAAAGAATATTTGGTCCCCTGCTCAATGAACTAAAAAAAACAAGCGAACAGATTCTGGAAGAAAAGAAACAACAACTAGTAAATGCAAAACATAAACAAGAACTGATAAGACAAAAATATTTTGATGTGTCTGCTTACAAGCCAAATCAACTTGCAAGCAGCCTTCATGTTTATACTCAAATTATAGAGAGAATTGAAGATATCTTCATCTCCATGGGCTACGATATCGCAGACGGACCAGAAGCAGAGACTGATTTTTATAATTTTCAAGCTCTCAATGTTCCTGAAAACCATCCCGCAAGAGATATGCAGGACACCTTTTGGCTCGATGTCCCTGGAATGCTTATGCGTACACAGACATCTGGCATTCAGGTGCGTGAAATGAAAAAAAAGGGAGCTCCCATAGCACTTGCTGCACCGGGAAGAGTCTATCGATATGAAGCAACCGATGCGTCACATGATTTTATGTTCAGCCAAAGTGAAGGACTGTTCGTCGACAAAAATGTTTCAATTTCTAATCTTCTAGCGACTGTTCAAACATTCTTGCAGGAGCTATTTGAAGAAAAAAATCTAAAAATACGGGTGCGGCCTGGCTATTTTCCGTTCGTTGAACCGGGCATTGAAGTTGACTTTTCTTGTCCATTTTGTACAAATGGTTGTTCTGTTTGCAAACAAACAAAGTGGATAGAGCTCATGGGTGCAGGGTTGGTTCATCCAAATGTTTTAAAACATGGAGGCGTTGATCCAATAGAATACTCTGGCTTTGCTTTTGGCTTTGGAATAGAGCGTGTTGCTATGATCAAATATGGGATCAACGATATTCGACTATTCCATAATGGTTCAGTTGAATTTCTAAAACAGTTTTAGTACACAACACAAAAGTTCAGCAGAAATGTAAAAGGAGAAATTATGGATGTAACAAAGGTGATCATTCCAGCTGCTGGTTTTGGAACTCGTTTTTTACCTTGGACTAAAGCTATTCCAAAAGAGATGCTCCCCCTTCTTGATAAACCCGCAATTCAATACATCATCGAAGAAAGCCTATCTTCCGGCATTACTGATTTCTCCATTGTCAGCAGCAAATCAAAACAGACGCTTGAAAATCACTTTGATGCAAATCCAAATCTTGAACTCTTCTTGCAAGAAAGAAACAAGCTCAACTTAATTGCAAACGTAGAAAAAATTCTTCGAACCGCAAACTTCACCTATGTCAGACAACCGGAACCTCTCGGACTTGGTCACGCAATCTGGACCGCTCGCAACACAATTGGCAAAGAGTACTTTGGCGTTCTGTTGCCCGATGAATTGTTTTTTTCGCGTGATCCTGGACTTGCTCAATTAATACGAATCGCTCGTCAAGAACGAGCAACAGTTGTAGCTGTTCAGGAAGTTCCAATGGATCAGATTTCATCGTATGGAATCGTTGGAATAAAGAAACAGATTACACCAAAACTTTTCCAAGTCTCCCAACTTGTCGAAAAACCTAAACAAAAAGATGCTCCGTCAAATCTTGCAATGATCGGCCGTTACGTTCTTTCTCACAAAGTGTTCGATTCTTTAAAAGAAATGAGCACTTATGCCGTCGGAGAACTCCAATTGCCCGATGGAATCAGCCATATGCTCAAAAATGGTGAAAAGGTATTTGCTTACAAAATACAAGGAACACGCTACGACATTGGCCAACCAATAGGCTGGATTAAAGCGATTATTGGCGTAGCATTGCAAGATCCTCGTTATTCATCTCATGTGCGCGAGTACTTAAAAGATTTGAGTTCCATCAATTCGTTTTTGTACAACAACAATAACAACACAAAGCATCCACCCGCAAAATAACGTCCAATCCACCTCAAAGTAACGTCTAATCCGCCTCAGTGGAGACCGCCCTGCCTCAAGACGCCTCCAAATAGAATTTCTTATTGTTTTTCTTCTGGCCGTTTGTTGCAATGAGAGATAAATAGCTGGTATCCTAACTATAGAAACGTATTATAGAAATATTCGAGTAAATAAATTCTATATAAGGAGAAAAATATGAAGAAACTACTTGTGATGCTTGCCACACTATTATTTGTTGTACCTCTGGCAAACGCAACTGACCTCTATGTGTTCAACCTAACAGGTAGAAATATAAGGGTTGCTATTGCAGGTAGTGAAATCTTCCCAAATAGCTTGAACGCCTGGGAGATTAAGGGCTCAACAAAAGATGGCAAAATCGTTGAGGGAAAAGCAAGATTCTTTAACTGGGGATGGATGCCAGGACCGCTACGATTCGCTTTCTCAGATGACATGAAAAAACTAAAATATAATTTCTTCGAAACATACGAAACCAACGGCCCAGAACACCAAGAACTTATCAAAAAGTACAATTCAGCTGTTGCTAAATATAATGAAAGCAAAAAACCAAAAGACAAGCTCGCTATGGAAAAAATTGCAAAGAAAAAGCATGACTGGGAAATTAAGCACCTTCCCGGCACCTTTCCTATTTGGATGGGTGGCGTAAAAGGCATTGCTATCAAAATGAGTGATAACGCCTCAGACTCATACAGGGGTGTTGACGGAAAAATGCATCGTCTTCCAATTGTTCGACAAACATACCCTAAACAAGCTTGGCTCACACACGAATGGCCATATAGGTTGATGAATCCTAAGCAAACAAAACTAAAAAGCAAATTGCAGCCTGGCGAATCTGAATGGTAAAAAGATCACAGGACAGTCCAGCCTTTAAGTAGCTGGCCTGTCCTAATTAAAAAAAGGAATAAACAATGAACAAAAAGCTTCTTTTATTCGGATCTTTCTTTACGGTCTTTTTTCTGAGCTCACAACTGCAGGCAGCACTAGCATGGGTGAAAGTTCGAAACAAAACTCCTTGGGACCTGGCCATTTGGTGGGAAGGACACTACAAAAACTATGATGAAGCAAACGCTGCATATCTTAAAAAAAATAGATCCGCTGTTTTTGTACTTGGAAAAAAAGGGATGAACGGACCTCTGCATCTTGCAAAAGAAATTGAAACAAGGGGAAGACAATCTTATTATTACACTTTCACAACCCCAGAAAAAAAACCTTATTTTTTCCCCATCAACAAGGGCGCCACTTTTTATAAAGTTTTAACGCTCAGGCCAGGAAAGGCAGACAAAACGGGAATTCGCATCCGCCAAAGTTACCCAGACATTCATTTTTTTGGATTGGGTAAAAAACCATACGTCAGCCTAAAAAGGAAGCGAATAATAATCCGTGGGGAAGAATCAGAGATAAGATAAACTCACAAATAAAGAATTTAGGGAAAAGGTCATGAAAAAATCATTCTTACTCATTGTGGCTGTGCTCTTTTTTGCTCCCTTGACAAAAGCAACAACACTGTACGTAGGAAACAAAACCAACGAAACCATACAGGTTGAAGTTCTTGGCACTATTCGCTCTAATATTCAAGTATATTCCCCTCGCAAAACGATTTCCCCCGGAACATGGACAACATTTATCAATATCGGAGATATAACCGGCCCGCTCAAAGTATCGTTTCCTGGGCAAGAAAAAATAAAATTTATAACATACGAGACAAATGGCCGAGAACACAGCGAACAAAAAAGAAAATTTAAAAAAAATATAGCTTCCTTCATAAAGCAAGAAAAAAAGAGAATCTCAACTCTTAAAAAAACCGGCAAAAAATTCACAGATACAAACATTAAGAAAGTAGCAAGAGAAACCAAACAGATGATCACAAACATAGGAAAAATGACCCAAAAAGAAGCATTAAAACTAAAAAAATGGGAAAAAACTCATTTGAACTATATCTTTCCATTAAGAATTGCAGGAATAAAAAATGTCGACATATCATTTGATCCCTCTCGAACATACAAAGTAGGAGGTGAGACCTACAGATGGCCCGTCATACAAGAAATATGGCCTGCAAAAAGACCGTGGGCTCTCATGAAAATGATTGTTGAAAAATAATAAAGTAATCGTAGCCCAATAAATTAAAAGAGCTCATTGATTGCCGTCAATGAGCTCTTTTTTTACTTTGTACCCCTAACCAAAACAATTAAAAGCCCAAATATAACATAATAAAACTTTTCAATCATAGACCAACCTGCAGCCCCCAGAGGCAGATCGTTGCAGTTTGAAATAAAAATCTGTTATTGTGAAATTAGATACTGCGCGATGTCAATTAGAACAATAGGGGGGAATGATGAACGAAAAAAGTTTGAAATATCTGATAGTTGCCTTTGCGACCCTCTTGTCCTGGACAAAAACAAATGGCTGTCCAACGTGTCTTGGAAGAATGGGGCTTGGAGTAAAGCAGCCTTTTTTTAAGGTATATCGCCCTCGTACACAATCACGGTACACATGGGATCATCTAAGCCAGCAAGGATCATCATTAAAAAGAACCTACACGACAAAGACAAAAGATCCGCAGCAACCGCTATGTGATAAGTTCAAGGCTCTTGCTACTTCAGAAAGGGATAAAAAATGAGAGTAGTAAAAAAAGCTCTAAAATCTGTTTTTTTTACATTTACTTTATGTGGAACAGCAACCCTTATTGGACAAATAGGCTGCATGGACAAATCAAAACACCTTAATGAAAAATATGATTACAAAACATACCACTACGTACATTGTACCTGTGATTGCCAAAGATATGCACAGTCAAGCGATCGAGGTCTTTGCTCCGAGTGCGGACACTATCACGATCCAGGGAGCTGGGAAATTGTTGGATATAACAACAAAATCAGATTAAAAAAAAGTTCGAGCGAAAATAAATAGGGAAAGAAAATGAAAAAACACCTTTTGCTTCTGTGTCTACTAGCAATGTCAAGTTCAATTGGTGTACAGGCAGCACTGATAACTATTAAGAATGAATTAAATGAACCTATTAGCATCTTTTGGAAAGATCATTTTTTATATCCATATATAGATGAAGCTAAGGTATTAGAGGCTAAATCAAGTACTACCCTTTTTATAACACGTAAAAGCCTGGCCGGCCCTTTGACCGTTATCCCTAAAACAGAAAAAGCCAATGACCATTATTTTGAATATAAGACAAAGTCGAACTCATACTTCCTACCACTTAAAAAATGGCACATAAAGGGACTAGAAATAAAACGTGACACATCTGGAGCTCTCAAAATTCGTGAAAGCTTTCCTAAAAAGAAAAGCTGGGTCCCCATGGTTAAAAAAAAGATAATGACACCCCTTCAAACACCAGAAGAACCAAAAATAAATGAGGACACAAAATGAAAAAAATAGCCTGCATTGCCATCGTTACACTCTTATTTATCGTTTTGCGATCCCAAGCTGGACGTGGAACAATAGCCAAAACAGCTCTTTATGTGGAAAATCTAACCAATGAAACATTTCTGGTTGCAATAAGGGGAACCAACCATGGCAACAGCAAAAAAGCTGTTTCCCTAGAGCCTGGAGAGCGAAGAAGCTGTATAACTCGATCAGCATTCATTAGAGGTCCCATGCGTATTGCACTTATTGAAGATGTCAATAAGCCAACATACCACTATTTCGAGACTCCAAAATCTCTTTTCCCCATCATGTCTTACCAAGCAAAGACAGCGCGCATGATCAGCATAAGAAAAACAAAAAACGGAAAATACATAGTAGCCCCACGCAACAGAGTTTTGATTGAAAAAACAACAACAAAAGAAAAAGGGTTCTAAAGATGAGACAAAAACTTATTTTACTTACATTACTCTCTCTTTTGAATTCAAGTATCTACTCATGGTTCCACATTTGGAACAATAGTGATGTTCTCATGAAAATACGCGGAGTAGCTGACAAACTCCCTCCGAAGCCTAGAAAAATGAATATGGCTCAGAAAAATCAGGAAAAGCTTCAACAGAGAATAAGGGCTTCTGCATTTGTACCAGAGGTTAAAGAAAACAAAATAACATACCCTGTTGAAACTGTTTCAGGCCAACCTTGGCCGCTAAATAAAAAAAGAGTCCCCTTTATCGAATCAAATCATGGCAAAACCATGAATTTCCTACAACCAATAAAACAGCTTGTTTTTATAGTTGGAGGAAGTAGATATCGAGATAACGGAAAAAAATTCTATCTCACAGAAAAAATATACTCATATCGCAACAAATATTTGGAAATAAAAGTTATTAAAAATAAGACGAATCGTATAGTTGAAATCAAGGCGCGGTCATATTTTTGGCCATTTAAGGGAAGGTGGTTTACACTACCAAACTTTCCACAAACAAAAAAGGAGAAAAAATGAAAAAATTACTCTTAACTGCCATCATTACATCAATCATCGCAACACACGGGGTAGCTGTCGCAGAAAAAAAAGAATCTGGAACTGCTTGGATACACATCTGGAACAACACACCAAAGGTGCTTAAAGTAAAATTTCACGTTGGACCAAACATGACAAAATGTTTCTACAGCAATGTCAAATTAAAACAAAAATTTGGTCATCGAACAAGGATGACAGGAGACTACAAATGCGCAATTCTCCCTGGTAAAGGAGTGACCTTATCAGCTAGATGGGGCAAAGAAAAGGTTGGAAATATAACCTCAAAAATAATGGTGCCCGGCAAACCAATAGGTATAATTTTTGAAACCGCAAACGGAAAAAAATATTACTTGAGCCATAAAGATTCAAGGGGGTACAAAGCACTCGCAAGCCTTAATAGGTACGTTGAAGTAAAACAAACTGAAACCGGAGGACTAAAAGAACGCTGGTATTTCGGCTTGGGCAAAGGACAGTGGAACGTTATTCCAGAATTACGCAAAGATGATTTAGAGCACAAAGATCTAACAACACAACCAGTACAACTCTTTGAAGAGTTGATACAAACAATAGGGATATAACGTACAAAAGAGTCGGCTTTTCAGTAAAGGAAAAGAATGAAAAAACAATGGTATATAGCATTTATATCAACAATACTCATATCACCGTTAACACACGCGTGGGTACGCATTTGGAATAATACAGAAAAACCATTAAGCATTGTTGGTTTCAACAAAAAAACTGGTGTGATTGTAGGGAAACACATACAGCCGGCTTTTTACTCTAGGGGATTCATCCCTACTCGGCTTTTAAAACCAGGCAAAATTATAGCTTTGGATTTCCAGCAAATAGAAACACTTATATTTAAAAGTCCCATCGAAAACGATGTAAAAGATTATCGCTTGACCAATAAAATTTTACCGTTCAAAAACCGTTCACTTGAGATTCAATTCATCAAAGACAGAAAGGGAATAGCGAGAGGATTGAAAATTAGAAGCTATTCGACCCGGAAAAAAGGGCAATGGATCCCGATCTCTCCCACAAAAATACGCCGTATAAAAAAGAAATTTATAAAACCTCCATCAAGGCATGGGTGGAAAATGGCACAACTTTCAAAAAAAGGAAAAAAGTAATGAAAAAACTACTCTTAATAGCATTTACCACATCAATCTTTGTAACACATGGAGTAGCGAGAGCAGAAAAAAAAGAATCTGGCCAGACTTGGATACACATATGGAACGATACCCCACAAGAACTTCAAGTTTTGTTTCATGTTGGAGAAAACATAACTGAGTCTTTCTATAACAATATAAAAATCATAGAAAAAGGAAAAGAATCAACAGTAGTAGGAGACTCTCTACACACACTAAACCCAGGTCAAGGAGCAACTTTATCTGCTCGATGGGGTGAGGGAAAAATTGGAACAGTCACCTCGAAAACCTTGGTCTCAGGAATACCAAAGGGGATTCTTTTCATAACGAAAAAAAATGGCAAAAAATACTACCTAAGCCACAAGGATGCGAATGGAAATAAAACACTTATGAGCCTTCAGAGGTTCGTTAGAATAAGAGAGGATGGCAAAGGAGGACTCACAGAAAACTGGTACTTTGGCCTAGGATCAGGCCCGGTAAACACCATTCCAAAACTAAAAAAAGGAGATTTAACAAACTACTAAGTAAAACAAAACATTTAAATATATAGAATATAGGGAGAAAAAAATGAAAAAGATCATTTTACTCACAACAGCAATTATGCTTTTTGCGGCACACGGAATAAGCGCAAAAGAAACAGCTGCTCAGAAACCCGGAAATGCTGAGATTGTTATATACAACAATTCACCGCAATACATTAAAGTGAGATTTCACGTTGGAAAAAACAAAACTCAATGTTTCTATAAAAACCGCCAAGTAGAATCAAAAGGATTCTTTAAGGGTTGGACTGTAAAAGGAAAAAAAGGATGTGAAATCCCCCCTGGCACAAAAATGCGCCTATTTGCACGTTGGGGAACTAAAGACGCTGGGCCCACTACATATGAAACAATGGTAGCAGGCATACCCAAAGGCATAATTTTTGAAACTGAACCTAAAATCAATAAAAAAAAAGGTAAAGAATACTACCTTAGCCATAGGGACAAAAATGGCAACAAGGTACTCGCAAGCCTCTTTAGAAATGTTGAAATTCGACCAGAAAAAGAAGCCGGCGGCTATTTAGAAGATGGGCTGAAGGAACGCTGGTACTCCATCTGGGACAATGGATCATGGAATACAATTCCAGAACTAAAGAAGAAAGACTTGTTGGATTATTAATAACCTTACAGGTGGTTTTTTCAAAGCAAAAAACCACCTGTAAATAAAAGATGTAAATATATTTTTCAATAAATTAAGAGCTTTATATGAAAAAAATCATACTTCTTTTAATCATTTTATCTCCAGCATCATTATTGGGTGGAATTGCAGCCCATATTTGGAATAATACAAACGAACCAATAAAAAATATTAAATATACCGGACTAGTTCCTGGCGGAAGTGTAAAAGTAACACTGCCCAGGTCAAAATCCCGATATATTCATGAAATTCTACCAAATAAAGGAGTGGATATAATATTTGAATACACACCCTTCATGCTCATGTTTCAGTGGAAAGGTAAACAATTTTATGTAACAGGAACTACATATAATTTTGCACGCCGATTCACAGAAATAAAGGAAGGTTATGCAGGTGAGCTACAAGCTCGATGGTACTTCTGGCCACTCAAAGGAGAATGGGTTGACCTTCCATCAAAAAACATACAAAAAAAACAACCTATAGTAATGGAAAATAAATAGATGAAAAAGATAGTTATATTCTCATTTTTAACTGCTGCTTTTGCATCCCAAAAGATGGTTGCTAAAAAGTCAGGAACCGCCTGGATTCACATCTGGAACAACACGCCTGCAGTACTAGGAGTGTGGTACCATACTGGAAAAAACAGAACCGAACAACCATACATAAAAAGATTAAAAGTCCGCGAGAACAGGGCCTCTCCTCGCAAATATTATAAAGGCTTTCGAATTCTAAAACGCCGGGGGCACGATATTCTTGTTTCCTGGAAACCTGGTCCATTCTTAAATCCAAAGGCAAGCATTAAAGAAAAATGTGAAGCCAATGTTCGCAACCGCAAGCAACAACGAATACATGGTCAGCCAAGGGGAATCATTTTTAAAAACATGGGAAAAAGATACTACCTAAGCCACAGAGACAGGCAGGGAAAAAAATATGTAGCCTCCTTTGGACGCTGGGTGGAAATCCAAAAAGACCCAGAGACAGGCGGCTTGAGAGAACGATGGTACTTTTTAGCTGGTAGAGGCGCATGGAACAAAATACCACAACTCAAAAACTCGGATCTTGCTGAATATTAAAGTTTTTAAATTAAATAATCACTAGCTAACATCTAGCAAGACAAAACCATACTTATTCATATCGCATCAAAAATGGCACGAGAGCGTCAGCATTAAAAGAAAGAGACGTTACCCCTCGTTTAATTAAAAACTGTGCGATTTCGGGAAAATCTGATGGCGCTTGACCACATATGCCGATATACCTCCCACTTTTAATCGCACCCTCAACGGCTAGTTCAAACATTTTCTTTACTGCAGAATCTCGCTCGTCAAACAGATACGCAAGCTTTTCAGAATCTCTGTCAACACCTAATGTCAACTGAGTTAAATCATTTGAGCCAATTGAAAATCCATCAAATAGTCGGCAAAATTGATCCATCAAAATAACATTTGATGGAAGTTCGCACATCATGACAATCTCAATGCTATTTTTTCCCTTTTCTAGCCCAAAATCACTCATAACTTCAAGTACTTTCTCAGCTTCCTCCACGGTTCTTACAAACGGCACCATAACTTTTACATTCACTAGCCCCATATTTTCACGAACTTTTTTAATAGCCGCACACTCAAGAGCAAAAGCATCCTTATATTCATCACTGTAGTAACGCGATGCCCCACGAAAACCTAACATTGGATTTTCTTCCTTTGGTTCGAAATACTGGCCCCCAATTAAGTTTCTGTATTCGTTTGTTTTAAAATCAGAAAAGCGAACAATAACTGGCTTAGGATAAAATGCGGCAGAAACCATACCAATACCACATGCAAGCGTATCGATGAAAAACTTTTTTTTATCTTTGTATGCACAGGTAATTTTTTCTATTTTTTCTCTTGTTTTTTTATCATCAACTTTTTCTGGATACACCAACGCCAATGGATGCACCTGAATGGCGTTATTAATTATAAATTCAAGACGCGCCAATCCAACACCATCATTTGGTAACATCGCAACGGAAAAAGCACTTGCAGGATCTGCAATATTTACCATAATTTCACATGGCACCTTTTGCGTTGAAATATTTTTGATATCAATCTCTTCGATTGCAAATTCAACAAAACCATCATACACAAATCCAGTTTCACCTTGTGAACAGTCAATCGTCACTGATTGATCTGGCTTAATAATTTCTGTTGCTCCCTGCGCACCAACGATTGCTGGAATATTCAACTCTCGGCTCACAATAGCAGCATGACATGTCCGCCCTCCCCTGTTTGTAATAATACCAGCAGCCTTTTTCATCGCCGGCACCCAATCAGGATCTGTCATATCTGTTACCAGAACATCGCCCTCTTGAACTTGATCGATATTGTCCGCAGAAAAAATAACCCTTACCTTTCCCGATGCTATCTTTTGACCTATACTTTGACCGGTTATCAAAACATTTGGATCTTTTTTTATCAGCTTATACTGAGTTAAAAAACCATTTTTTCTCGCACTTGAATGTACAGTCTCTGGACGCGCTTGGATGATGTATAATTTCCCATCTTGTCCATCCTTTGCCCATTCAACATCCATGGGAGACCACTTACCCTTGAGTTTTGAGTAGTGCCGATCAATCGTATCAACAATGCGAGCAAGTTCAAGAATTTCATCGCCTGTTAAAGAGAAAGAACATTGCTCTTCCTTTGAAACAGAAACTGTCTTTGTAGGTTTATCACCCCCTGCATAAACAATTTTTGATATTTTTTGGCCCAACTGCTTTTTGATAATCGATTCAAACCCTTGCTCCAGTGTTGGTTTATGCACAACGAATTCGTCAGGTATCACTTCACCTTTTACAATAGATTCCCCCAAACCATAAGAAGAATCGACCATAACAACATCTTTAAACCCACTTTCCGTATCAAGTGAAAATGCAACACCAGCACTGGCCAAATCTGAACGAATCATTTTTTGAACACCAACGGAAAGCGCAACCTGAAAATGATCAAACCCCTGTTCAATACGATAAGCAATTGCTCTGTCAGTAAATAGAGAAGCCATTGCCTTTTTGCAGGAAATAATAAGCGCTTTGTGCCCACAAATATTCAGATATGTTTCTTGTTGCCCTGCAAATGATGCTGTTGGCAAATCTTCTGCTGTAGCAGATGAGCGAACCGCCACATCGCAATTATCTTGATTGTATAGTTCACACAATTGATCGTAGGCTTGCTGTATTTGATCAGCAAGATCGTTCGGCATCGCCCCTGATTCGATCAACAATCGAATCTCACTTCCTACTTTGTTCAATTGCTCAAAATTAGTGTAATCTGTAAGTGTCGACATGATCTGTTTCATCTTTTCAAGCAAATTATTCTGCTCAATAAAATACCAATACGCTTGCGCAGTTACGGCAAAACCTGTAGGAACCCTTACTCCTTGGGTACTCAAATCGGCAATCATCTGCCCTAAAGAAGAGTTTTTCCCTCCAACAATGGGTGTATCGGCAAGCGTAAGCTCTTCAAATTTTTTTATAAACTTCATAAAATTCCTTTTTTATTTTCTGTCAAAAAGTCTTTGACCATGATAAACAAAAAAACAACGCGGATCCAAAGAGTTTGCAAACGCTCCACTGTCCTTTATACTAAAATTCAGTCGTGGCCTGATTGTTTGGCCATATCGGTTTATTTTTTTAACCTATAGAGGAGCTCAGATGAGCAACCAACGCCAAAGGCGTCTTTGGAGATACAAGCAACAAAAAATACAGTTATCCCTTTCTTTCTCTTTCGTGCCTTGCACACCCGCCCCCACACGCACATCTATGTGTTCCCTCGCCATCAATCTATAACTATTAAAAATTATTTTAACTAACCCTATTTTTCATTTTTACACTCGATGTGTTTTTAATATAAAACAAGGAATTACTGTGAATAGAACCTCAAAGGCTATTGTTATTCCAGCAGGACTGGCGATATTTTCAATGTTTTTCGGCGCAGGCAACCTCATGTACCCAATCAAAACTGGAATCATGTCAGGGGCAAACAACTTTTTTGGCATCTCCGGCTTTATTATTACATCCGTACTCCTCCCTCTTGTCGGCCTTGTTGCTATGATTCTGTTTAATGGTGATTATGAGGCTTTCTTTGGAAGGCTTGGAAACCGATCCGGCAAAATCGCCATTGCAATATGCATGATTATAATTGGACCATTGATCGCAATTCCTCGCATTGTTACCGTCGCGCACGTCATGATGGCACCATTTCTTCCACTCAAAATTTTGCAAGGAGCGGGGACATCGTCACTATTACTATTCAGCGTTTTGTTTTTAGGAATCAGCTTTTTGGGGAGTTTTCGAGAAAACAGAATTGTTGATGTACTTGGATACTTTATCAGTCCATTGCTTGTCATATCCCTTGGAGCCCTAATTATAAAAGGTTTTTTAACTGCAGGATCACCAATTCCAGCAACCGGCACACCTTGGCAACTGTTTAAAATCAACCTCATTCGCGGCTATGGAACTCTTGACCTATTGGCCGCAATCTTTTTTGCATCAATTGTCCTAGAAATATTAAGAGACAAACTTGGTGTTGTAACATCAAACAACGTCAAACGTCTTGCAAGAATTGGTTTTAAGGCAGGCATCATCGGAGTCGGCTTGCTTGGAATTGTATATGCAGGACAAAGCTTCTTGGGAGCACATTTTGGCGCCGGACTTGAAGGACTCAATGATGGTCAAGCGTTTAGAGAAATTGTGTTTACAATAATCGGAAAACATGGTGCGGCAATTGTTGGTGGAGCATCTATGCTGGCTTGTTTTTCAACATCAATAGCACTTGGTGCAGTGGTCGCTGAATTTTTACAAAAAGAGATTTTTAAAAACAAAATAGGCTACGTCCCTGCCCTGGCTGCCGTATTACTTGCTTCTCTACCTCTTTCTGTTTACGGACTAGATGCTATTCTTGCTCTCACTGGTGGCATCATTACTTTTGTTGGCTACCCGGCGCTGATCGCACTTACTTTTTGCAACATTGCCTACAAACTTTTCAATTTCAAACCGGTCAAAGCTCCTGTTGCAATAACGTTTGTTGTAGCGCTCGTAGCTTATTTTATCTGATCTATAAAAAAGAGGCTCTTCTTTTTGGAAGAGCCTCTTTTTTTGAACCTCAACCAAAATAAGTCGGCAACTTTATTGCAAATCCAACATTTCTCCCTTTTAAATCACTCCACTGATCACCGACACAGGCCATAATATTTTTCCTTGAACTTATCAAAAGCGGGCCGCAAAGCTCTGCACAATCGATTTAGATCCCAACAAACAACAGTAGTTTGTCCCAGCTTTTCGATGTATGCCGGATGCTCATTCTTAAATCTTGGAAGAACTTGAATGTGAAGATGATCTGGTTTTGAAGCCCCTGCAGCAGCACCCATGTTAATACCAACATTAATTCCATCAGCAGAAACCTCTTTCCGCAATATTTCTGCTACCCCAGTAATAATTTCAATCAACTCCTTACGAGCAGCTGTAGTCAGAAATTCAAGGCTATCTACATGTTTTTTTGGCAAAATAAGCACCTGCCCTTTGGCAATGGGAAACAAATTCAAAACAACAATAGTGTGCTCGAATCTCCCCAAAACCAAGCGATCAAGATCCTCGCTTGAATCTGCCTGAATATCAGCACAAAAAACACACTTCTTTTTCTTTTTTATAGGTTTTTTTTACCAAATGCTTTGTTTATATATTTTTCACGAAACGGAGCATACAATAGTGACCGTGCAAGGGGATTGTCGGGCGAACGCTGGCCATCAAAAGTAGTTTTAGAGAAACACAATCCATACTGATGAAATAATGTAAACAAGAAAAATACTTTGAAAAAAACAGTTAATCTCCTCATATAATTTTCCTCAGAAAAGAAAGGGGCTCCTCCAAAAAGAAGAGCCTCTTTTTGCATGCTATAAAAACAGTTTAGCTCAAATAACGAAATAACGATGACAGTGGCCATGGATAACCATAACCTTTTGCGTCTTTTTCTAACCTTTGACGCACCTTCTTCACCACAGAACTCCAATCATTCTTCTTATCCTGCCAAAACAAAATGAGCGACTTTGGATACAAAATCGATTTGCTCTTTTTAGCTGGGTATTTGTCCTTTTCTTTTGTGTAATAACATTCGTAGTACCGTTCATTTGGATTAACCGGCCCCAAACCGTAGACAACATCTTCATGCGCACCCTCAGCAACACGCCCGGCAAGATGCAGAGTTCCCGTCTCGGTTGATACTGCTTTTCCGCCAAGTTCGTATACCGCATTTAAAAGATGCAGCGTGTCACAGAATGATTTTTTATCAAAATCCTTATAAATGTCACTTGGCTTTATAACCCCTTTAACATCAGGTTTTTTGTATTCGTAAGGTGATCTAAATTCCGTGTCAAAGAACTGAATATTCTTGGGGTCTTTAACAATCGTACAGATATTATTTTTTTTCAAAGCCCTGTCTGTCCTATGATTTTTTGCACAACCCCAAAAAAGAAGAACCGGCATATTTTTGCCAGAATATTTTTTAACAAGTTTTTTCCACTGAACAACCCTCTTTTTATCTGGTGTAATTAGCGGCTTTGTACAGTTGAATTCCTTAACATAACCATCGTTAATGTCATAGAGCGTACTCAGCTGAACGTATTTTGGGCTTTCAAGCTTGGTTGCGTCTACGTCAAACTCGGTGTAATCTTTAATAATTGGTTTTAAAAAATCTTTAACATCATATACTATTGTCTTCGCGCCCCTGTTTTTTAAAGCCTTCAGATTGCCGAGGCACTGAAAAATATCTCCCGATCCCATGCCAGGCATATACAACTTGCCATTTTTATCCCCCCTCAAAGGTTTATCTGTCAAAACGACAATCTCTTCTCCCTTCAAAGATTTATCAACATTCTGAATCTTTTTTACAAGATCGGGGGATTCTTTTTTGTACTTTTTCTTCATGCAATGCAACGGAAGAATACAACCACACAAAACAAAAAATGCAATCAACTTTTTCATAAATGATCTCCCTTAAAAACAAAAATGCGGGCGCATATACGCCCGCATCCCAAAGACTACTTACTCTCTTTCAAAATGTCTTTTAGCTTTTTTGGTTTATTCTTTTTTTCTGTGACAACTTTCTTTTTCTTCAACGCCCTTTTTTGTTTATATTTTTTTGCTTCCTCTTTCAGATTTTTCCTGATTTCTTTCACGAGGACTGTCCAGCGACCTTTTCCTGCTGCCTGATAAGAATCTTTGCGGAAAAGTCTTACCGCCATTGGATACCAAATACACTTGGTTTTCGAATTACCCTTATAGCGAGTCTTTCTCCAACGCTCATTCGGATTTTCCAACAAGCATGCGTACACACACTCCTTGCACATCTGCTCGGCAATCTGAGAAGAAAGATGAAGTGGCCCTGAATCAGGAGCAATAACCTTTCCACCTCTTGAAAAAATCGCATAGAGCAACGCCGCCGTATCCATGAATGACTTCTTATCAAATTGAGGATCAACAGCTGCTGGCTTTGCAACATCAGGATGACTGAATTTCGATTTATATTCTAAATCAATGAACTTAATACCCTTGAGACCACTGACTAGTTGCCCAACTTGTGGGGTAAGGGCCCTTTCTGGACGATGATTTTTTGCGCAACCATAAAAAAATGCAACCGGCATTTCATCTCCACAAACTTTATCGAGATATGCATCCCACTTTTTTAGCCTCTGAGGATCAACTGTGAACTTTACTTTGGTTGTCTTAAACGGTTTTCCACCGAGCACATCATAAAGAGTACTCAGTTCGATGGTCTTATACTGAACATCCTGTTCAGGACTAACATTGAACCCAGTGTAAGAATTTATGACTGTCTTAAGATATCCTGGAACACTGTAGACAACATTTGCTCCTCGCTTCTTCAACTCTGCAACATAGGTTAATAACATGAAAATATCACCTGCACCCATGCTCGGCATAAATGAACCTGGTTTGTCGCCCTTCACCGGTTTTTTTGTCTTGATCTCAATATTTAAACCCTTGAGGCTCTTTCCGCTTTTTATTAGCTTCTTTAAGTTATCAAGGGTCCCTGTTCCCGATGCAAATAGAGGACTCAAAAACAAAACAATAGGCAAAACTCTTAAAAGGGGGATACATTTACTCATGTCTATCTCCTTAAGTAAATATGAATATGCTTATAACTACTTTCTAAATATCTATTATTTTTCGCTTTTTCTTCTGTACCCCCTTTCCAAGTTTTTTCAATTGCTTTGTAAAACAAAATTTTAATCTTTCAACACAACGAGAACCAAATTTTTCTTTCTTGATAACAGACTTCGGCATCCCCCCTCGTTTAATAACAAATCCGCCCCAAACAAGACACAACAATGAGGTAAAACCAAAAATGAGAGCTGGGTTAGGCATAAAAAAACTTTGATATCATAACGTAACCAATACAATCTATAGAAAGAGTAAACGGTTTGGATGGTAACAATAGATAACTATGAGGTCAAGAAATAGATTTTATGACAGACAATGTCATCACAAAAGTTAAAAAATCAGATTCGAGTTAAACAGATAAAAAGCCGCTGGACAATAGGTTGCAACCATGTAACACTGATATTGTTATTCAGTCTTTTTATAAAATATTTTAATAATACGTTCACGTTTGCGAAAGGTTTTTCCATGCAATACACCAAAGGATTGGGGCTCGCCCTTCTTTCCGGAACATTCTTTTTTTCAGCATCTTGTTGTTCTTCATGTTCAACGCAAAGTATAAGCGTATCTGTCTCACCGTCCACGCCAGTTATTTGTTCAACAAAGCAAAAAATCAAAGTTAAAAGCTTCACAGGATTCGCAAAAAAGATGAGAGGAAAGTTTTCTGCCATGCCATTCAGATATAAAATAACTTTTGCGCTTGCGTTCTTCTCTGTTTTTCGATTCTGCTTCAAACGGCCAAGCAATAAACCTGCTCGATATGAACTTTCGAAGCTCAACATCAAAAACCTCTTTAAAAATCCAAAAGAATTCTTCAAGCACATGTGGTACTTCATTGATGACTTCATCATTGGACGTGCGGCTGAAGGCTCAAATATGAAAGTAAAATTCAATAAAGAAACAGAAAAAGTTGAAGCGTATTGGGATCCGGGTGCTAAACCTCAAGGCCTTGGTGGCTATCTGCACATCAATATTCTTTCTCCAATCGCAAAAGCATTCAAGTTCCCAGCTTTGTTGCTTGCTTCACTAGGAGGCTTTGTAAACGGAATGAATGATTGGTGTGATCTTTTTGAGGCTGAAGAGCAAGCACTCACTCAAGTAAACAGCTAGAAATTATTAAAAGTTACTAGCTTTTAATAAAAGAGTATGATATTTTGTATTGAAGATAAAAGACTGGCCTCGTAGTGAGGTCAGTCTTTTTTTGTCAAAACCTTTTTTACATAAAGGAGCAATTGTGGATATAAAGCGAAAAAGAACAGTTTTGCTCGTAGGAGTATTCCTTCATTTAATTCCTCAACCAAATACGAAAGCAAGCATTTCCTGCAATGTAAAAACGGCAATTGCTTGTGCTGGAGGAATTATTTTTGCAGGTCTTATCGGCAGATGCCTGTATGACAAATTCAGGACACTGACTGACAGTGAAGAGATTATTAAGGCTCAACAACTGTATGATTACGCAGAATCTCAACTTTCAAACATATCACTGCGATATGAAAGGGAGCTGCACCTTCTTCCAAAGTCTTCTGATGATAGGGGCAAAGCGAAATTAAAACGGGAAATCTGTAACTCAGGTGACATCGTTCTTCCATTTTTGCACTTCAAAAAGAAGCTTGATAACTCTATCAGACTTTCGCGAAGGATCATTTCAGATATCACCTCCAGCAAAAATCATCTACTTGAACGCAAACTTAGATTGACACAAAAAGATTACCATGAATCTACTGACTCATATATTCGGCAGTACGAACAACTATGCTCGCTTTTTGATGTACAGAAAAAAGAGATCAAAGCTGTTTATAAAAACCTCAAAAGACTTCGTCGTTTTGTTGTGGGCCAAGAAGAATATCGACAGGAGCTCGTATTATATCGTTTAAATAAATTGGAAATGAAAATAAGCGGCCTGGCAGATCGACTCAACTATGTACCACCAACCTGTCATCATCAACACCCCTATTGCCATTCAGCATGCTCCTGCCAGTGGAATACTGAAGAAAGAATCAGGAACCTAGACTATGAAACAGAAAAGCTTATTGAGTATGAACTAAATTACATCGATCAATATGAAGAAGATGATGAGTATGATGACGATGACGATTGTTGAGTCCTAGGGAAATATTTTTGAGAAGCTCAATAAAACCTAGACTGATTTTTGTCCTGTATGACGGAATTGAAAACTCTGTCTTTTCTGGGCAGGTACTAAAACCGCTTTATAAGCGCTTGGAAAGTGAAGGCTTCTCGAGCGCTTTACTTATTAGTTTTGAAAAAAAAATGTACAACGCCACAGAGATTAATAGGCTGATCCCAAACAAAAAAAAATTAACAGTCAAACAGCTAAAAAAATATCCGTTCGTGGGAACCATGAGCCTTTACCCCGCTGTTACACAACTCAAAAAAATACTTAAAAAAGAAAAACATTATCACCTTATTGCACGTGGCCCTCTTGCCGGCTGGATATGCATTCGGACAATTAACAAAAAAAACTGTCTCTCTTTTTCCATTCAAGCCCGCGGCCTGCTTGCACAAGAATATCAATACAGTACCCGTGGAACAAAAAACCTGCTTAAAAAAATGATCCACTTGTGGAGAACTCGTAAATTTGAAACTGTTGAAAAAACTGTTTACAAAAAAAATGGCGGGTGGACCGTTGAAGCGGTTAGTCCTGCACTCAAAAATTATATGATACAAACTTTTGGGACAAGTCCGGATAAAATCACCATTGCAACAATCGATCTTCCTGAAAAAATAAAACCAAACCTAGTTACGCAATGGCGAAAAGATGTTCGCAAGAAACTTAAAATAAAACAGGACTGTCGAGTATTTTGCTTCAATGGCTCCGCAAAACCATGGCAGGGCCCTGAAAAAGTTATTCATTTTTTTTACGATCAACTCAAAAAAAACAGAAACAGCTTTTTGCTTGTGCTCACGCAGGACAGAAAATCATTTGAAGATCTTTTGCGCAAAAGTAGTATTTCACAAAAAAAATACTGCATCATTTCCGTTTCACATTCAGAAATATACCAATATCTTTCTGCGTGCGATGTTGGACTTATTTTTAGAGAACAACATATTGTAAATTGGGTTTCTCGCCCAACTAAAATGCTTGAATATCAAGCTGTTGGGCTTGAAGTTGTTCACAACAACACAATATCCTTTTTAAAAGAACAAAGTAAAAAATTACTCCAAACAAGCCCGCAAAAAACCATAAAAAAGCGGAGCGGGATTTCCTAGCCTACTCTTAAACTCAGGATGCGACTGTGTCGCCACAAAAAAGGGGTGATCCAGAAGCTCGATAAATTCCATTAAAATTGTTTCATCCTCACGAATATGAAAACCGGAAAAAAACAATCCCGCCTCTTCAAGTTTCGGTACAAACTCAGGATTTATCTCGTACCGATGGCGATGGCGCTCTACAACAACATAAGCACCCTTTTTTACGACGCTCCTCATTTGGCTCGAAAAACGTCCGTTTTCATCTTGAGATAGACGCGCAATGGCATTGGAATCCTCCCGCAACCGACCTGTTTCTTTATACAACTCTAATACCTTGCTTCCAGTATTCAGAATAGCTGGATACCCACCAAGTCGCATCGTCCCACCATATCCTGCTCGCTCGGTAAGACCCTTTTGTTCAGGTAACAGGTCAACAATAGGAGTTTTTGTTGTTTCATTAATCTCCGTTGTATTCGCTTCGCGCAAACCACAAACATTGCGCGCATATTCAATACAAGCAAGCTGCATACCGTAACACAAACCGAGGTAAGGGATCTTATTTTTTCTTGCATGACCAATAACGTTTATTTTTCCTTCAACTCCCATACTGCCAAAACCACCTGGAACAATAATGCCATCGAACTGGTCAAGCCCTTTAAGTTTTTCTCCACCTCTTTCCATCTCTCTTGTGTTAATCCATGCAAATTCTACACCTACATCAAGCTCTGCTCCTGCATGAACAAGAGCTTCTCGAACACTCAAATAGCTGTCCGCAATTTTATAATCACCAATCTCAAAGTACTTTCCGCAAACTGCAACTTTCATTTTTGTTTTTGGTTTTTTAATTCCTTCAACTCGCTGCCACCAAGAAGAAAGATCTGGCACTCTTCCTTCTTTTAGTTTGAGGCGCTTGATTATTTTTTTTCCAACTTTCTCTGAATGTAAATACAAAGGCACATCATAAACAGTTTTTAAGTTGGGTGCAGAAATAATATTTTCGGAAGTTATATGCACCATGTCATCAATTTTTTTCTTGCGAACGTCATCAAGTTCAATCTCTGCTCGACAAATAATCAAATCGGGAAAAATGCCTTCTTGACGCAAAAGATTAATTGCTCGACGGGTTGGACGCGTCTTCATCTCTCCAAGGTGCTTCGGTATTGGCAGATAAGTCACTAAAACATGTGCAACATCACCGGGCGACAACTCCCGTTCTAATCTTTTTGATGCAAAAAGGAATGGAACATTTTCGTGATCTCCAACACTACCACCTATTTCTATTATGGCAATATCGTAACCAGTTGCAGCCTGTTTTATTCTGGCAATAATTTCGTCCGGAATATGTGGAACAAACTGTACAGTTTTTCCCAAATATCCACCAGCACGCTCCCGATCAATAACTGTTTTGTAAATCTGACCACTAGTCATATTATTCTGTTTTGGAATATCACAGTTCAAAAAACGCTCATAAGTTCCAAGATCCTGATCAATCTCACCACCATCATCCGTCACCCACACCTCTCCATGTTCTGTCGGACGCAATGTTCCTGCATCGTAGTTAATATATGGATCGGCCTTGATAAGCGTTACATTGTAACCATACTCATTCAAAAGTCTTCCGAGCGATGCTGTTATAATTCCTTTCCCAACACCGGATATCACACCGCCTGATACAAAAACAAATTTCGTCATATTTTTCTAACCCTTTTAAAAATAACGCAATCCCCCGGCCCATCTTTCCGGGGGAACAATTACCATCAAAATATAAAAGTATTCATCCGATTAGAGCAATAAACTTGCGACCATTGCAGAAAGCAAGTTTGCAAGGGCTCCGCCAAGCACAGCGGTTAAACCAAATTTAGCAAGCCATGCACGCTTATTAGAAACAAGTGCACCAATACCGCCTAGCTGAATCCCTATGCAAGAAAAATTAGAAAAACCACACAAAGCATAGGTAATAATGGAAACTGTGCGCGCAGACATTCCAGATTTTATGAGTTCACCATAGGCAACAAGCTCATTAACCGCCACTTTTGTTCCAAGCAATTCCCCTGCTTTTAAAGCCTCATAACCAGTGAAACCAAGTAGATAACCAAATGGAGCAAAAAGATATGCAAAGATAAAGTTAATACTTAAAGGTGGGAACTTCAATGCGATACCGATCCAAGAAAAAAAACTGTTCAACCCAACAGAAACATATCCCAAACTAGCATTGATAAGTGCAAGTACAGCCAGAAAAGAGATCAACATTGCTGCAACATTAAGCGCAAGCTGCAAACCATCTGATGTCCCTGCAAAAAGAGCATCAAACATGTTTGACGTTTTTCTTTCCATGCTGATGTGTGCTTCTGCAGTTTCTGACTTTTCTGTTTCGGGCAACAAAATTTTTGAAATTAAAATTGAAGCGGGAATTCCCATCATACTAGCCGCAAGTAAATGAGTAACCGGAACACCCATAGCAGCAAGCAAAACCAAAAGCGCACCACTAATTGTTCCCATACCACTGACCATCACTAACAAGAACTCTGATTGCGTCATTTTTTTTAAGTACTCTTTAATGAGCAACGGCGCCTCAGTTTGGCCTAAAAAACTGTTAGAAATTGCACAAAAAGTCTCCGCCCCCGTTGTCCCCAAAACAGGACGCACTAAAAAACTGATCGCAGACACAACTCGTTGAACAATTCCAAAATGAAACAACAACGCCATGAATGCCCCAAAAAAAATAATTGAAGGTAAAACCTTCAAAGCAAATACATTTCCCCACGGACCACTTGCATCAACAAGATTGCCAAACACAAAAGACGAACCAACATCGGCCGCTCGGTACAATTGACTTACTCCAAGCGCAATTGACTCTACAATAACGTGCCCTATTTTCACCTTAAGCATGACAAAAGCTATACCAAAATGGAGCGCCAGAGCACCAAGAACAAGCCTAAAATTTACCTTTGAACGCTTTCTGGAAAAAGCCCATGCAATTGCCAGTATTACTACAATACCAACGATATTGAGATACCTATTATATTCAAGAAAGTAATCAATTATGGGCATACCAAAACTCCTTGGAATAAAATGAATTAATAAAAAGAAACGGGAACACTATCACACAAGTATAACGCAAGCTCACTTTAAACATGAGCCTATATTTTATGTTCTTTCACTATCTCAAAAAAAACCTGATATAAAAAGAAAAAACAACTTGTTAGCTTGCAAGAAAACAAAAAAACAGGCAAAATTAAACTATAACCTCAAAAAACTTTAACTCTTTGGAAAAAATAAACAAAAATGACAAAAATAAAAGCTCTTTTACTTTTCACTTTTTCATTCACCGCCATAAACGGAATGAAAACAAAAAAACAAATCACCACAAAAGAACCAAGCACTGCTAAACAAAAAGCACAAAAAATCTTGGACAACAAATATCTGGGCGGTGAAAAGCCATTGTATCATGCAAAAGTTCTTCAAGGGGTAATCCAATTTTCGGTTATAGGCTTACAAAAAATTACTTCATTTGCTCAGCCTCAACCTAAAATCTACATCGAACTAATTGAACAGATGGAAACAACAAACCCTAAAACCGACGAACAGTCCACCAAAAAGTCAGTGAAACTAAAAAAAATCACTCATCAATATAAAAATAAAAAATGGATAAGGTCGGAATCCAAAAAGACGATTGATCAAAAATACAGAATTATTTCCAACGAGATAATAAAAAAGGGTATAAAAAAAACCTTAGAAATAAAAAACAATAAGGACCCTCAAGTAAAAAACTGGGAACTTGACAGGAATTTTTCTAATAATTGGAAAAGATTAGGAATAACACTTAAAAAGCATAACGTTAAAGAAAAGTGAGAAATGACATTCTTGGTAAAATTAAGCCGTCAATGTAATGGATTTTTTTATGAACAAACCTTCTTTTTTTTGCAAATTGTTTCTTGTTTTGTTTTCGTCAACAAA
>CAYZEO010000004.1:0-48563 GCA_964477815.1 uncultured Pseudomonadota bacterium | reverse complement strand
TGTTTCTACAAGAAGATCATCAAAATCAAGACATTTGCTTGCCGTTTTCTCTCGTTCATATGCTGCTAAAATTTCTTTAACAAATGGCATAGAGAATTGATATTCAGCGGATCGTTCAAATCCCTGTTCGGTGATGCTATTTTTTATTCGTGAGATGGTGTATGCAACTTTTTTTGCTGTTGTTCGTTTCCCCATTCCGTTTCTCTTTATGATATCGCTGAGTAATTTGTATTTGTCGTCTTCATCGAAGATAGAAACAAATGGTTTTTCTAGCCGTTCGCTATTCGCTTTTAAAAGACGAAGACAGTATGAGTGAAACGTTCCGACAAATGGAATGTTGTAGCCTGGCGGCAAAAATTGTTGCACCCGTTCTTTCATCTCGTTACCCGCTTTGTTGGTAAACGTGAGGGCAACAATTGTTCCAGGTTCAGCATCTTGATTCAGAATCAGGTTTGCAATTCTAGTAGTTATGATTCGCGTTTTTCCAGATCCTGCGCCAGCAACAACAAGAAAGATTCCGTTTTTTGAAGTAACGGCTTTTTTTTGTTCCAGGTTTAATTTTTTATTTAAAAATTCGTTAAACGTTTGTGTGCAATCTGACATGTGGGATTGTTTTCTTTTTTGTATGCTTTTTTAAAAACGACAAGAGTAAGTGTATGAGTTTGAGTGAAATTTTTCCAGAAAAAAAATAGTTCGATATCCTTTAACAAATTTTGGAGTCTGTCCTGAGTTTGTCGAATGATATCGAACCATTTTAATTTACGTTTTCCTTATTTTAATAAGCAGCGTACGATTTTTCTTCTACTAAGTTTGATCCGAGCAACGTGTTTATTTTTCTTTTGAGTGCACACCGTTTATCGTTTGTTATGTAGACACTCCGAGTTATTTGTATAAATTCGTCATCAAACTCTTTGTTTCGTTCTTTGTTCCTGCAATCATCTTCAATGTCCCACAGTTGCTGATTAGTTTCGTAAAGTTGTTGTGTTAAATCATCAAGTTTTTCGCACTTTGGCACTTTTGTATCAAGTGTTTTGCACAGTGAAATAAGCTCTTTCTTTACGTTTGCAAGTTTAGCCTCATCTTTGATGTGCTTCATTTTGAGTCTCAAAATGGTGATTTTGTCAATTAATTCTCCAATCGATATTTCTGCAAATACAATATCGCTTTTTTTTTTACTTTTTTGTAAAAGTCCAGAAAGAGCTTGCGCAACTTTTTCAAAAACGTGAGTCCAATCACCGTGTACTTTTTGTCTAAAGAGTTTCATTTGTGGATACCACGGAGTGTCTTCTACTTCAGTTAGCCAGCGCCAGTCTGCAACGGTTGGTAAAACAACCCAGACAGGTGTACTCAATGCTCCAGCTAAATGTGCTACCGACGTGTCGATTGTTATCACTAAATCGAGATTTTTCATAAGTGCGGCACTATCCATAAATCTGCCGTTTGTCTTGTCAAAATCAGGTCCGAAGTTACGTACTTCAAATGAAACCTCATCTATCTGGTTCTGCTCGGATGTTTTTTGAAGACTATAAAGCGTTACATAGGGAATTCGGGATATAGGCTCAAATACAGAAAGGTGTAGCGCCTTTTTGGAGAGTGGTCCACGAAGAGAATCGTAATAGGAACTTCCTTCCCAGCATATGCCTATCTTGAAATTGCCGTCGCGTGAAATTTCCTTTTGCCAGTATCTTACTAGATCAGGATCAGCTTCTAGGTAAGGGACCTCATTTGGTATATTTTCCTTTTTTGTAACACCGAGTTTGAATGGTAAGCTCATTATCGGAACTTGTACATCAAAATCGGGTAACCTATCGCCAATGACAACTATTTCATCAATGTATGGACATAGAGAAAGCAATTGAGCGAGTGGACTTTGTATTTGAACAATAATTGTTGCGCCTTGCTCCTTAAGTTGTTTTGCAAATCGTATAAACTGTATGCTATCGCCAAGTCCATATTCGGCGCGGATTAGAATTGTTTTTCCCGAAATTTCCGATCCATCCCACAATTTTTCTGAGAAATTTCGTGGATCCCCTCCTCGTTTCCAACGCCATTCGAACTCTTGCCACCCTTTTTCAAAATCTCCCATTCTAAGTAAAGATTCTGCGTAACCGTAGTGTGCTCCCGTTTTATTTGGACGCTTTTCTAAGACAATTCGATAGTGTTCGGACGATTCTTCCGATTCACCAGTATACCTGAGAGTGTGTGCGAGGTTGTATCGTGCGTCGATGCTGTGAGGTGCTATTTTCAAAATCGTTCTGTATGCTTCTTTTGCTTTTGTTAGTTCGTTAGTCAGATTGTATGTGAAGCCGAGATCGAAATTTGCACGGAGATCGTTTGGCCTTATTGCTAGTGCTTTGTTATAGAAGGTGATAGCTTTTTGCAGATCTTTTTTATCTCGATAAATGCTGGCAATAGAATAAAGAGAATCAAAGTTATTTGGATCTTGTGCCAGTGCATCGTAGTACAGCTCGAGAGCGAGATTTTCTTTTTTTTGTTTCAAAAGATATTCAGCAAGAAGAATCTTTGCTTTTAAGTATGATGGATTTTTTCTAAGTGCTCCACGCAGTTGTTTGATTGCCTCATCTATCTTGCCACTTGCTTCTAGAACAAGAGCAAGGTTAAAGTCTACCTGCGGCATGTAGTTTCTGATTAACTGTGCCTTTTTATAAAACATGATTGCGTTGTTGTAATCGCCTCGTTGAAAATAAGTGTTTGCCAGGTAAAAATGAGCTTCGAAGTGTTGTGGATCAACACTAATCGCTTTTTTATAAAGTTCAATTGAGCGTGTAATATTTTTTTGTTGAAAAAACTGTTGTGCTTTGTTGAAATAAGTGTTGGCAGAATAGCTTTGTTGTTCTTGAGAGGCCTTAAGATTAGGGGCGATTAAAAGAAAAAGCAGTACTGTTTGTACGTTGTTTTTTTTGCTCATCATGACAATCCTTTTTTTGTTTTGTCTTTTTCGAGGAAAATTATCTGTTATCGAAATGTTTTTTCTTTTTTTCTCCTTTTTTCAGATTTTTGTTATTTGACACTCCTATTGCACTCAAAAAATTCGATGCCTGAAACTATCATTCAATTTTTATAAGTCAACCGATTTTTTTGAATGTTTTTGTGGCGTTGTTTAACAAGTGAGTATGTTGCAAGTCTACGAGCGCGAGCTCTTTTTTTTTTCTCAATTTGAAGCCGTGTTTGTGCTGCAATAATGGTAGAGTTTCGAACTGTTTTTTTTGCCCTTTTCTTTTTTCTTTTGCTGTTTTTATCTCGGTTCCAAGTTTGTGTTAATGGCTTGTATAGGCAAGCTATAATGCACAGTTGGCTAGCCAACAAAAAAAGTTGCAGTGTTTTGTTTTTTGTTATCTTGTTTTTGATATGCATCTGATTTCATCTGCAATCTCGTTGATAACTGATTTCCAATCATCATGTGTTTGTTGTCTAAATAAACGTGCTTGCGGATACCAAGGAGTAGTTGTTCCATCGGTCATCCATCTCCATTCTGCAACAGAAGGAAGTAAAATCCAGGTTTGTGTTCCCAGTGCTCCAGAAAGGTGTGCAATTGCGGTGTCGACGGTGATTACTAAGTCAAGATTTGAGATTACTGCCGCCGTATCCATAAATCGTCCGTGTGTGGTATCAAAATCTGGGCCGAAGTCATGAATAAAAAATCCATCTGGAAGATTGTTTATCTGATCAGCACCATACTGACGTTGCAAGCTATACAGTTTAACGTTTTTCAATTGTGTAAGTGGCTCAAAAAGTGAAAGAGGAATAGAACGTTTTGTTAAAGGATTGTCTTCTAGAAAAGTGTTTGGGTTTGCTTGCCAACAAAGTCCAACATTCAATTGATTCGGGTTGCTATTTATGGTGTTTAACTTATTTTTCCATAGACGAATAAGTTTTTTATCTGCATTGATGTACGGAATTGTTTGTGGAACGGTATTAAGTCGCGTATCAAATATCATTGGAAAACTTAAAAGTGGAATTTGAATGTCGTGCCGAGGGAGTGGTGTTTTTTTAGCGAATGCTTTATCAATATAGTTACAGTTTGAAAGAAGTTGTACTAACGGTCCGAATGTTTCGACGTAAACTTTCTTTGCACCGCATTTTTTTACCAGTTGCGCGTACCTAATAAAGTGAATGGTGTCACCAAGTCCAAATTCAGCACGAATTAAAACCGTTTTGTTTTTAAATTCATCTGGTTGTATGCCATGAAAGTTGAATGTTTTTCTGTACTTTTCTTGACTTGCCATTCTATATTCAAATGCTTTCCAGCCTTGTTCAAAATAACCCATAGCAAGTGATGATTTCGCATACCCAAAAGTTGCTTTTTCGTTTTTCGGATTTAGTTTGATTGCTTTTTTGTAGTAAGGAATTGATTCCTGATATGCTCCTTTGAGCTTGAGAGCGTATGCCATATTGTAGTTAGTAACCGCGCTACTTGGGTTGATTTTCAAAATTTTTTTGTATTGTTCAATAGCTGCATCAAAATTGTGTTGCTTGAGAAACAATGATGCGAGGTCAAATCGAACAATTATACTTTTTGGTTTAAGTTGAACTGTTTTCTCAAATAGTTTTTGTGCCTTGTTCCAGTTGTCTTGCTCGTAGTAAAGTTGTCCCAATCTAAATGTTGCGTCAAAGTGATGAGGATCAAGTTCAATGGTTTTTTTGTAGTGATGCATTGCTTGTTCAATATCTTTTTTTTCTTCTAAAAAGATTTGTGCCAAGATAAAGTGCGCTTTTGTGTAGCATGGGTTGCCTTGCAGGGCAAGTTGTAAATGTTTGATTGCAGAATTGGTTTTTTTGAGAATTGAAAAAATATAACCAATGTTGAAATGAACAGGCGTGCTTTCTGGCTTCATAGAGAGAGCTTTTTTGTACAATTCAATCGCTTTATCAAATTCATGTTTGTAGTACAGGTCCATCGCACTGTTGCATAAGCTGGTGAAGTTTTTTTCTTCTGCTGTAATCGATGTTGTTGCAAGTATGCAAATGACAAAAGAACTGAGTAGCCACGTGCGCATTAGAGTCTCCTTTTTTTGAGATGAGTTTTTTGTTGTCTACAAGGTCATACTAAAAAATGAGAGAAGAGTAAATGAGAGTTATGACGCGTTGTTTGTTTTGCCCCGTCAGAGATTGTTTTTTGGCTTTCGTTTGGTATCATAAGGAAGGTGTAACTATTCGAATTCAATCCTTTTTATCAAGAAAATCAAATAAAACGAATTATGAAAGATCTTACAAAAAGTCAAAGTCAGTTTGTTCAAGCATCTTGGAATGGTGATATAGATGTTCTGAATTACCTTATTGAGAGTGGTGTTTCGAGTGATTTTACTGACTCAAATGGTCTATCTTCGTTGCACCATGCTGTCATTCGTGGTTATTTAGATGTTGTAAGGCTGCTAATAGAGAGCGCAGATCTTAACGTTGAGAGTAGAACGCACGATGGGCAAACTCCTCTTTTGCTTGCAGTCAAAGAAGGGAACGACGATATTGTTGAATATTTGGTACAAGAGGTTGGTGCAAAAGTTGATGTGTTCGACTCGTGGGAGTGGTCTCCTCTTCACTATGCTGCGTATAACGGTGATATTGATCTGGTTGAGTATTTAGTTAACAAGGGAATGGCAGACTGTTCTGCTCAAGATAACAACGGTAATCTTCCCGTTCACTGGGCGGCACAGGCTGGTAGGCTTGACATTGTTAAGTTTTTTGTTGAAGAGCAAAGAATTGATGCACAAGTAGCAAATAGTGTTGGAAGTACACCCCTTCATTATGCTGCATTCAAGGGACATCTTTCTGTCGTGATTTATTTTGTCGAAGAACAACGAGTTGATATCAATGTTTGTGATGAAAATGGTGTTACATCATTAATTTGGGCTGTTCAAGAGGGTTTTTTTGATGTTTTTGAGTATTTGATTGAAAGTGGTGCGGATATTACTCTCAAATCAGAGGATGGTAAATCCGTTTTACATAAGGCTGCGCTTAATGGTGATTTGCCCGTTATAAAATTGTTGATCGAAAAGCATGAGATGGACCATCGAGATAGAGATAATGGTTTGGGTGGAACTGCACTTCACATGGCTGCAAACAAAGGGTATCTCGCTGTTGTTAAATACTTAGTAGAAACTTGTGGCGCACCAGTTAATGAGCTTGATAATTCGGGTGGAACAGCCCTTCATTTTGCATCATCAGGAGGCCATCTTTCTGTTGTAAAGTTTCTTGTTGATCAACACGGTGCCAAGAGTAACATTTCTGATGATTGTTATTGGCAGCCGATTCATTGTGCTGCTAGAGAAGGATCTTTGGACGTGCTTCGTTACCTGATTGATAAAAAAGGTGTTGATATTCATGCGAGGGATACAGATCGATGGACACTTGCACATCATGCTGCAAAAAATGGAAATCTGGATATCATAAAATATTTGGCTGAAGAAAAAAACTTTGACATGACAGTTCAAGATGGAAAAAACCTATTGCCTATTCATCATGCAGCTTGCGAGGGCAAAGAAGAAGTTGTTCGTTATTTTATTGCATCATGTGCGATTGATTCAGCTGTAAAAACAGACAAAAATGCAACGTTGCTCCATCTTGCATGCTTGGGAGGTTCGTTGGACCTTGTTCGTCATCTGATTGAAGAAAAAAAATTTGATGTTTATAGTGAGGATGATAACAAATGGTTGCCTCTTCATTATGCTGCATCGGGTGGATCTTTTGATGTTGTGAAATACCTTGTTGAGAAGAAAAATGTTGATCCAAAAATTCAGGATAGCAATGAGAGTGACGCGCTTTTCTTTGCCGCAGGAAAAAACAGTGTAGATATTGTCCGTTATCTGATAAAAGATTGTGGCGTTGACTGTAATCGCCAAGATTCAGATGGTTGGACTGTGCTTCATGTTGCGGCAAAAGATGGAGCAAGCGATGTTGTTCATTATTTGTTGCAAGAATGTGGTGTTGATGCAAATCAGAAAACAAAAGACAGAATTACGCCGCTTCATATTGCATCCAGATGTGGACATGGTTATATTGCCGCGTATTTGGTAGAGTATGCTGATGCTGACGTAAACGTTCGTGACAGTGGAGGTTGGACACCACTCCTGCTTGCTACATTCGGAGGTCATCTTGCGGGTGTAAGATTTTTTGTACAAAAGAAAAATGTCGACTGCTCTATCGGTAATGATCGTGGTGATACACCATTACATATCGCTGCGCTAGAAGGATATCTTGATATTATTCAGTATTTGGTGCAAGAAGTGGGGGTGAGCGAAAAAATAAGAAATAATTTTGAGCAAACGCCGCTTCACTTATCAGCTGAAGAAGGTTTTCTTGATATTGTGAAGTATTTTGTCAGTGACAGAAAAATGGACCAAGCAGCAAAAGATAAATTTGGTTGGACGCCTTTGCATGTTGCGGCCAGAGAGGGAAATCTTTCAGTTGTGAAGTACCTAATTGCACAAAAAAATAAACTGGTGGATTTCCCAAATGGTTTAGTAGGAACACCTTTACATATTGCATCTGAAGCTGGACATGCTGATGTTGTAAAGTTTTTTGTGAATAAGGGTGTGGATGTAAATGCTACGGACGAGGATGGGGAAACTCCTTTGTACTATGCGGCCAGAGGAGGCCAACTGGAGGTCATAAAGTATCTGATAAAAAATGGTGCAGATAATACTAAGTGCTCTGAAAGGGGGTGGTGTCCAGGAACCATAGCTGTTGGTGAGGGGCATTTGGAGGTGGTGAAATATTTTGTACGAGAACATGGTTTGGATATCAACAGGAAACTGGATTGCAATTGTTCTCAGTTGACTCATGCTGCGATGGAAGGGCATCTTGACGTTGTTCGCTATCTCGTTGATGAATTGGGAGCGGATATTTTTTATGAAGATGTGAGTAAAGATACCACGTTGCATGAGGCTGCATCAGGAGGTCAGTTGGAAATTGTTCAATTTCTCGTTGAGCGGGGTGCAAAAATTGATGCGAAAAATAAAAAGGGGCAAACGCCACGTGATAGAGCTGTAGAGGCCGAAGAACAAAAGGTTGTCGATTTTTTTGATAGCATTTTGTAGGTCAAGCTAAATAAATTTAAACGGGGTTTTTGTTTTTTAGTTTTTTGTACAGTTGCTTATATTTTTCATACAATTTTTTGTTTGAGTTTTTCGAAAGCCACTGCTCGTAGGGTATGTAGTTAAAAATTTGAGGATCGTTTTTTATGTATTCCTCTCTTGATAACTTTATATTGTTCATATTGTCGGATTTTGTGCGTCTATGGTGAGGGTTCCCATTGGTTTTTTGTCGATACGGGGGTTGACTGATTTTTCTTAGTTTTAATCTCAGCGTGCGTATTTTGCGGGCCACCTTTTTGTTTTGAGCTATTTTGTTTTTTACAATTTTTTTTTGATTTTTTAAATTGTTTTGTTTTTGTTTGAAGGAGTAGGTATAAAATTTGAAGATTGATTTAAATGGTAAGTAGAGGCAACTTTGAGCCGTTGTAGGTTGAAGGACAAGAACTGTTAACATAAAAAAAAAGATTTTTTTCATATTATTTTTTTAGTTTTTTAAGGGTTGACAAGAGTTTCGTTTGAACATTATTCCAGTCATTTATTTTTGTTTGTCGAAAAAGTTTCATGGTTGGATACCAAGGTGAATCATCTCTTTCAATGAGCCATCGCCATTCTGCGGGAAATGGTAAAATAACCCACGTTGGCACGCCTAACCCTCCTGCAAGATGGGCGATAGATGTGTCGGCGGTGATAACCAAATCGAGATGCTTCATAACTGCGGCGGTATCCATAAAGCTTCCGTTTTCAGTGTCAAATTGATCATCAAATTGATAAAAATTAACATCTTGAGGAAGATCAGCTATTTGTTCAAGGCCATTGAATTTTTGTAGGCTGTAAAACATGACTCCGTTAAGTTGCATTAGTGGGGCAAATAATTTAAGTGGCATGAACTTAATCTGGCCGTGTGAAGCATCACCATTCCAGCAAATGCCAACTTTAAAATTTTTGTCTTTTTTGAAAAAAGTTTTCCACTTTTGTTCGACTATGTTGTCGGCGTACAGATATGGAACCTTTGTTGGAATAGTTTGTAATGTTGTTTCAAAAAGCGCTGGTAGATCAAGGAGTGGTATTTGATAGTCATAGTTTGGCAAGGCGCTTCCAATTGTGATGAGTTGATCGATATAGCTGCACAAAGAGAGAATCTTGGCAAGTGGTTTTTGAACTTCAACAGTTACCGTTGCCCCTTGATTTTTTAATAGTTGCGCATACCGAATAAAGTGTAGTGTGTCGCCGAGGCCTTGTTCGCAACGAATAAGTATTGTTTTTCCATTCAGGGGCTCGCCTTTCCATTGTTTTACAAGAGAAGCTCCGAAAGAGCGTGGTGCACTGCCAGGTCTTTTCCATCGATAGAGGTATTCTTTCCAGCCAGTTTTCATGTTTCCTGTTGCTAAACAAGAAAGTGCATAGCAAAAATGAGTTTCAGGATTATCTGGGTGTAGTTGAAAGGATATCTTGTAGTGTTTGATCGCTTCATCGTGTCTTCCTAATCGTTCTGCGAGTGTAAATGCGATATTGTGGTGGACCGTTGCATAGTTGGGATTAATAGATAGTATCTTTTTAAAAATTTGCAGTGCTTCTTGACCGCATCCTTGGTTGAATTTTTTATTTCCAAGATTCAGGAAGTTGTTTGCCAATATTTTGTTGGTTTTTTTATCACATGGTCGCAAACTTAGTGCGCGTTCAAAGTGATAAAGAGCCTTTTTGTTTTGATGTTGTTCGGAAAGCATCTGTCCTAGTTTCAGATTGGCCTCAAAAAGTGAGTGTGTTAGGTCTTGCAGCTCGTTTGCAATTTTGTGTATAACCGGCGACCAATCCATAGGGAGTTCTTGTTTGAAGATTTGCATTGTTGGGTACCACGGCGAATCTGTGCGATGCGCAATCCAGCGCCAATCAACACTGAACGGTAATACGAGCCAGACAGGAGCGCCTAACGCGCCGGCAAGATGAGCAATTGATGTATCAACACTAATTACGAGATCAAGATTTTCAATCAATGCTGCAGTGTCCATAAATGCTCCATGTTGTGTGTCAAAATCTGGCCCCCACGTGTTTATTAAAGGTTCAGTTTCAAAGTTTTCCGTAACACCCGGATTTTCTTTTTGAAGGCTGTAAAACACAACGTTTTTGCATTGTGCAAGTGGTGCAAGTAGTTCAAGGGGAATAGATCTTCGCGCAACTGGAGGACGATTCAAATCATTTTTTTCGTCGGCAGTCCAACACAATCCGACCTTGAATAATTTTTCTGGATTTGTTTCTGCAACTTTTTTCTTCCATAATGTGGTGAGTTTTGGATCAGAGAATATATAGGGAATCTCGGCAGGTATTTCCTGTTCACTTGGATTAAAAATGGCGGGCAGTGCCATCAGTGTTGTTTGCGTGTCAAATGGCGGTATTCTGTCACCTCTGACAAGTAGTCTATCTATATAACTACATCTAGAAAGTAGTTTTTTAAGAGCTTTTGATACTAATACAATGGTATAAGCTCCTCGTTTTTTTAGTTCTTTTACGAATCGTACAAATTGCATAACGTCACCAAGACCGCCTTGATGACGCAAAAAAATATGTTTTCCTTGGAGTTGGTCGGTTTGAAACCATTGAAGTAGTTGGTCTTGATTGATTTTTCCTCGGCCCAACTGTTCTTGTGCATATCGTTTCCAACCTTTTTGAAATGTTCCTTGGTTGAGATACGCCAGGGAAAGAGCGAATTGGGCTTGATGATAATGTGGGTTTAGTGTTAGGGCCTTTTGATATGCTGCAATTGCTCCATCAAGATCTCCTCCCATTTTGAGTGTATAGCCGATGTTGTAATACGATTGCGGGTGGCGCGGTACAATTTGCAAAATCTGCTCGTATGATGAGATTGATTTATCAACTTCGCCAATCATGTTTGCGCTAAATCCAAGGTCGAACCAAAGGTGAATGTTTTTGGGTTCAAGTTCTAATGCTTGTTCTAAAAGATCAATTGAGGCTTCAAATTCGCCGCGATCGCGTAAAATTTTGGCAAGAGCTGCCCGTGCATGAACATGATTTTTTTGCAGAGCAATTGTTTGTCGATAATCTGATTCTGCTTCATTGTAGTTTCCAAGAAGATTAGAGAGTCTGCCTCTATGAAAATATGCAGATGCATAGTTTGGGTTGTATGATATTGATTGAGAAAAAAAGTTGTATGCCTCTTGTCTGGTCGTGCTATTTTTGGCAAGGATAATACCCAAATTACAAGCGGTTTGATATGACTGGGGATTAATTTTTAGAGCTTTTTTGTAGTGTTCAATGGACTTGTTATATTTCTCTCGGTAATAGTATTCTCCGGCTAGATAAAAGTGGGTTTTAAAATGAAGTGGATCAACCGCTAATCCTTGAAGAAAGCAGTTGATCGCCTCATTTGATTGTTTGTTTTTTTTGTGGGTCATTGCTTGATTAAAGTAATCTTGCGCTGTTTTTGATTGAATGTCAGCATATGTTTCTTGGCCGAATAAAAATATTATTACTAAAACAAGCGTTTGAGCCCACATTATTGTCTCCCTAGCTATTTTATACGACAGTGAGTATTTGCTTCATGATGTTATCTTTGAGTGTGCATAGAGTGACCGTGCTTTGTGCTGTTGATGCAAACTCTTCGTCTCCTGGTGAAAGGCGGGAGATTTCCATTTTGTATTGCCATAGCTTTTTTGTAACATTGATAAATTTCTCCAGTAGAGAGTCGCGTTGAGAGGATTTTCCACATCGTAAATCCAGATTTCTACGTGCATTATTAAGTCTAATTTCTATATTTTTCCGTTGATTATTGTCCTCAGCGGTAGATACTTGGATTTCTAATTGAGCAACTGTTTCAATGAGTTTTTCTGTTGTGAGATGAGCGAATTTTTTTGTTTGGTCTGTCTTTTTTAGTCCAACCTTTTTTTTCAGCTCATTAACAACGGTTTGAATGACAGATTCCCAATCATCTGGTCTAGGCTGTCTGAATAGCTTCATGTTCGGGTACCATGGAGTGTCTGATTCGCGTAGCATCCAGCGCCAATCTGCAGGCTCGGGAAGTATAACCCAGACTGGAACACCAAGTCCACCAGCAAGATGCGCTATGGAGGTATCAACAGTTAGGACAAGGTCGAGATTTTTCATGACGGCAGATGTATCCATGAAGCGACCATTTGTTTTGTCAAAATCTGGCCCGAATACGTGCAGGTGGAAACCTTCAGGAAGATTATTTAATTGTTCTTCTCCGGTTGTTTTTTGCAGACAATAAAGACTGACGCCAGGTATTTCACTGATTGGAGCCAATTGAGCAAGTTGAATTGATTTTGCAGCAACGGCATTACGTAAAAACGGAGTGCTATAGTTAGGGTTGCCTTGCCAACAAATACCTATTTTGAAGTTGGTATCTGAGGAAAGGTTTTTTTCCCATAGTTCTACCAATTCATCTTTGGAAAATAGATATGGAATGTCTGCTGGAATAGTGACAACTTCCGTTTTTAAAATAAGCGGTAAACTCATGAGTGAAGCATGTACGTCAAATGGGGGCAAAGATGAGTGCAACGATACAACTTGGTCTATGTAGTCACATTCTGACAAAATTTGTACCAGTGGATTTTGTGCTGCCACAATCACCATTCCACCGTGTTCTTTCGCTATTTTGGCAAATCTAACAAATTGATAGGTATCTCCAAGCCCTTGCTCAGCGTGCAGTAAAATTGTTTTTCCGTGAAGGTCGGAGCCATCCCATTGTGGTTGTCGAAAGTTGCGTGGCGTGTAGCGTGTTCTTTTCCACCGCCACTCATATTCCTTCCATCCTTCCAAGAAATTTTCTTGCATGAGATGTGAAAGACCAAGTCCAAAATGAGCTTCGGCATGGTCAGGGTTTAATTCGAGGACTTTGTGGTAATAGGGGATTGCCTCCTCGATATATCCTAATTTTTTTAATGTATACGCAATGTTGTAAATGATGGATGTGCTTTGGGGAAGTTTATCTTCGAGTTCTCTATACAGACGCAGAGCTTCTTCAGTTTGATTTGCCATGTTAAGCGTGTTTGCAAGATCAAGCTTGCATTGCAAGTTGTTTGGTTTGATGGAGAGAGCCTTTTCAAAATGTTCAATAGCCTCTGGGAATGCTCGAAGGTCAGAGAGGACTCGCGCCAGATGAAGGTGCCCTTCAAAATGATAAGGATCTAGTTGAAGAAGTTGCTCATATGTTTCACGCGCTTGTTCGTTTTTTTCTTGTTGTTTAAGAATGTCGCCGAGCATAAGATGAGCTTTTTTATAATGAGAGTGAACTTCAAGGGCGTTTCGGTAACTGTTTTCAGCTCCAACCAGATCTCCGCGGTTTGCTAGTACAAGTCCTTTGTTAAAGTATGCTTGATGGCAGTTTGGGTTTGCTTCTATTGTTTTGTTGTAATAAAAAATCGCTTCATCTTTTTTATCTTTTTTGAAAAGTTCATTGGCTTTTTTAAAATGTTCTTTAAATTCTTGTTCTTCAGCTTTCAGTGGTTTGCTCAAGAGAAATAAAACTGAAAATAACAGACCAACAGGTACGAACTTTTTATTCATCGCGCTCCCTTTTGTAGCAGAAAAAATCAATGTGTCTAAAAACCTGTGTGTTTTCTACTACAAAACGGGTGAGCTGTAAATAGAATTATGATAACTAAAATCAGTTGTTAGTTTTTTGAGCCATCTTTTTTTTTGCAAGTTCTACGATTTGATTAAGAGTTATATCATCTTCTTTTTGCTGTTTTTTCTTATCCAGACAAATAGGCTTGCGATGTTTATTTTTCATCATTGAAAAAGCAGGCATTATTACGGTGAGGGCAGTGAGAGCAAATATTTTTTTCACAGGTTGGTTCCTCTTTTTTGTTGTTCCATGAATGTAAAAATGTTTTCAGTGGTTGTAGCCCTTCTTTGTCTTTTGTATGGGTTACAACATACGGTTGATACTTTTTAAGTTTTTCTTTTAGTGCTTCTGGATCGTGAACTTTGTCTATTTTATTAAAAATGTATATCATTTCTTTTTCTATCTCCAAACTGTTCAAAATTTCGTGAACAATTCGGATGTGAGATTCCCAGTTTGGGTTTGAAATATCAACAACTTGCAAAAGAAGATTCGCGTATTTCAACTCTTCGAGGGTCGATTTAAATGCTTCGATTAAATGGTGAGGTAGATTTTGAATAAATCCAACCGAATCAGAAATAAGTCCTTTTTTTTCTCCTTCAATGTACAATTCTCGAGTTGTTGTATCTAGCGTTGCGAATAGTTTATCTTGCGCATCAACAGAGCTTTTGGTTAAAGCGTTTAAAATGGTTGATTTCCCCGCGTTTGTATAGCCAACAAGACAAGCGTGTGGAATTTTGTTGATCAATCGATTTTTGCGTTGCGTTGTATGTACGTCTTGAATTTTTTTTAACTTTTTCTTTAACTTAAGAATTTGCGTGTCAATATCCCTAGTTTCTCTCTCTTTTGCCGTTTCACCAAATCCAGCGCGTAGTCCGACAACACCTCTTTGCTGACTCATGTGAATGCCTTTTCCGGCAAGTCGAGATTTTTTATATTGAAGCATAGCAACAGCTACTTGAGTTTTGCCTTCTGTGGTGTGTGCTGATTTTTCAAATATTTCCAAGATCAGTTTTGTTCTATCAAAAACAGTAACATTCAAAAGGTCAGAAAGATTGCGTTCCTGTTGAGCAGTCAGTGCTTCGGAAAAGATTACCTCCTCAATCTCTTTTTCGTCGCACAGTTTTTTTAATTCTTCTAGTTTACCTTTGGTAAAAAAATAAGGTGTGCTAATTTCACGTAATTTTGTAAAGTAAGTTTCGTGGTAAGTAACGCCATTTGTTTTAATAAGGTTTAAAAACTCATTGTAGTATGTGGAGATATCCTTTGTTCTATTGTAAGGTGCATCGACACCGACAAGAAGAACTTTCGGTAGATATGTTGTAAGATAAACAGCCTGTTTAGCCATACGAATTTATACCCGCTTTTGAAGGTGATTGCTACAAAATTCTCATTTTAATAATGCTAATAGAAAGGCCTTTTATGGTCAAGGGCCTGTCGAACTGAGTTTTTTTCTGATATTATGCTGAAAGGCTGCACAGACAAAATATCTCGTTACATATTGAGGTGCTTATATGTTTGATTTTTTATCCAAAAAATTTTCATCTGTTTTTTCTCGCCTTACAGGCAAAGGCGCCTTGACTGAAAAAAATATTCAAGAAGCCCTTGAAAAGGTCAGAGATGCACTTTTGGAAGCGGATGTTCCGCAAAAATTGGTTCAAGAGTTTATACAAAGCATTCAGAAGGAGGTGGTTGGCCAAAAGGTAACCGCTTCTCTTAAGCCGGGTGAACAGTTTATAAAAGTCGTCCACGAGAGGCTTTTGCACTTTTTAGGTGGTGATCAGAGTGGTATAAACTTTTCGTTTCAAATTCCATCAACGGTTATGGTTATGGGATTGCAGGGTTCTGGAAAGACCACCACATTGGCAAAATTAGCACATTTCATAAAAAAAGAAGCGAAGAATCGTTCAAAAGATCGAAAAATTTTGTTCGGATCGGTCGACTTTTATCGACCTGCAGCCATTGACCAGCTTGAATTATTGGCAAAACAGGTTGGCGTAGACTTTTATAGATCCTCTAGTACGGACCCGGTTGCTGCTGCCCAGGAAATTTCTGCACATGCATGTGAAGGACGATATGAGATTGTTTTTCTGGATACTGCGGGTCGCTTGCATGTAGATAACCAGATGCTTAAAGAGCTTCAGGAGGTTGATTCAGTATTTAGACCAAAATATAAGTTGCTTGTTTTAGATGCTATGACAGGGCAGGAGTCGCTTAATGTTGCTGAGGCATTTGCTCAGACAGTGAATTTTCATTCAGTGATTTTGACTAAGATGGACAGTGATTCTCGGGGTGGTGCAGCTTTTGCGTTTCGATATGCTCTAAAAAAACCTATTTTATTTGTCGGAACAGGAGAAAAGGTTGATGAGATAGAGCGTTTTCGTCCCGAACGTATGGCCGATCGTATACTCGGGATGGGTGATGTGCTAAGCCTAATTGAGAAGGCTGAAGAAAAAATCAAGCAAGAAGAGCATGAATCTGTTATGCGTTCATTCCGCAAGGGAAAGTTTACACTGCAAGATTTTGCTGATCAGATGGGCATGGTTGGAAGGTTGGGATCATTTTCGAAGCTTGTGAAATTTATTCCTGGTATGGGAAATGTTTCGCCAGATATGCTGCAAAAGGGAGAGCAGGATATGAAGCGCTTCAAGGCGATTATCAGCTCAATGACTCCAAAAGAGCGTCTAAATCCACGTATTCTGAATGGGTCGCGTAAAAGTAGGATTGCTAAAGGGTCAGGTGTTCGGGTGGCCGATGTCAACGTATTATTGCTTCGATTTGAACAAAGCCAGCAATTTGCTAAACTGTTTAAGAGGTTTGGGCGTTTTTAGAGCCTTATTCTTGTATCGGTCGCTATATATTTGGTATTACAATTTTGTTTATATGCATTTGGAAGGATTTACATGGCAGTTAGAATACGCTTGTCTCGCGTGGGGAAAAAGAAAGTCCCATTTTATCGAATAGTTGCTGTTGATGGACGCAAGAAGAGAGACGGTGCGTTTTTGGAGAATCTTGGCTCATATGACGGGTTAAGCGGCAAACTTGTGCAATTTAATCAAGAAAGAATAAATCATTGGATTGGGTTGGGAGCAATTCCATCTGATGCTGTGAAGAGATTGCAAAAATTGTACAAAAAGACTGGGGAACAGGGCGGCGCGTAGGACCAAAGGGACATAAGCTCATTGGTTTTTAGGGCCAAGAGCGGAGGTTTGTAGAACATGCTAAAAAATATTCTCGAATTTGTGGTGATGGAGCTAGTTGAAGATCGGTCACTCGTTCGTGTTGTGAGAAAAGAAGAAGAAAATAAGATTATGCTGTCGGTTCACGTTTGTGAGCAGGATTTCGGTAAGATTATTGGTAAGGGGGGGCAGACAATTCGCTCTATCCGTTCGCTGATAACAGCGCTAAATCAGAGAGAAGGCACCCAGGTTTTTGTTGATATTGTTAAATAAATGAACATTTCAATTCTGTCGGTTTTTCCCGACCTTTATAGTTGTTTTTTGCAGACAAGTTTGGTGCGACGGGCTTGTGAGGCTGGGATAGTTTCTTACGACGTTGATTCTTACTCTTCGTTTTTATCGCCAGGAACTCGCATTGATGCTCCAACTTTTGGCCATGGTGCCGGAATGCTTATAAAACCATTAGTTATTCAAAAGGGTGTGGAGGCCAAAGAGAAAAAGTTTGGTAAGGCTTTTAAAATTTTTTTCTCGCCGCATGGCAAAAAACTTAATCAGTCCTTGCTAAAAAAGATCTATCAGGATGCGATCCGGGTGGGGCACCTTATGTTGCTTCCTGCTCGTTATGAAGGAATGGATGCACGGGTTGAGCAAGAATATGCTGACGAGATTGTTTCCGTCGGCGATTTTGTTTTAATGGGTGGGGATATTCCTGCAATGATGCTTTTGGAAGGTGTTTTGCGCTTTATTCCAGGTGTTGTTGGAAAATCAGAATCGGTTGAACGAGATTCGTTCATGGATGCTTTTGTCGATTATCCAGAGTATACAGAGCCTGTTGAGTGGAAAAGGCAAGAAGTTCCGCCTGTTGTTCGCTCGGGTAATCATGGTGCAATGCAAAAATGGCGCATGGAACAGGCCGCTCAACGTACGGTTTTACATCATTTCGATTGGTTACGTTCGAGCGATATGACCGATGAGCAAAAAAAAGTTGCAAAAAAAACTATCCCATCACACTACATAGTCTTGATGCATGATCAGGTGATGGTTGGGCAAGATTGCCAAGAAGGTACAACTTCAGTAACTTCTTTGGATATTCATGACATTGCTCGTTCGGCACGAACTTTTGGTTTTGATCAATTTTTTATTGTAACGCCCTTGAAGGATCAACAAAAAGTAGTAAAAAAGTTGCTTTCTTTTTGGCAAGAAGGAGTGGGGATAGAATATAATCCTGAGCGACATGAGGCTCTCAAGCATGTGCGCCTTGTTTCCTCGTTGAATGATGTTCTTCATAAAATCGAGGAAAGAGAGGGTGTGAGGCCGATTATTGTGACAACCTCAGCGCGTATGTGGCCGTGTAAGACTATATCGTTTCATGATCAATCGGTTGTCTGGCGGGAGGGCCGTCCAGTTCTTTTTGTTTTTGGCACGGGAAGAGGATTGTCCGATCAGATAATGAGAAGGTCGGATTTTGTGTTGATGCCAGTCGCTGGTTTTTCAGATTTTAATCATCTCTCTGTAAGGTCTGCTGTAGCGACGATAATGGATCGATGGTTGGGAATAAATATAAAAAAGCGTGATTAGCAATTGGCAGAAGGGTGATTTTCCCGTATAGTAAATGAATATTTACCATTTTTATAAAAACGAGATCAAAGCTTGTTTTAAAGGAAAAAAATGAAATCCAAACAATATTCCAGAGAAACAATCAACGAAATTGGGATTACAGAACGGAAGTTTCCCGAGTTTGCAATTGGTGATGCCATAGCAGTTTCTCTTCGCATTCGTGAGGGTGGCAAGGAGAGATTGCAGGTTTTCGAAGGCGATGTGATTGCCAAACATAACAATGGAGCTTCTTCCACTTTTACTGTTCGTAAGATCGCCGCGAATGCGATTTCAGTTGAGCGAGTATTTCCGTACTATTCTCCAAATATTCATTCTGTGAAGTTTGTTCGTCGGGGTAAGGTTCGCAGAGCGAAGTTGTACTACATGAGGGACAGAAAGGGTAAGGCGGCTCGTGTTCAAGAGAAAGTTCTAACAAGGGAACAAAAAGACCGCTTGCGTCAACGACGAGCGAATTCTGAACAATAAAAAAGTTTCAGGAGGGTGTTGTGGCTGGGTTGAAAAAAATCGGAGCATTTAGTTTCCTCTTTATTTTTCTGTTGCCGGCCTGTTCGCCAAAACAACCTGAAAAAAAGACACAAAAGGATCGTTACCAAAGCGGTAGCGATCCTTTTTTTTCATCTACTTCTGAGCGGGCGATTCGTGATGATGTCAGAGAGCATCATGTTTTTCTGGAAGGGAAAAAAGTTGAGAATTCGTCTATTGAGTCTACGTTCGGAAAAACAAGTAAAAAGTCTAAAAAGATTCCTAGAAAAAAAAGAGCAGCCATTGCGCAGGAAAATGCTCGTAGGAAGGAAGCGAGGCTTATAGATATTCCTGTTTTGCTGAGTTCTAAACCTATTTATGATTTTTTTAGTCAAGATTTTTTTGATGATTCAGGAGGATTGCAGCTTGGATACAAGACAAACTTATTGCCGAGTGAAGTGGTGAGTTTTTATCAACAGGAAATGGAGCGCAACGGTTGGCGAACTCTTTCTTTTTTTCAGGGGAACGAGATTTCTCAAATTTTTGTAAAACCCGGAAGGGTTTGCGCCATATCAATTAGGCCTCATGAAAGTATGTACTGTCGATGCAAAACGGAAGGTGCAACCGTTATTATCTCTACTGGTTCAGCACAAACTAATATCTAGAGCCTATAATTATTTTTTTGTTAGCTCCATTCACAAAAACGTCGTTGTCCTTCTTTTTTAGTTTTCTTTTTGTGTTGTTTTTTTATTTGTTTTACACATCTTTTTTTTCTGCATTTTTCTTGTCTATTTTTGCAGCATAGATTTTTATTATAACCATATTGGCGAAAATATTCAGGTTCTTGGAGCAGATAACTGTGCGCCCCAAACCTACGTGTAAAGCCACGCTCAAGTGCGCTGGATGAAACGCCTTTTACCCGTGTATTCATGGCAAAAGCGTACAAAGCACTGGCGATAATTATTACGATGAGGTTTCTTTTCATTGTTTCCCCCTACTTTTATTGAAGGAATGTTATGAAAGAGCTCGAAGTCTGCTTTCAAGTCTTCTTGATTTTCTTTCAAGCTTTGTTTGTTTTTTTTCAAGTCTTCTTTGCTTATTTTCAAGTTTATCGAGTCTTCTTTCTAGCTTTCTAAGTTCGCGTTGCTGTTTGGCATCGTCTGTTTGATCCATTTCTTGCTTTTTTACTTGAATTTTTCTTTTAAGATCTTCTATTTCACGGTCTCTATGTTCAAGCTCTTCTTCAATATTTTCGATTTTATTTTCAACTTTTTCACGATCTTTTTGAATGTCATATCGTTCATCTTCAGGATCATACGTTGCAGCTCCAACAATTGCACCAGTTGCAGCTCCAACACCAAGTCCAATCCCAAATCCACCTCCAAATCCTCTACTTCCACCAGAAGCAGCCGCGCCACCCACCAGGCCGCCCGTTAATCCTCCTATCAGTGCACCTTTTGCTGCACGTCGACCTCTTCCGCCAGCGAATGTCTGCATTGAAATACCTGCCAATAAGCAAATGACTGTGATTAATCCCGATATTTTTTTTAGTTCCATAATTCTTTCCTTTACTGGTTAAGTTTTTTTATTGCAAAACAATGCAATTCCCCTTTTCTTTAATTTTACAGCTAGAAAGCATGCGTTTTCAACAATTTGCTTTTTGTTTCTGTTTGAAGGGTGTGAGTCAAGTAAAGAGTGGGGAGATTTAGGATATATATTTTGCCAGTCGATTGATTTTTCCTGCACCAAGAAGAAGAATAAGGTCTAGTGGTCTTGCAATAGATGTAAGTTGTTTTGTTATGCTTTCAAATTGATCTTCAAATGGTACAAAGCTGACGTTAAGTTTGGGGTTTGTTTCTCTAATTGCTTGAGCTAGTTTTTCTCCGGTTATTCCGGGAATAGGGAGTTCGCTTGCGGGATATATATCGGTGATGATTAAGTGATCGATAGCGCTTTGCGAAAATGTATAAACGAAGTCATCCCATAGTTTGTGTGTTCGGGAGTAGCGATGTGGTTGAAATATTACAGTCAGCTTTCTTTGAGCTCTTTTTTTTGCAACTTCGAGTGTATTAATAATTTCACGAGGATGATGTCCATAATCATCGAAAATTTCTGCTCCACAAAATGTGCCGTTGTAAGAAAATCGGCGTTCTATTCCCTGGAAGCAGCTTAAAGCCCGAGCGATAGTTTTGAAACTAATATTGAGGTCTAGTGAAAGGGCTATCGCAGCAAGGCTATTAAGAATGTTGTGCTTACCGGGCATGTTTACGCAAATGTTTCCCAGTTTTCCCTTTTTTTTAGTAAAGAGATCAAACGTTGAATGATCGCGTTTGAGCTTGATATTGTCCGCCCAAATATCAAGTTTTTTATCGATGCCATATTTTATGAGTTTTAAGTAGGGAATTGGTAGTAGTGAGCGTATGTTTGCATCATCTGCGCAAATGATTGCCTTTCCATAAAACGGCAAATTTCGCAAAAACTGTCTGAATGTTTGTTTTACGTCTTCGAGGTTTTTGTATGTTTCCAGGTGTTCAAGATCAATATTTGTTATAACAGCCAGTGTTGATTGTAGTTGTAAAAAAGACCGATCGCTTTCATCGGCCTCTGCTACAAGAAAATCTCCTTTTCCCAATCGTGCATTAGTTGAGATATTTTTCAAATGACCTCCAATAATAACGGTTGGGTCCATCTGTGCTTCAATAAGAATGTGCGAAATAAGAGACGTTGTAGTTGTTTTACCATGAGATCCTGCTATGGCAACGCTATATTTTGTTCGCATCAGTTCTGCAAGCATAAGAGCTCGAGAAATTGTTGGGATGCCGCGTTTTCTAGCGGCTATAATCTCGGGGTTGTCTGTTTTTATTGCAGAGGAATAAACAAGGATATCGATAGGACTTTTTTTACACTTATCTGTATTGTTGCCTTGGTATATTTTGCATCCAATTGAAATAAGTTCGGCAATACTTTTTTGTGTTATGTCTAGGTCGCAACCAGAAATCTCATAACCCTGAAATTTCAATATTTTTGCGATGCCACTCATACCTATGCCGCCTATGCCAACAAAATGTATGTGTGCCTTCTTTTTGTACACCGTGCTCCTTTATATTCCAAGATGTTTCTAAAGTTTTTTCCACAGAGCCTAAAATAGTAAAAAACGATTACAGATACAAGGTTGTTGAGAATTGTTTTTTAACATCATTTAAAAGCTTTTAGAAAGATCCAGAAGCTTTTTTTTAAGAAGCTTAATGCGTTTTATGAATTCTTCGTCCCGTTTTTTTGTCACTATTTCTGTAGGGTTTTCAATAGTTGTTTTGTGTGATCCAAGAATTTCTGTGTCTTTGTTTTGTTTGAGTTGTTGACGTGCTCCATTAATGGTGAATCCCTCTTGGTAGAGTAGTTTTTTTATTTTTGAAAAGGTGGCAAAATCCTTCTCATCATAAAAACGTTGTCCGCCATGAGAGCGTTGTGGGCTTATTTTAAATTCTTTTTCCCAAAATCTTATGACAAATCGTTCTACATCAAGTCTTTTTGCAAGTTCGCCAATACGAAACTGTCGTTTTTGCATCCTCATGACGGCATTCTCCTTTTTTTACAAAAGATTCTGTAATTGAGTCTTTTTTATCTTTATAGCCTAATCACTGGTTTATGTAAAATTGAGCAAGGAGTTTTCGCTGGCTGCATTTGCCTTTCTTTGGTATCATAAAAGCTTCACGGCTATTTGTTTAATCGGCCCCTGCATAATATGGGCCTCTGATGTGGAGAAAAAGTCATTATGAATTTCAAAGATATGTTGCTTCCTCTTGGATTGGCTTTGATTACGGTTTTTGCTATACAGCGATTCTTTTTTAGTAGCAACAAAGGGCAGGATTCAAGTGGACAGGGAGCCCGTTCGGGTCAGAGTTTTGTTGCTCCAAGAAATAAAATGGATTATCGGCCTCTTAATCGAGAAATAGATTTTATTGATGAAAAGCGTTTGCATAAAGCTGTTATGACTGAGGTAGAGACAGATTTGGCAAAACTTGTTTTTTCTAACGATGGAGCTTCATTGGAGCGTCTTGAAATCAAAAGAAAGCTGAATGGTAAACCGAGTTTGATCAATACTGTTTTCCCAGTAGGGCAAAAGGAGCGAGAGGATAAGTGTTTTCTTGTCGCTTTGGAGAACAAAACCCCTTACTACTACAAGTTGCTGGGGACAAGTGAGACGGATTCTGCCATCGAGGTGCGTTACCAATACCGCTCTCCTGTAAGTGATGTGAATATTAATAAGACATATACGATTTTTAAAGAGACTTATAAAGTTAACCTCAAAGTTGAGGTTGAGCAAAAGAAAGAGCTTGAAGAGGGTGTTCGTGCGCGAATCTTCTTCCCGTCGCCATTCACTCCTGAGATTCCTGGGACTCCATCTGCTGTAGTTGTTAATGAAAAAGGTTCTGTTGAAAGAAAACCGGGAGGTAAGCTTGACGCTCAAACGGGGTGGTTTAATCCAGAGCTTTTTGGTGGAGATAGTAAATATTTTCTCAACGTGATGGTTGAAGATGCAGATAAGTTTGTTCAAAGAGCTTACTATCGCGCTCCTTCAGACAAAAAGCTCTTTTCTATTTTGGAAGGTCCGAATGTTCAAAAGCCAACAAGTTGGACTGTCTCGTTCTATTTTGGACCAAAAGAGGAGGGTGCGATGGCTCGTGTCGATGAGCGCCTTGAGCAAACACTTGAATATTCTGGTCTACTTGCTCCGATTGCAAAGTTCTTGTTGTGGTTTTTAAAGCTTCTTAAGGAGTATGTTGGAAACTATGGCCTGGCAATTATAATTTTAACACTTCTGATCAGACTTTTTCTTCTTCCGTTCACTATGCGTGCAGAAGAAGGAATGAAGAAACGTCTCGAGTTGCAGAAAAAACTAAAATACGTTGAACAGAAATACAAAAACGACAAGGAAACCCTCAATAGAACAAAAGCAGAGTTGATTCGTAAGCATGGCATGCCAGGAGTTGGAGGATGTTTACCGCTTTTACTACAAGTTCCAGTGTTTTTTGCGCTGAGTCGAGTGCTTTCCAGTTCTATAGAGTTTTATAAAGCGCCATTTGTTTTCTGGATTCATGATTTATCGGCTAAAGATCCGTATTATGTGTTGCCGGTCCTGCTTGTCCTTGCAATGCTTGCTCAGGCGCTTACAGGGGAGAAGAGCCAGCGGTTCATGGTTGTTGCAATGGCGCTTGTTCTTGGTGCGTTTGTTGCTAATCTTGCTGCAGGTTTGGCGCTTTACATTATGATGAGTTCTTTGCTTGGTGTACTGCAAACGACAATTCAAAAGAGATGGAAAAGGGCGGCGTAACGAATGGAAAAGCTTCCATCATTGGATAACCTTTTAAAAGTTTTGCAGCAGGTGCCGTACCTAGCATCAAAGAGTTTATATCGTGCTGCATCCCACTTTTTAAATATGGATATGCGTTCCATCGAACAATTTTGTGCTGTGATATTGTCTGCAAAACAAAATCTACAAAAGTGCCCAACTTGTTTTGCTTGGAAAGAAAAAACATCAGATTGTTTTTTGTGTTCATCTAAAAGCAAAAATCAAAGTCTTGTCTGTGTAGTTGAAACTTGGCAAGAGTTGCTTGTAATTGAAAAAACAGGCGGCTATAACGGAGTGTATCACGTTCTTGGTGGTGCAATTTGCCCGCTCGATGGTGTTGGCCCTGAAGATTTGTCGATCGAGCCTCTTGTCAGTCGTGTGAAAAACAATAATGTTCGAGAAGTTATTTTGGCTACGAATCAAACACCTGAAGGTGAAGCAACGGCAGCTTTTATTGCAAGTAAACTAAAAGACAGTTCTGTGAAAATATCTTGTTTGGCAAGGGGTGTGCCAGTTGGTTCGTCTTTAGAATTTATGGATCGCCTGACAGTCTATAAAGCTCTGTCAGAGCGTCGACCATTTTAAATTAAAGGTTTTTTAGATGTTATCTGATGTTTCTTTTAAAGTTAACGAATCGTTTTATGTTTCTCGGCTCAAAAGTCTGCTGTCTTCTGTAAAGCGTGAATATGCTAAGCAGGGAGTTGGAGAAATTGTTCTTTTTGCAAATTTCGAGCGTGATTCTGAACTTTTCAAGCAGGACAGTTCATTTTTTTATCTTACAGGAATTGAAGAGCCGGGGGTTGTTTTAGTTTGTGACTTTGATGGTAAAACAACACTGTATGTCCCAAATTGCTCGCAAGAGAGAGCAAAATGGATGGATGTTAAAGTTCCTTTGACGCAAGAAAATGCAAAGGAGCTTGGCGTTGATGAGGTTATGCCGCTCGGTGGCCCATGTAAGGGGTATGGTATTTCGCCATTTTTTTCACAAGATCAGTACAAGCATTTGCTTGATCGCTTGCAAAGTATGGTTGTGAATGGAAAAAAAATATTTACGCTTTGCCCAGACAATGTTCATAGGTACGTAGAACAACGGTGTGTTATTGAGCGTATTAAAACTTTTGTGCCAGAACTGGCTTCAAGCATTGTTGATGTTTCGCCTATTGTTGAGGTAATGCGTCGCACAAAAGATAGTCACGAAATAGAGAGATTGTACGAAGCGATTACTCTCACCGCGATGGCCCATGATGCTGCTGCTCAAGCAATAGAACCAAACGTTTCAGAAGGAGAAATTCAGGGAGCTTTAGAATACATTTTTACTGCAACAGGCAATAAGCCAGCGTTTCCGTCCGTTGTTGCGGGGGGTAAAAATGGAACAGTTTTGCATTACTCTTCCAATGGCTCTCAGTTGCAAGATGGTGACCTTGTTGTAATAGATATTGGAGCACGTTTAGGAAACTACTGTGCAGACTTAACAAGAACATACCCTGTCTCGGGCAAGTTTACTGCAAGGCAGCGTGAGTTGTACGAGGCTGTCTTAGAAACACAAAGACTGGTTGCCCAAACAGCTCGTCCGGGCATGTATCTGATCAATAAAGAAAATCCGGATAAATCTCTTCATCACTTGGCGAAAAAGGTTTTAGCGTCTAAAGGGCTCGAAAAATATTTTACGCACGGCATCGGCCATTTTTTGGGCTTGGATGTGCATGATGTTGGTGACCTGAGCCGTCCATTGCAGGTAGGTGATGTATTTACCATCGAACCAGGGATCTACATTCCGGAAGAAAACATAGGGATTCGGATAGAAGATGATTTTTGGATGGTAAAAGACGGTGTCGTTTGTTTAAGTGAAGATCTTCCGCGAGATTTAGATGCAATTGAAAAAATGATGCACGAAGGCTTGGAGCCATCTGAAGATGTATCAGTTGATAGTGATGAAACAGTAGAGCACTGAGAATATTTTCATTTTGTTTGTGTTAACCAATGCAGAAAATAGATTGTTCCAGCGACTAAGATGGCCGTTCCTGCGATTCCGGAGCATCCGACTAGAATGATATGGTTAACAGGTTCTTTTGTTTTAATTGTTTATGTTGCCGCCCACCAAATTCCGCCAAAAATAGCACTGCTCCCTGCGGCAATCAGTTTCCATAGTTGGCTTTTTTCTTTGTCGTTGAGTCCGTTCCACAAAAGAATAAGGGCTGCGGCTAAAAAGATTCCTGAGCCGCCCACTTTTTTAATGTCATTGATAGTTGGGATTTTGGAGTTTGTCTTTTTGATTTCTTCATTTAGCTTGGTTATTTCTTTTTTTGTTTCATCAAAAGTTTTGTTCCATTTTTTACTTTCTTGCGCGAATTTTTGTATAGTTTCATTGGTGGTTTTGTTCCACTTTTCGCTTTGTTTTTTGAGATCTTCGACCACTTTTTTTATGGTTTTTCGTGTTTTTTTGTCTAGTCCAACTGGAAATCCTGGGCGTAGATCGCGAAATTTTTTTTCCTTTTCTTTTTTTCCTTTTGTTTCTGTCATAGCATTGATCTGAAAAACTCCGATAATAGTGATCAATATAAAAAGAGCTTTTGTTAATTTATGTGTTGTCATGATCTTGCACCTTACTGTTCTAGTTTTTATTTTCTTTTTGATTTATTCAAAATATGTAAAATGGCGAGGCACAATGTCAAGCTGACGCCAATTGAAATTGAAACATTTATCCAGCCTGCATAGTGACGCAATAGCCCAGATAAAAAGAATGCGAGACATGCGCACAGTACTGCAGGCAACGCGTAAAAGAACTGCGTTGCTGCGTGATCAACCGGTGTGGCTCCAGCACTGTTTGCTGCCATGATTGTTGTTTCAGAAACTGGAGATATGTGGTCTCCGCATACCGCGCCGGAAAGGACAGCTCCAATTGTTGGCAATAAGAGTGCTATGCTGCTTATGGTTGTTGGTAGGTTTACTTGAGAAAGTGTTATTGCCATTGGAACCGCGATTGGTACCATAATGGCAATTGTTCCCCAGGATGTTCCTGTTGCAATTGCAATTGCTGATGATACAAGAAAAATCATGAGCGGAATAAGTGCGAGGCTTACACCGCCAATCAATATTTTTGCAAGATATTGGCCAGTCATTAAGTTTTGTTGAATCAAGGCTCCTAAAATTGAAGCCAAAAACAGCATGATAATTGCATCAACAAACAAGCGAACTCCGCCTAGTAGCATTTTTGGAATTTCTTGCGTTTTTGCTTTTTTTCTAATGATTGAAAAAGCAAAACTAACAATAAGAGTTGTGAGGCCGGCCAAAAATAGTGGTAAGAAGCCTATTTCCATCTGAATACCGAGAAGTTTGATAAATTTTTCTGTGCCCATAGTGAATGTGGTTATTGCACAAACAAGAGTGATGAGTGGTACAAAAAGATCTATCAAAGTTCCTGATGCATGCTTGGTTGTTTTCTCGGAGTCAATGGCATCCTTTTTCCCTCCATGCAAATTCCCTGTTTTTTCTGCGATAATTTCATGAGCTTTCATTGGGCCATAAGAAATTCTTCGTCGAACAATAAACCAGACAGAAACAAGCATTAAGAATGAATAAAATATAAATGGAATTGATTGTATATAGGTGAAATACGGATTTGCAATGACGGCAGTTTTTTGGCCTACAGCGCTTGTTATTCCAACCTCGCGAAGCTTATCTGTGATCATGTGACTCCACCCTGAAATTGGAGCCAAGACAACCAGAGGTGTGGCAATAGAGTGGACTAAGAATGCCAGTTTTGCTCGGGTTATTTTGAATCGATCGGTAAGGGGTCTCATTACATAGCCAACCGTTGAGTTGCTCAAATAATCATCAATAAAGAGGCTAAAAGAAAAAAGCAAAGAGGAAGTTTCGGCCATTTTTGCATTTTTTAATCTTTTTGATGCAAATGAAGTAAAAGCTGCAGCTCCTCCAGTTCTGATAATAAGAGTTACGATTGTTCCGAGCATAATTAAAAAGGAGTACAGAAAAAAACTATCAATGTCTGTGAGCTTTTGGACTAAGTGTCCGCCAGCCAACTTCGCGGCCCCCCATGGGCTAAAGCTTGAGGCAATGAGTGCTGCGCATACAATACCAGTGATCAGGGAAGGGTTAAGCCGTTTTGTGATAAACGCGAGTGTTAGAACGATTATCGGCGGCGTTAACACGAGCCAGGAATTTGTCATGGCATTTCCCTTCGAAAAGTATTTTTTCTATAAACATGATTTATTGTACACATTTTGTTGTAGAAATAAACAATTTGAGCTTCTATTCCATTTGACCAGGCTCTTTTTTTGCATTACTTTATAACCATCTCGTTCGTTTACCATTCGTATGTAAAGTAAAAAATTATATTGATCCGGCAAAAGGGTTTTTATGAACTTCAATAAGGCGTTTTTTCTGAAAAAAGAGGACAGAGATCCTCAATGGATTCTCATAGATGCAGAGGGGCAGGTTTTGGGTCGTCTTGCTACAAGAATCGCTGATTCGTTAAGAGGAAAAAATAAGCCAGTTTATACTCCACACACAGACTGTGGAGATTATGTTGTTGTTATCAATGCTGACAAGATTGTCATGACAGGTAACAAGATGCGAGACAAAATCTATGATAGATACACTGGCTGGATGGGCGGATATAAAGAGCAAACGGCCAGAGAGCTTATGGAGAAAAAGCCAACAAAGCTTATTGAGCTTGCAGTAAAGCGAATGCTTCCTAAAAACAGGCTTAGCCGTGAAATATTTAAGAAACTTAAAGTTTATGCGGGAAATGAGCATCCACACGAAGCACAAGTGAAGAGCTCAAAAAAGTAGTTAGCTTGCATAAAAGGTATTAATGCAAAGAGGCGTATGAATACGAAATATTCATACGCCTCTTTTTTTACAGGATTTTTTCAGGCACCGAAAAAGCTTTTAATGTTGTTGAACCACGGTGCAATAATTCGCCAAATATCCTTGGCGCTCAGGTAGACAAAGAGTACAAGCATAGCTACCCAGCATGCGATAAAGACGATTTCTTTTGCCCGTTCTGGCAGTTGTCTACGTATTATTGCTTCAATGGTGTAAAGAAGGGCTTGCCCCCCGTCCAAAATAGGGAGGGGAATAAGGTTGAGTATTGCAAGATTAATGCTGATAATCGCTAGAAAAATAAGAAAGATCTTTAATCCCTTTGCGGCACCCTTAATAGTTTCGGAAATGATCATAACGGGGCCACCCAACCCCTTTGTCTCTCTTCGAACCAAAATATTTTTATATGCTTTAATGGTGTTAGCAAGATAGGCGTTTGTGGTCTTTATTCCTTGTGCGATCGCGCTGATAAATGGAAGTCCCGGTTTTTTCGTCATTTCAAAAATCGCTCCCAAGTCACCATAATCTTGGCCAAATATTTTTCTTGAATCCAAGGTTATTTTCAGCTTTTTTTCTTTCTTACCTCGAAGTATTAGCAAATTTACCTGTTTGCCGGCGAGAGGCCGAATAATTTTAAAGAGACTTTTTGCGCTGTTGCCAATTCTTTGTCCGTTGATAGATAAGACTTTGTCTCCAGCTTTCAAGCCATATTTTTCCGCGGCAGACCCCTTGGCTACAGTATGTATTGTGTTTGTGCTATTGATGGGGTAAAGGAATTGTGTTTTGGGGAGACCCACAAGAAAAGTGAGGCACAATATAAAGTAGGCAAAAAGCAGGTTGAACGTGATACCGCCAAAAATGATAAACATTTTTTGATAATAGGGTTTTTGAGTAAAAAGAGATGGGTCCTTTGGGCCTGCGGGAGACTCGGTTGCCATTTCCACGTAACCGCCCAGTGGTATCGCGGAAATAGAAAATTGTGTCAGGCCGAATTTTTTAGACCATAACTTTGGTCCATAGCCAATTGAGAAGCTGTTGGTTCTAACGCCGAAGATTTTGCAAAATATGAAATGTCCGAACTCGTGGAAGCCTATGATAAAGCCTATTCCAAGTATGCCGATAACTGAGAAAGTTATATTGTTTGATATTGAAAACAGCAGCTTTGAGATTGCCATGCATCTGCTCCTTGACTATAAAAGGCTATTCATGTAACATCAGGCTTCATAATTACATTTGGCATAAAAACATTTGTTGACAAGGTAGCATGTCTTGTCAGGCAAGTCCACACAAGAGGCATTTATTTAGGGGGGCAAGGAGGTGTCTCATGGCTTTATGGCTAAGTATTGAGGATTCTTGTACTTCTTACCTGTTTTTTCAGTTTGGCTTGAAAAAAATATTAAAAAAGGTAAGCTACTAGTAGTCTTTATGGAGGTTGTAGTACAGAAAATGTGTTTTTGAAACAAATTCAGTTGTTAACGTATAGGAATTTTCAGCTATGCCTACGATAAACCAATTGGCTCGTTTTCGCAGAAAAAAAGCTCGGGCTAAATCAAAAAGTCCGGCACTTAAGGGTGGCCCTCAGGCGAGAGGTGTTTGCACTCGTGTTTTTACTGTAACGCCAAAAAAGCCGAACTCTGCGCTTCGTAAAGTTGCCCGTGTAAAGCTTTCTACTGGTGTCGAGGTGACGGCTTATATTCCAGGTGAAGGCCACAACCTTCAGGAGCACTCCGTTGTTTTGGTTCGCGGGGGGAAAGTCAAAGACTTGCCCGGTGTGAAATACCACATTGTTCGTGGTGCCAACGATACCGCAGGGGTGGAAAACAGAAGGCAGTCGCGTTCTCTATATGGTGCTAAGCGCCCACAAAGTTAGGTAAAGGATTTGAGTTATGCCAAGGCGCAGAAAACAAAGTTTTAATAGAAGGATTGGCGTCGACCTTGTTTATGGGTCTGAGCTTATTCAAAAATTTATCAATGTTATTATGGAGCGCGGCAAAAAGAATGTTGCGCGTAATATTGTTTATGGGGCTATGGATATTGTCTCCAGCAAGGTTGGTGGCGACAAGGATAAGGCGCTAGCTTTTTTTAATAAGGCGTTTGACCAAGTGTTGCCGTACATTGAAGTACGATCCCGTCGTGTAGGTGGTTCTGTCTATCAGGTGCCTCGAGAGGTCCGTCCTAAAAGGGGGCAAGCGTTGGCGATACGTTGGATCATCGCAGCTGCAAGGTCTCGATCAAATAAGACTATGTCGGAGCGTTTGGCGGCGGAGCTTTTGGACGCGCATGAGGGGCGTGGCAATGCTCTAAAGAAGAAGGCGGATGTGCACAGAATGGCAGAAGCCAATAGGGCTTTTTCGCACTATGCTTGGTAGGTAAAGGTACAAAATAATGAGTGGCTCAACAGAAAAATTAAAAAATTATAGAAATATTGGTATCGCGGCGCATATTGATGCTGGTAAAACGACTTTGACAGAGCGCATTCTCTTTTATACGGGAATATCTCACAAAATTGGTGAGGTCCATGAGGGAGAGGCTGTCATGGACTGGATGGAGCAGGAGCGTGAGCGAGGAATAACGATTCAGTCTGCAGCAACAACCTGCTTTTGGGAGGGGCGGCAGATTAACATTATTGATACCCCTGGTCACGTTGACTTTACCATTGAGGTTGAGCGGTCTCTTCGTGTGTTAGATGGCGTTGTTGCTGTTTTTTGTGGGGTTGCGGGTGTTCAGCCTCAATCTGAGACGGTATGGCGTCAAACTGAGCGCTATGATGTTCCAAGAATCATTTTTGTGAATAAGCTTGACCGAATTGGCGCTGATTTCATGAAGGTTGTTAAGGATATTCGAGAAAAATTTAATGCTAATGTTGTTCCTATGCAGGTTCAGGTTGGCGAGTCAGAGAATTTAAAAGGTGTAATCGACGTTCTTTCAAAAAAGATGGCGTTGTTCAGCGAGGGTGATCGTGGCGCAAAGGTGACGTGGTCGGATGTTCCAGAGGAGTATGCGGATCAGGTTGAAAGTCTGCGGGCCGAGGTTGTTGAGGCAGCTTGCGATGTAGATGATCATCTTGCTGAAAAATATTTAAATGAAGAAGAGATTTCTGTCGATGAGATTAAGAAGGCTCTGCGTAAGGGTGTAATTGAGCGAGAGTTTTCTCTGGCTTTTTGTGGCTCTGCATTTAAAAACAAGGGAGTTCAGCCGCTTTTAGATGCTGTTGTTGATTATCTTCCTTCTCCGCTAGATGTTCCTCCTGTTGAGGGAGAGTCTCCTCGAACAGGCGAAAAAATCATTCGGAAGGCTGATCCTAAAGAGCCGTTTTGTGCGCTTGTATTTAAAATAGCGACGGATCCTTTTGTTGGTGTTTTGAATTTTGTGCGTGTTTACTCTGGCGAGTTAAAGTCGGGTTCTTACGTCTATAACGCTAGAACAGGTAAAAAGGAGCGCGTGAGTCGCCTGCTTAAGATTCATTCAAATAAGAGAGAAGAGATTCCCGCGGTGAGCGCAGGAGATATTGCGGCTGTTATTGGTATCAAAGATGCGATAACCGGAGACACGTTGTGTGCAGAGGGAAATCTTGTTCTTCTAGAGCCGATACGTTCTCCTAATCCAGTTATCTCTACTTCTGTGGAGCCGAAAAACAAGGCTGATCACGAAAAATTGACAATAGCGTTGAAAAAAATGATGCAAGAAGATCCTTCGTTTATGTTTTCATATAACGAGGAAACGGGGCAGACAGAAATTTCCGGAATGGGAGAGCTGCATCTAGAGATTATTGTTGATCGTCTCAAGAGAGAGCATAAAGTTGAGGCTATTCAGGGCCGGTTGAAAGTTGCTTACAAGGAAACGATCCAAAAACTTGCTGATGTTGAAGGAAAGTATATCAAGCAGTCGGGTGGCCGCGGTCAATATGGGCACGTTTGGATTAAATTCGAGCCGCTAGAGCGCGGAACAGGTTTTGAGTTTGAAAATGCTATCACTGGCGGGTCCATTCCTCGTGAGTTTATTCCAAGTGTTGAAAAGGGTCTTTTGGAAGCGATTACTTCAGGTGTTTTGGGAGGATATCCTGTAGTCGATGTAAAGGCGACTCTTTACGATGGTTCCTATCACGATGTTGATTCTTCTGAAATGGCGTTTAAAGTTGCAGCTTCTTTGGCGTTCAAGGCTGGTATGGCAAAAGCTTCTCCAGTTTTGCTTGAGCCTATTATGAAGGTTGAGGTTGACACTCCCGATGAATATATGGGCGATGTGATGGGAGACTTGAACGGACGTCGCGGTAGAATCTTGGGAATGGAAGAAAAAGGTGGCAAGCAGATAATTCGAGCGGAAGTTCCTCTTGGAGAAATGTTTGGTTATGCGACCGAATTGCGATCCATGACCAAAGGTCGTGCGGGTTACTCAATGGAATTTGAGTGTTATCGAGAAGTCCCGCAGCATGCCCAGGATGCTATTCTCGGAAAAAAATAGTTTTGATGCAAATTGAAGATGAAAATACGAAGTAAAGTTAATTTTAAGAGTAACTGTTGTTTGGGAGTTTAAACGATGGCAAGAGACGTTTTTGAGCGTAAAAAGCCTCATTGTAATATTGGTACCATTGGTCACGTTGACCATGGAAAAACCACACTTACGGCGGCTATTACTAAAGTGTTAGCAGAAGAGGGCGGTGCAGAGTTCAAGGCGTTCAGCGAGATTGATAACGCGCCAGAAGAAAAAGCTCGTGGTATTACAATTGCGACTTCGCATGTTGAGTATGAAACTCCAAAGCGTCACTATGCACACGTTGACTGCCCAGGTCACGCTGACTATGTGAAGAACATGATCACTGGTGCCGCGCAAATGGATGGCGCAATTCTTGTTGTATCTGCTGCGGACGGTGCTATGCCGCAAACCCGTGAGCATATTGTATTGGCGCGTAATGTTGGTGTTCCTGCACTCGTTGTTTACTTGAATAAAGTAGACATGGTTGACGACCCTGACATGATAGACATGGTCGAGGAAGAGCTTAGAGAGATGTTGAGCACATACGATTTTCCTGGTGATGAGATTCCCATTGTAAGAGGATCGGCTCTTAAAGCTCTCGAAGGTGATAAGGGTGATATCGGTGAGGCTTCAATCAAGAAGTTGATGGATGCAATCGATAGTTACATTCCTCAACCGAAGCGTGACGTTGATAAGCCTTTTGCTATGCCTATTGAAGCGGTTTTCTCTATCTCAGGTCGTGGAACTGTTGCAACTGGTAGAATTGAAAAAGGAAGAATTAAAGTTGGCGATGAAGTGGAGATTGTTGGGCTCGGTAGCGACATTAAGTCTGTTGTTACTGGCGTAGAAATGTTTAGAAAGATTTTGAATGAGGGTGAAGCTGGCGACAATGTAGGCCTGCTTTTGCGTGGTGTTAAAAAAGAAGACATCGAGCGAGGCATGGTTGTGGCTGCTCCAGGAAGTATTACTCCTCATAAAAAGTTTAAGTGCCAAGCGTATATCCTTACCAAAGAGGAGCATGGAAGACATAATCCATTTTTCTCAGGTTATAGGCCGCAATTTTATTTCCGTACGACTGATGTTACGGGTATTGTAACCTTGCCAGAGGGCTCTGAAATGGTTATGCCTGGCGATAATGTTGAGTTGACGGTTGAGTTGATTTCTCCTATTGCAATGGAGAAAGATCTCAGGTTTGCTATTCGTGAGGGTGGCAGAACTGTTGGCTCCGGTGTTGTTACTGAGATTATAGAATAAGTTAGGTGTATCTGAATGAAAAAGCAGAAGATTCGCCTTACTTTAAAGTCTTATGATCATCAACTGCTAGATAAAGCTGTAAAACAGATTGTATTGACAGTAAAAAGAACGGGTTCTCAAGCTGTGGGGCCCGTTCCTCTGCCGAATAAAAAGAAGTGTTTTACCGTTTTGCGTTCTCCTCATGTCAACAAAAAGTCGAGAGAGCAGTTTGAGTTAACGACGCATAGGCGCATAGTTGATATTGTTGCTCCATCTGACCAGACAATGGATGCACTTATGAAATTGAATATATCGTCTGGTGTTGATGTTGATATTAAATAATAGTAGATAGTGGAAGGTCTCTCAATGGTTTCAGGTCTCTGGGGCAGGAAAATAGGCATGACGCAGATGTTTTCGAAGGAAAACGCTGTTGTACCTGTTACCGTTATCGATATTGCCGGTTGGTTTGTTACTAATATAAGAACCTTAGAGCGGGATGGTTATGTCGCTGTTCAGGTTGGTTGTGTAAAAGATCGGTATAGCAAAGAAGAGTTTAGCATTAATTGGCTTAAAAACCTCACAAAATACTTTAAGGTTGTGCGAGAAATAAGAGTGAGTGGCGAAGATCAAAAATCTTTGCCCACTATAGGCCAACCGGTTGATACGTCAATTTTGGAGGAGGGAGTCTCCGTTGATGTGTTTGGAAAAACTAAGGGGTGTGGTTTTGCAGGCGTTGTTAGACGACACAACTTTGCTGGTCCTCCCGGCAGTCATGGTCACACAATGGGAAATCGGACAGGTTCCATAGGGTCGTTTTGCTCTCAGGGTAAGGTTATCAAGGGTAAAACAATGCCTGGACAAATGGGTAACGAAAAAAGAGTTGTGAGAAATCTTGAAATTGTCAAAGTTGAGCATGACTCGAAGGTAGTTCTTGTCAAAGGTTCTGTTCCAGGTAAGTCTGGCTCATTGGTTTTTATTCGAAAAGAAATAGCGTAGGTAAGTCATGAGTAAGCAAGCAAGTGAAGAAACACAAAAAAAGAGGCCGCTGGGGCGTTCTGTAACAGCCAAAGATTTAGGTGTTGATGCAGGGGAGGGTGCTGTTTCCCCAACCGCTTTTTCAACATGGGTTCGTGCTTTGTCGCAAAATTGGCGTCAAGGTACTGTTTCTACAAAGGGTCGTTCGGATATCTCTCGTTCAGGAAAGAAGCCATGGAAACAGAAAGGAACCGGTAGGGCGAGAGCTGGATCTTACAGATCTCCAATTTGGAGAGGCGGGGGTGTTACCTTCGGTCCTCAAAAGAGAGTGAGGACGCTTTCTGTATCAAAGCGGTTGAGAAAAGGTGTTTTGAAGGATTTATTGCTTGAGTATCTCAAAGGCAAAAAAATAACATGTCTTGATTGGGTTCCGGCAGGTGATAAACCAAAAACGGCTGCTGCTTGTTCAGCTTTAAAAGATTTGGGTTTGCAAGGAAAAAAGGTTGTTCTTTTTCTTCCTGTAGATGATTTTTTGACTCGGGCATCATGTGCGAATATAGCTAATGTAAATATTCTATTTTTCGATCAAGCAAATGCTTTTGATCTCGCGAATAGTTCGCATTGGTTGTACTTGAAAAAAGATACAGATGCTTTTAAGGATATGGTGTCGCGATGGATTTGACGATTTATGATGTTGTGCTCGGTCCTTGGATGACTGATAAGGCATACAAGTTGAACAGAGATGAAAAACAGCTTGTTTTGAAGGTGCATCCGTCAGCTAATAAGCCTCAAGTGAAAGAGGCTTTAGAGAAGCTTTTCAATGTTAAGGTTAAGGATGTTCGAATTATTGTTCGCAAGGGAAAATTAGTTAAACGCTTTAGAAGAAGGGCATCACAAAAGCCCTTGGTAAAAAAAGCCATTATTACTTTGCGTGAAGGTTTTACAATTGATATCTGGAATCAGTCAGGGGCGCCAGCGCTGCCAGCTGAGGGTGCAGAAGCGGCCAAATAGTTGAGCCGAAAGGAAAAGAATTAAAAAGGTAAAATATGCCAATACGTCGTAGAAAACCAAGAAACTCATCGCTGCGATTTCAGACGTTTATCGATACGTCGGACCTTACTAAAAAGAGAAAGAAAGAGCGCTCGCTGCTTGATGGATCTACTAGAAGGACGAGTGGAAGAAATAGTTACGGTCGAATAACTACGCGTCACCGTGGCGGTGGAGCTGCACGGGTTTACCGAATTGTAGATTTCAGATGGAGTCAGCGTGATGTGTATGGAAAGGTTGTTTCTGTTGAATATGATCCGAATCGTAATGTACGTATAGGATTGGTTTTTTATAAAAACGGAGCAAAAAGATACATATTGCTGCCTGAGGGTCTTGGTGTTGGCAGCACAGTTTATTCTGGCCTGGAAGCCGATGCAAAAATAGGCTTCGGTGCTCCGCTTCGCCAAATACCCGTCGGCTTTTTTATTCACAATGTTGAAATTCGTCCCGGTTCGGGAGCTGTTTTTGCGCGAAGTGCAGGAACTTCTATTCAGTTGGTTGCTAAGGGAGATAAGTATGCAACCCTAAAGATGCCATCATCAGAAGTTCGTCTTGTTTCTTTAGACTGTTGGGCAACTATTGGTGTTTTGGGTAACGCTGATCATAAAAATATTTCCTGGGGTAAGGCTGGAAGACGTCGACATCTTGGTTTTAGACCTTCGGTTCGTGGTATGGCGATGAATCCGGTTGACCATCCACATGGGGGTGGAGAGGGCCGTTCTAAATCTGGCTCTCATCCGCGTTCTCCGTGGGGCAAAGGGTGTAAGGGAACGAGGACAAGGTCTGCAAAGAAATCCTCTAGTCAATTCATCATTAAAAGACGCAAAAGTAAGAAGAATAAGTAAGGGTTAAAGAAATATGGCCAGATCTGCAAAAAAGGGACCATTTGTTGATGAGTCACTTCTCAAAAAGGTCCAAAAAGCAAAGGAAGAAGGAAAGCGAGAGGTCATTAAAACATGGTCTCGAAGAAGCATGGTTATACCCGAGTTTGTAGGGCAAACTATAGCAGTACATAACGGGAAAAAATTTATTCCTGTGTTCATCACAGAAAATATGGTTGGACATTATCTTGGTGAGTTTGCAATCACGAGAACATTTAGATTGCATAGTGGTCAAAGAAAGGCTGGAGTTGCTCCTAAAGGGTAATTCGTGTACATTAATATTGAATTAATTGATTAGATTAAGGTTGCAAAGATGAGCTTTTTAGCTAAAGCTAGATACATTCGCTTTTCTCCATTTAAGCTTCGTCCTTTGGTCGATGTTGTCCGTGGTAAAAATGTGAGATACGCTCTGAGCCTGCTTTCCAGTTTTCCGACTAAAAGGACTGGCTCAGTCAAAAAGGTTATAGAATCGGCAGCTGCTAATGCTAAAAATTTGGCAAATATTGAAGTAGCTGATCTGAAGATAAAAGATATCCGTGTGGATCAAGGTCCGGCGGTTCGTTATTTTAAGCCGGGGGCTATGGGGCGTTCAAACGTTTACAAAAGAAGATTCAGTCACATAAGCGTTGTGCTGGAACAAATAGATAAGAAAGAGGCTTAGTGTGGGACAAAAAGTACATCCAATAGGTTTTCGCTTAGGCGTTTTTAGAGATTGGCTTTCTCGGTGGTTTGCTAGGGACTCTTATGGCAAATTGCTAATGGAAGATTTGAAGATTAGAAAATATATCGATAAAAAGCTGAAAAATGCAGAAGTATCCCGTGTGGAAATTGAGAAAGCCGGTGATAATATTCGTATTGTTGTTCACTCTGGCCGCCCTGGTGTTGTGATTGGGAAAAAGGGTCAAGAGATAGATTCCCTAAGGACCGATCTTGGCAAGATGTTAGGTAGAAAGAATGTTGAGGTTTCTGTTCAGGAAGTGAAAAATCCTGAGTTAGACGCAACTCTTGTTGCTAAGGGAATCGCGGACCAGTTGGAAAGAAGAATTAGTTACAAAAAAGCTATGAAACGTGCGTCAGCTACGGCTTTGCGCGCTGGAGCTAAGGGTGTTAAAATTTGCTGTGCTGGTCGTTTGAATGGTGCTGAGATAGCGCGCACAGAATGGATCCGTGTTGGATCAACCCCTTTGCATACCTTGCGATCAGATATTGATTATGGTTTTGCGGAAGCGAAAACGACGTATGGCATCATTGGTGTTAAAGTGTGGATTTGTAGAGGTGAATACCAACGCAGTTAGTGTGTAAGGGATTTTGACGGAAGAAAACGACAATGTTGATGCCAAAAAAGACTAAATATAGAAAGGTTCAGCGGGGGCGCCGAAAAGGTGTTTCCAAGGGTGCCACAGAAATAGCTTTTGGCGAATATGCCATAAAGGCTGTTGAGCCAGCCTGGTTAACCGCGCAGCAAATAGAGTCCATGCGTGTTGCCATATCGCGTCAGTTGAAAAAAGTTGGCGAAATGTTTTTGCGAGTGTTTCCGGATAAGGCTATTACAAAAAAGCCAGCCGAAACACGAATGGGCAAAGGAAAAGGTGGCGTGGACAAATGGGTTTTTGTGGTGAAGCGTGAGAGAATTATTTGTGAGATATCGGGTGTTGACGAAGAAAAGGCGCGTGATATTTTGCGGTCTGCTGCTTACAAACTTCCTATGAAGGTTGTTTTTGTTAAAAAAGCTCAGCAGTAAGCAATCATAAGTAGAAAAGTTTTTGCTTTTGTGTATATTGATTATTAATGATTTTGACAGGCGTGCGTGACAAATATGAAAACAAACAAAGAAAAAGAAGATTTTGAGGGCATGGGAGCCCAAGAGTTAGGAAAAAAAGTGGACTCTTTGAGAAGAGAGCTCTTTAGTCTTCGCTTGAATGCTTCCACCGCGCATGTTAAGGATTATTCTCAGTTTAGCAAGTTGCGTAGAAGAATCGCTCGCGCGCTAACCTATTTACACAATCGGTAAAAGTGTTTAGACGTGTCGACAGGACATTAAAGGTTTATGCATGGTAGAAGGTAAAAAAAGCCAGAAAAGGCTTTTGTCTGGAGTTGTTGTTTCTGACAAAATGGACAAAACTGTCGTCGTGAAGTTGCAAAGAACGTATAAACATCCTTTGTTGGGCAAGACTATGCGGTCTTTTAAAAAGTATAAAGTTCACGATGAAGCCAATGAGGCGAAACAAGGGGATCTCGTTGAATTTTATGAAGGTCGCCCAGTTTCCAAGACAAAGTATATGTACTTGGGGCGTGTTATTAAGCAAGCTTCTGTGGCCAAAAAAGTTTAGTTAGGGCAGATGGATGATTCAAAAAGAATCTTATTTACAGGTTGCAGATAATTCTGGGGCGAAACTTTTACAGTGTATTCATGTAATTGGAAGCACGGGAAAACGTTTTGCTTTCGTAGGGCATGAGATAAAGTGTTCTGTGAAAAAAGCTACCCCCGGTGGAATGGTAAAAAAGGGTGATGTTGTTACAGTTGTTATAGTTAGAACGAAAAAAGAGCATCGAAGAATTGATGGAAGCTATATTCGTTTTGGTGATAACGCAGGTGTTATTGTAAAAGATAAAGAGCCTATAGCAACTCGCATTTTTGGTCCTGTTGCGAGAGAGTTGCGTGCAGGAGGTTATAGCAAAATCGTTTCATTGGCACCAGAGGTTCTTTAGGGGATGTTATGGCTCGAATAAAGAAAAATGATACCGTTGTTATTCTTTCTGGAAAAGATAAAGGAAAGAGGGGGGCTGTCCTTAGGATACAGCCTAAGAAGAAGCGTGTAATGGTTAAAGATGCCGGAGTGCTTATAAAGCATGTTAAAGCGCGTCGTCAAGGGGAAGTTTCCGGAATTAAGAAAGAGGAGGGGTGGCTCCATATTTCTAAGGTAATGCCCTTTTGCTCTGCGTGTAAAAAGCCTTCGCGCATAAGTGCAAAGTTGTTGGAGGATGGTAAAAAAGTTCGTATGTGTAGTCGTTGCAAAGAAGTCATCTAGATCGCGAGTTTAAGTGGAATAAAGCATGGCAAAAGCTAGATTAGAAGATTTGTACTATAAAACCGCCCGTCAGCAGTTGAAGGATAAGCTCGGGTTAAAAAATATCATGGATGTGCCTCGAGTTTCCAAGGTTGTGCTCAATGTCGGTGTAAAAGAGGCGATAGGCGATAGTAAGATCTTAAAGGCCGTTGAGGCTGCCGTAGCTAAAATTGCAGGACAGGCGCCAGTCAGGACCGTGGCTAAAAAGTCCATTGCGGGATTTAAGCTTCGTGAGGGAATGCCTATTGGTGTGATGGTAACGCTTAGATCAAAAATGATGTATGAGTTTTTGGATCGGCTTATTAACCTGGCGTTGCCTGAGGTAAAAGATTTTCAGGGAGTCTCACGAAAGTTTGATGGTCGTGGAAATTATAATTTAGGCATCAAAGAGTGGACCATATTCCCGGAAATCGAGTATAGCGTTGGTGATAGAGTGTATGGTATCAATGTTGCGATTCATACATCCGCTCGAACTGATGATGCAGGCTTGGCGTTGTTGGAGTTGCTTGGTATGCCGTTTCGGGCGCAAGATTAGTTGAGGTAAGGATATGGCTAAAAAGTCACTTATAGAAAAATCAAAAAGGGTGCCAAAGTTTGCTGTAAGGGCGAGAAATCGTTGTCAGTTGTGCGGTAGGCCAAGAGGCTATATGCGACAGTTTATGATGTGTCGTTTATGTTTTAGGAAGCATGCTTTGGTGGGGTTGCTTCCAGGTGTTAAAAAAACAAGTTGGTAAAAAAATTTATAAGGGAAGGATTGGAATGTCGGTTGATGCTATCGGTGATTTCCTAACCATCATTCGCAACGGACTGATGGCGTCCAAGTCATATGTTACGGCGCCACATTCGCGAATAAAATTTGAGATAGCAAATATCTTAAAAGATGAGGGTTTTATTCGAGATTGTTTGGTTGAGGATTTGGGGGACGATAAAAAAATAATTAAAGTCGTTCTAAAATACGTGAACGGTGAGTCAGTTATACATGAAATCAACCGTGTGAGTAAGCCTGGGCGTCGAGACTATGCTGGTTGTTGTGAGGTTAAGCCGGTCATTGGCGGTCTTGGCATATCCATTCTTTCGACTAGCCGTGGCGTTCTTTCCAATCTCAAAGCGAGAGAGTTGGGTGTCGGCGGTGAAGTTATTTGCACAGTTTGGTAGGGGCAGCATATGTCAAAAATTGGCAGAAAGGCAATCGATATAACCGATGTACAAGTAGAGGTTAAAGGTCAAGATGTTCTTTATAAGGGAAAGTTGGCCTCAGGTACATATGCATTGCCAGATTTTTTAAAAGCAGTTATCGATGGAAATAGATTGCAATTGACCGTTGTATCTTCAAAAACTCCAGGTCGTTTTGTAAATCGAGATTGGGGCTTACATCGTTCTTTGCTTGCCAACAACATCGAAGGAGCTCGGAAGGGCTTTGAGCGCAAACTTAAGATTAATGGTCTAGGGTATAGGGCAACGGTTTCAGGAAAAAAGGTTGTTTTTGCGCTTGGATTTAGTCACAAAATAGATTTTGAGTTGCCTGATGGTGTCACCATGGAGGTTGATAAAACTGGCCAGCAATTAACCCTTAAGTCTTCTGATAAAGAACTTGTTGGGCATGTTTCAAGTATGATAAGGTCGCTCAGGCCACCGGAGCCTTACAAGGGTACTGGGATCAAGTTTGTTGAAGAAGTTATTATTCGCAAGGCTGGTAAGGCTAAGGGTGCGGCATAGAATTTATTTTGCGGAGTGTGTTATAAAATGTCTATAAGTAGAAAAGTCAAAGCGAGATCAAAAAAAAGAGCCTTGCGGGTTCGCCGGCGTATACAAGGTGATCAAGCGTTGCCAAGAGTTTCAGTTTTTAGAAGTTTAAATCATATGCATGCTCAAATTATAGATGATGCTGTGCAAAAAACTTTGGCGAGCTGTTCTTCTTTGCAATTAAAAGATCTTGCAGGAGACAAAACAGCGGTTGCTCGTGCGATTGGTCTTGAGTTGGCAAAACGTGCTCAAGAGCAAGGTGTTTCAGCTGTAGTATTCGACAGAGGAAGATTTTTGTATCATGGTCGAGTGAAAGCTCTTGCTGATGGCCTGCGAGAAGGTGGACTCAAGGTTTAGATATGCTCTTGAAGTTGGGAATATAGGATAATGGCAGATAATAAAGAAACATTTGTAGACAAGGTTGTTCATGTGGGACGTGTTACCAAGGTAACAAAAGGTGGAAAGAGATTTTCTTTTTCCGCCATGGTTGTTTCAGGTAACAGGGACGGCAAGGTTGGTATTGCTTTAGGCAGAAGCAGAGAAGTTTCTATGGCAATTGCAAAGGCAACCAATAAGGCAAGAAAGAACATGATTCCGGTTGTTTTGCGTGACTCTACAATTCCATATGATGTTCATGGAAGTCACGGCGCAAGCAAGGTTGTGATTCGTTCGGCATCAAAAGGTACTGGTGTTATTGCTGGAGGAGCAATGCGTGCCGTTATGGACGCTTTGGGAGTAAAAGATGTTTTAGCGAAATCTTTAGGCTCAGGAAATCGTCAGAACGTTGTTAAGGCAACTTTGAACGCCCTTGCCAAATTGAGGTCTGCGGATCAGTTGGCTAAAATGCGTGGCAAAACGGTAAAACAACTGGTTGGAAAGGTTGAAAAAGATGTTGAAACTGAATAATTTAACTTCGTCCGGCAAAAGTAAAAAACGCAGGGGGCGTGGGGGTGCTAGAGGTGGAACTTCTGGTCGAGGCCATAAGGGGCAAAAAGCTCGTTCCGGTGGGAAGATAAGTCCTCGCTTTGAAGGTGGTCAAATGCCTTTATCTCGTCGGCTACCTAAAAGAGGTTTCACCAATGCGCGTTTTAAGTCGGAAGTGAAAATCATTAATTTAGATCAGCTTGAGGCGCAATTTGAAGATGGAGTTCAAGTTGACAAGATTGCCTTGGCTGAAAAGGGTCTTGTAAAGGGGCATGGTACATTTGTTCTTAAAGTATTGGGAAAAGGAGCGCTTTCCAAGAAGCTAACAGTTGTTGCCGATGCATTTAGCAAGTCTGCGGCAACAACAATAGAGGGGCTTGGCGGGCAAGCGAAAATAGCAAAGGAGAGCTAGCGTCGTGGTACTGCTAAGAAACTTCATTAACATTTTTATGGTTTCCGAGTTGAGAAAGAAGATTTTTTTTACTTTGGGAGTCTTAATCGTCTATAGGCTTGGTATTCACATTCCGGTTATTGGTGTGGATATTGGTGCTGTCCAACGTCTACTTGAACAGTCTGCTGGTATTGGCGGGTTGCTTAGCTATTTAGACATGTTTTCTGGTGGTGCATTAGCAAGGTGTACCATTTTCGCTTTGGGTATTACGCCGTATATTACCTCTTCGATTATGATGCAGATGCTTGGCATGACGATTCCTCATTTTGAGCAACTTCTTAAGGAGGGAGAGTATGGTCGTAAAATTATTAATCAGTATACACGTTATCTAACGTTTGCGGTCAGCCTTGTGCAATCTTTTAGTTTTGCTATTTTCCTTGAACGGTACAATCTGGTTGTTGATCCGGGGTGGGGATTTAGGCTGATGTTCATGCTGTCACTTACTGTTGGTTCAATGTTTGTGATGTGGCTTGGAGAGCAGATAACGCTCTTCGGTGTTGGAAATGGAAGTTCTCTCATCATTTTTGCAGGTATTGTCGCAAGTTTCCCTCGGCACGTTTTGAGTGTCATTTATGAGGTGAGCGAAGGACACATGGAGCTTTGGACAGGTCTGGCTATTCTTTTGGTATTTATTGCAATTACGGCTTGTATTGTTTTCTTGGAAAAAGGATCAAGAAAGATTCCGGTCCAGTATACACGTCGAATTGTTGGTCAGCGTGTGTACGGTGGTCAAAGTACTTATATACCGTTTAAAATTAATACTGCTGGAGTTATGCCGGCCATATTTGCTAGTTCTATATTAAACATACCTCTTTTTGCGGCATCAATGTTGGCGTCTCGTTTTTCTATATTTAAGTGGCTTGAGGCTGCAATTACACACAATGGTATTTTATACAATACCCTGACTTTTTTACTGATTATTTTCTTTTCGTTTTTCTATACTGCTCTGGTGTTTAATCCGGAAGAATTGGCTGACAATATCAAAAAAAGTGGTGGATTTATTCCTGGTATTCGTCCCGGAAGAAAAACGGCAGAATTTTTCAATTATATTTTGACGCGTGTGGGGCTTGTTGGAGCATTTTATTTAGCAATTCTCGCTTTGCTTCCAAATATTTTGAGAGCTCTTGTGAATATACCGTTCATGTTAACCGGGACAGCTCTTCTTATTGTTGTTGGTGTTGCTTTGGATACTGCTGCGCAGATAGAGTCTTATCTGATAGAGCACAAGTATGAAGGTTTTTTGAGCACAGGTCGGCTGACAGGTAGGAGGCCGCGGTGAGTCAGGGGAAAAGGGTTTTTATATTTTTGGGACCTCCCGGCTCGGGAAAGGGCTCTCTGTCCAAGCTATGCGTCAACGAGCTCGGATGGGAGCAGTTATCAACGGGCAACTTATGCAGAGAGCATATTTCCAATCAGACAGAGATTGGCAAGAAAATAGATTTTGCAATAAAATCTGGTAAACTGGTTTCTGATGGTCTCATTGTTGAAATGGTCAAAAAATGGTTGGATGAGTGTCTTTCTGCTAAGGAATGTGTCATTCTTGACGGATTTCCTCGTACGTTAGCACAAGCGGAAGCCCTTGATGTTTTACTCAAGGAAAGATTCAGTTTTTCTGATCTGAGTGTTGTTAAATTGGTCATCGAGGATGAGAAGGTTGTTGCTAGATTGAGCGGGCGTTATATTTGTCAAAATGATCGCTGCCAGGAGGTATATTCGCTCATAAAAGGTTCTTCATTAGCTCCGAGAAAGCATATGGTTTGTGATGCTTGTTTGGGGCCGTTGATGCGCAGGAGTGATGACAACAAGGACTCGGTAAAAGAAAGACTCAGGACCTATCACAGGCACGAAAACAAGCTTTTGAGTTTTTTTGAGACGCAGGGGCAGGCGGTTACAGAGTTTTGTGTAGATAAGCCCCTTGACGTTGTTTTTGATAATTTTAAGGCTCTAGTGGGGCTTGATAGAGAATGATTGTAATAAAAAATAAAGCGGCTTTAGCCAAAATGGCGAAGGCCGGTCAGTTGCTTTCAGAAGTTTTCGAGGAACTTAAAAGTTTTATTCGTTCTGGTATAAGCACACTTGAAATTGATTCTTGGATTGAGCAAAGGTTGCGTGACAAAGGCCTTGCTTCTCGAACAAAGGGTTATAGGGGTTACAAACACGCTAGCTGCATATCGGTCAACGATGAGGTGATACATGGTGTTCCTAGTGAAAAACGATTGCTAAAGGCTGGTGATTTAGTAAAGGTCGATGTCATCGCATCTTGGAAAGGTTATTGCGCCGATATGGCGAGGCCTTTTTTTATTGGTGATGGCGGCGATATGCCGGAGAGTATTGAGAAATTTGTAATGGTTGCGCAGTCTGCATTAGATAAGGGAATTGAAAAGGCTCGTTCCGGCGGTAGGCTATCAGATATTTCTGCGGCTATTCAGTGTGAAGTTGAGCGGCATGGATTTGGTGTGATTCGAGATTTTGCAGGTCATGGTATTGGTAAAAATGTTCACGAGGAACCAGAAGTTCTAAACTATGGTAGGCCTGGTGAGGGTCCTTTTTTAAGAGCTGGGATGGTTATAGCAATAGAGCCGATGATCACCGTTGGAGATTATGATGTTGATGTCATGGATGATGGATGGACAGTGAAAACGCGAGATGAAAGTTTGGCTACACATGTGGAGGATACTGTGTTGATAACAGACGGAGAGCCAAAGATTTTGACTCGATGTGGTTATCAAAGAGGGGGTGAGGTATGAAAAAAAATAAGGAAGAAGTTGTTCGCATTGACGGAATTGTGAAAGAGACACTTCCAAATGCAATGTTTCGTGTTGAGATTGAGGGTGGTCATATTGTTTTGGGATACGTTTCAGGCAAGATGCGAATGAATTATATTAGAATTTTGCCTGGTGACAGAGTTGCTTTAGAGCTTTCTCCTTATGATTTGACTCGAGGCAGAATTGTATTGCGTTACAAAAATTAATCAATGTAGGGCAAAGATATTTTTGAGGATTTGGGACATATGAAAGTAAAGACATCTGTAAAAAAAATATGTAAAGACTGTCGCATTATTCGACGCAATGGAATTGTGCGAGTTATTTGCAAAAAAAACCCTAGGCACAAACAACGTCAGGGGTAAGAACGTAATTGAGGATTAATTTATGGCCGCTAGAATAGAAGGTGTCATGTTGCCTAGCAACAAGAGAGTTGAGTATGGGTTGACATATCTCCATGGAATTGGATTGAAAAGTTCAAGAGATATATTGACTGGCCTTGGGATAGATTTTAACGTACGGGTTCGAAATTTGACTGATGAGCAGGTTGCAAGTATTCAAAAGAGAATCTCAGGTACCTATCTTGTTGAAGGCGCGTTGCGTAAAAAACGTGCAATGGATATCCGTCGCTTGCAAGAAATAGATTCTTATCGTGGATTGCGTCATAAGAAAGGTCTTCCTGTTCGTGGTCAAAGAACGAAGACAAATGCGCGTACAAGAAAAGGTCCTAAGGGGCGTGCTATTGCTAAGAAAAAGGCTGCTACCAAAAAATAAAATTTTGAACAATTAGTGTGTGGTAAAGGACAGGATGGCATACAAAAAGAAATCAAAAAAAATAAAAAGGCGGGTTGATTCTGTTGTAGTGCACGTAAAATCTACTTTTAACAATACGTTGATTACGGTAACAACTATGGAAGGTGACGTGCTCTTTCGTGGAAGTTCAGGAAGACTGGGTTTTAAGGGTTCTCGTAAAGGAACTCCTTTTGCCGCTTCTCAGATAGCAAGTGGATTGGCTAAAGAGATGAATGGTATTGGAGTTAAAAATGTTGAGGTAAATTTGCAAGGACCTGGATCTGGGAGGGACTCTGCTGTGCGTGCTTTGCATGCGGCGGGGTTAAATATTTCTGTTTTGAGAGATGTAACACCGCTTCCACATAATGGGTGTCGGCCTCCAAAGAAGCGTCGCTTTTAGTGTACTTCTTTGTGATAGTTATTTTAGATACTTTTAAAGCTATGATGATAAGGTAGGTATGAAATCGAGAAAATCACCAGGAACGACAGAGCAGTCCTTTAAACGTGAGGCTGCTGCTAAGAAAGAAGCTCCTCGACGTGGGCGGAAGCTGTCGGAATATGGCAAGCAGCTAGAGGAGAAACAAAAGGTAAAGCGTATGTATGGCGTTCAAGAAAAACAGTTTAGGCGTTTTTTCAGAACAGCGGTGCAGGACGAGGGTGCAACAGGTGAGGTTTTGCTTAGCATGCTGGAACGACGCCTAGATAATGTTTTATACCGTTTAAAATTAGCAACAACGAGGACGCAAGCGCGCCAAATTATTGTACATGGTCACATTCTTGTTAACGGCAAAAAAGTGTATTCGCCGTCATTTCAGGTTTCTGTAGATGACGAAATTTCATTGGCGCCAAATGTTTTAGATAAAAAAGTTTTTGTTGAACAAGTGGTTGATAAGCGACTGAATATTGGCATCAAGGTTCCAGAATGGTTGGAACTAGACAAAGGCAATCGCAAGGGACGTGTTCTTCGGGTTCCTGTTCGTTCTGACGTTCAGGCTCCAATAGAAGAGCATTTGATTGTTGAGTTGTATTCCAAGTAATTGGAGTACGTTTTACTATAGTTAAGATACAGGAGTATCGATGGACAAAAAGGAATATAAACCTTTGACCATTCCTA
>CAYZEO010000003.1:24248-54572 GCA_964477815.1 uncultured Pseudomonadota bacterium | reverse complement strand
AAAAAAAAAAAGAAAAAAAAATCCTCGAAAAAACTTTGGGAGAAAATACAAAACACGATGGGGGGAGGTTTAAAAAATCTCCTCTCAACTTCAATAGACTGTTCAATAGCCCCATCGGAACGTTTAGCACCTACAGTGGCCGAGCTTACTTTACATTCGTTTACCTATTACGATAAAAACGAAGATCAATTGATTGATCAACTTAAAACTCTTGTTAAAAAGAATAAGAATCTTCCCTACAAGATTGTTATATCTATCGCCAATAACGACGAACTTGTTGGAACACACTACAACAAACAACTAAAAGATTTGTCAAACAAAAACAAACAATTGACGGTTTATTGCCATAATGGTGGGCATACATATATATCCCAAGGTCTCAATAAAATGTATGAGCTTTTGGTTAATCAAGAAAAAGATAAGCCCCAAAAGGAAGTTGAATCCAACTTCAACAAGGATGAAAAAGAGGATGAAAATTATGACGATATCTACAAAAACGGAATCTACGAATCGGACTCAGATTCAGATTTTGAGTAGATCACCAAAAATAAATATCACCTTGGTATTTGGTGTTGTCTTTTTAGCCTCCATGGATAGACTAAAAGAGAGTTATGGCTCCATCGTCTAACGGTTAGGACGTTGCTCTCTCAAGGCAGAAATAGGGGTTCGATTCCCCTTGGAGCTACCAGCCTTCGCCAACTGCGTTCTTCGTAGTGCGAAGCACGAAGTAGAAGGCTACGCTTCGATACGCTTCGCTACTCAGGATAAACTCTTGGCATGGTCCCCCTTCGCATAAAGCTACGGAGGAGAAGCCCAGCCTTCTGCAGTCCGACATAGCCGTTAGGCGAAGACGGATTAAAGAAACCTATCACTCAATAACCCGAAAAATGCCTCGGTAATCCTTACTCTTAATGAATGGCTCTAGCTCAATGGTGTCCAGCTTATATTTGTTAGTTCCACTGTGAATAAGATCAACAAAATTATCAACTATATCCTTTTTTCCACAGGCTATTATCTGGACCTTGTCCGATTCAAGAAATTGCGCGACCCCTTCAAGCTCAAGTTTGTTGGCATGTTTGAGTACAAAATTGCGCAAAAAACCCTTTTGCGCCCCGATAGAAAATGTAATTCGAACACATAAAACCATAATACTCTCCCCCTTTTACCACCCCTGTTTACGAATCCCCTAAAAAGCTAGCAAAACGTGATTTCGCGTGTCAAAAGTTATTATTAAAATCATTAGTTACCATTCTTGGACTTACAGAAGGTTCATAGTAAACTGAAAAATAACTTCGTTTTAAATTTGTCGATAATAAATATTTTTGTCAGGGAGAAACTAAAAAATGAGTGATTCGCGTATACGAGTCCGCTTTGCTCCTTCGCCAACAGGATTGATGCACCTAGGAAATGTCCGCACTGCGCTCATGAATTATCTTTTTGCGTTGCAAAAAGATGGAACATTTGTTCTTCGTATCGAAGATACAGACCCTGAACGAAATTTTGATCCAGGAGCAAAGCAGATCATCTCTGACCTTTGCTGGCTTAAACTTGACTACGCGGAGGGCCCACAAAAAGGAGGTCCTTTTGAGCCTTACTTTCAGTCTCAACGAATGGTGATCTACAAACAAAAATTGCAAGAACTCGAAAAAATGGGACTTATCTACCGTTGTTTTTGTACAACTGAAAAGCTTGAACAAAAGCGTCAACGGCAAATAGCGCTCAGAACAGCTCCCCGATATGACAGGACATGTCTTAAACTACCTGACGACCAGATTCAAGAAAAAGTTGCGGCCGGAATACCTTTTATCTGGCGAGTCAAACTTGACCACGAAAAGGATATTACCATCCAAGACATTGCGCATGGCACTATGACCTTCCAACTTAAAAATTTTTCTGATTTTCCAATCACTCGCCAAAATGGAACTTTCACCTTCATGTTTGCCAACTTCGTTGATGATATGACAATGAAGATCAGCCACGTTCTGCGGGGAGAAGATCATTTAACAAATACAGCTGGTCAAGCGGTACTTTTTGAAGCATTTAAAGCACAAACTCCGACATTTTGGCATTTGCCAATCTTGTGTAACATCAGCGGAAAAAAACTTTCAAAAAGAGACTTTGGATTTGCACTCAAAGATCTACGAGAGGCCGGCTACCTTCCTGAGGCAATCACCAACTATCTTGCAATCATCGGCGGTTCATTTGAACAAGAAATAATGTCCCTTAAACAACTTTCTCAAGCAATAGATTTTGATCATGCGCACGCAAAAGGACAGATCAAGTACGATGTCGAAAAGCTCAACTGGGTTAATCACAAATGGATTGCTCAGTATGATGCGGAAAAATTGACGGAACTATGTAGACCATATTTAGTAGATCGATTCACTGCAGCCAAGGATCTTGATTCTTCCGTGCTTAAAAATCTTATTGAGCATGTTAAAACAGATCTGACAACCTTGGCAGATGTTAGCACTGTTCTTGCATTTTATTTTGAAGAACCGGAAGTCACCACGGAAACAGTATCAACCGCTCTTGATAAAAAAACGCTCGACACGGTGGCCAACCTCGTTGCTCAGGGCCTGGGTAATATAACTAATCCAGACAATTTTTTGGGAAATTTAAAAAAAGAAGCAAAGACTCAAAAAATCGAGCTGAAAGCTCTCTTTTCTTTTTTACGGTTTGGATTGATGGGTGCAACTCGCGGGCCAGGAATAAAAGAATTACTTGAAATGTTAGGAGCGGAAAAATCACGCGAACGACTAGAGCACTTGATTGAAATTACAAAAAAATGAGTCAAACAATCTGACTTGGACTTTCAAGCCTGTTTGGAAGCTGTTTAAAATCAATAACAACTCCCTCAGATACAAAATGAGACATCAGCTTCTCAAAAAAAAGACACTGAGAAGAGGGAACAAAGAACTCAAACAGGCTTGTTTCTTTGTCCAAGGTTCTGTCGAATGCAAGATGTTCAAAGCTTCTTAAAACTGCAACAAAAAACCAACATTGTTTCCTGTTCAAATGAGCTTGATAGTACACGCATTTGTCCATCGTTCTTGTTAAAATTTAAAATTTGTGTGAAAATTAACCCTTAGATCAATTCTACAAAGAAATTTTTACAATGTAAAAGTTGTGTTATTCCAGGAAAATAAATATGGCAAGCAATAATTCTGGCAAAATCGGATTAGCAACGGCTACCATCACGGGCATGAATGCTATGATCGGTGCTGGCATCTTTACCGCCCCTGCAATTTTAGCACGAAACGTCGGTCCAGCAGGAATACTTTCGTATCTTTTTGTTATTTGCTCAGTCTGGTTTATGGCACAATCGATTGCAAGAGTTGCACATCTCTTTCCACGAGAGGGCTCTTTTTATGCCTACGCAAAACCTTGGGGTGGGCACATTGTTGGTGTTATGTCTGCAGCATTTTATATCATCGGCCTCACAATTGCTGTTTCGCTACTCACTCACACAGCAGGCCGCCTTTTGCAAACATTTTTCCCTCAAGCAAGCTCCACCATACTAGGACTCATCTGCTTGAGCATACTGATTGTGGTAAATATGTTTGGGGCAGCTCTTTCTCAGCTTGGTCAGAGAATTTTAATTTGCTGCACAATATTTCCGGTTTTGGCCACCATCACGATGTGTCTTTTTAATGCAGACTTTAGCCTACTAAAACCATTTGCACCTCACGGACTTGGTAATGTTATGAGATCAACTCGACTTGTCATTTTCGGTTTTTTTGGATTTGAGTCTGCCGCATCACTATTTAATTTAGTACGAAATCCAGGAAAAAACGTTCCCCGAGCTCTGACATATTCAATATTGTTGGTTGGCGCACTGTACATTCTTTTTGTTGGATCAATCATTTTAGCAGTTCCACTAAATCTTTTTGCTTCACCCGAAATACCGCTGTCAGAAACCCTTAAATTGGTATTTCCAAGTGCTCCGTGGCTCATATCGATTATACACATTTCAATTCTTTCTGCCGTCCTTGGCACTATTCACTCAATTATTTGGGGATCTAGCAATCTTCTGGTTTCGTTAGTCAAAAAAATGAAAAACAGCATATCTCGCGCAGCTATCAACAAACAGATCATTAATCCAAAAACATCTGTTCTGTTAATTGGCATTTGTGTTTTTATCAGCTTTGCAACAATAAAAAATTTAGTACTTTTTTTTGACTTAGCAGCAATATTTATCGTCTTTGCATATGTAAGCTCAATGATTACACTTCTCACACTCAAAAAAGAATGGCGCTCTGGCCAAAACATAAAAACAATTCTCGGCATAGGAACTGCGTTGGCCATGATCGCTTTCGCTTTGCAAAGCGTTTGGCAACAATTATAAAAATTGACTCATTGATTGACGCATTGATCCCAACAGTGCTATACCTTTTTTGTAAAGCACTTGCATTCGTTGCAGCAAGAAATCGGACTCTTGAAAGGAGTAACATGTTGTCCCTATGTAATAAAAAATGTCTGCTTGCCTTTATATTTTTATTTATAGGTCAAGCAATTCAATCAAATTCAAGTCTATCAAGAAGCGACTATTTTCCCGTGTATAAAACACTTGAACCACATTCTTATTTGTATACTCGAGTAAAAGACCAATTGCACGGTAGAACCAATGAAGAAAATAAACTAAACAAGGGTGCGCTGAGCATTTCTCCATTTGGAATAAATGCAAACATCGGGAAAAATATTGATAACGTTTCAAAAAAACTTCCTAATATCGGCGGGAACTGGGGAATGATTGGACTTTTAATGGGCGACATTCCCGACGGAAAATCTTTTACGCCAACCATTTTAACGGCTCGCACAGCTTTATACCCAACTTCTTCTCCAACAACACCTCTTGAAGATTCCACAAACATCGACTGCGAAGAAAAATTCGGGTTTTTTGAATTTCCTGCAACCTACCGCAAACGTGGGTTGCGTTTTGAGTTTTCAATCGGAATATTTGATGATCTATGCTTTTCGGTTCAAGGTGGCGCATCAGAAATTAACTACGTTATAGATTGCTCAAACAATCTCACCGAGGCAGAAAGCGGATGCCAAACTCTCTCTAAAGCCGATGTTGATAATTACTTGATGTGTAAATTACAACCAATAGCAGACGAACTGGAACTGTGCCTGGAAAATTTCCATAAATCATCAATTGAAGACATTCGATTTAATCTATTTTGGCGCAAGGCTATCGAAATGAACAAAGACGCAGATGGATGGCCTCGATTTCTTTTGATTCCTCACCTTTCGGCTGGCTTTACTATTGGAGCAGGAGACGAAAAAGAAACACTGAGGGCCTTTGGATTACCATTCGGCAACAATGGACATAATGCTCTTGGTTTTTTGGGTGGAATTAATTTAGATTTCACAGAAACAATCGAGATCGGCTTTGACGTCGGATTCGACTACTTTTTTGAAAAAACATTTAGTAACTACCCACTACCAACAAGCAAACTTCAAAAAGGAATCTATCCCTTCAGAGCAACCGTCGAGATTCACCCTGGTTACAACTGGCATTTCGGCCTAAAGCTTAACGCGCATCATTTTCTAGGGAAGCTTTCATTTTACGCCCAATGGGTGATTATAGAACATATGAATGACAAAATTACAGCATGTGATAATGCAGACGGCGCATTTAAACCTGAAGTGCTAGAAAAACGCTCTGGATGGAAGGCCCAGATAATCAATACGGCCCTAAACTACGACGTATCACCACATGTTGGCCTTGGATTTCTCTGGCAGGCTCCAATCTCACAGAGAAACGTCTTTAGGAGTACCACGGTTATGTTTGGAATTAATTTCTCGTTTTAAACGAATAGACCCTCTAAATCGAGCTTAATCTAACTTAGATATTAGTCTTTTCATAAATCAAACAGTGTGCAGGGAATAAAAAATAGCCTATCTGGACAAATATATCTCTTTTTCTTATAATGATTGTTCTTAGATAGAGAATAATTTGTTTATATATGTCCATTTATTTTTTTGGGAAGGCGGCTAGATAGGTATGTCGAAAAGGCGATCCAACATCGAGATTCATGTAAATAGCAATGTTGAACGAGCACTACGACAATTGAAGAAAAAGATTGAACGTGAAGGTGTGGTAAGAGACATGAAGCGTGGTGTCTACTTTGAGCCTCCAACGCAAAAAAAACGTAAACGTTTGATGAGAGCAATCAAACAAAACTTCATGCGCATGGCATCTCAAGGCCTTCTAAAACTATAAAAAATAGTAGGTAGTATGATAGATAAACGGCAAAAAGATATCCGAAGAGCAAAAAAGGAGGCTCTTTTTTTTAAAGAAATCTCCAAATTTTTTTTGCGCATCTTGTTAGACGACGAAAACTTGTCTGGCCTTTTTATTAATGCCGTAAAACTGTCTCCAGACAAAAGTGTCTGCGCGGTTCTTTTTTGTTCTCACAAAGGACAAGAAGATTTTCAAAAAAAACTACCCGACTTAATTTTGTACAAACCAGCCTTACGCAAAGCGATTTCACAAAGCATTCAGAATCGTTATACGCCAGAGTTGGTTTTTAAGTATGACATGCAATTTGAAAAACAACGAAGACTTGAATCTCTATTTGATCAACTGAAAGTGGAAGGCAAATTATAATATTGCTGCTCATGATTCCCTTTCTTCTTTGTTGGGGATCATTTTTAAATGTTGTCGCATATCGTCTGGTGACCGGAGAAAAAATTTTCTGTGCACGGTCTTTTTGTCCTCATTGTAAAAGAACTGTTGCGTGGTATGACAATATTCCCATTTTTTCTTGGTTTTTTTTACTCGGAAAGTGTCGTTACTGTAAAAAAAGAATTTCTATTTTTTATCCAATTATAGAGCTATTAACAACTGGAGCTCTTCTCACACTTTGGTATCTTCCGCCGCACTACCACATGGCTTATTTCGTTTTCTTTTCAGCTCTCATCGTAACTATTCGCTCCGATCTTGAAACAATGCTAATCTCTCGTTTTGTCACTCTCTTTTTAATTCCGCTTGGTTTTTTATTTTCGTGGCTTGGATTTTTGCCAATCAATTTTTGGCAAAGTGTGATTGGAGCAATTCTTGGTTACGGTGCACTGTATGCAGCATCAAAAATTTTTCTTCGCCTAACCGGAAAAGAGGGCGTTGGGCAAGGAGATCTTGAACTTCTGTCATTTATTGGATCATTCATAGGCTTTGTTGGTTGTTGGATGACACTTTTTTTTGGCGCAACAATAGGATCAATCATTGGAATTTTATACATTGTTCTTTTTGGCAAAAGCAGAGAAGTTAGGATTCCGTTCGGTCCCTTTTTGGCTATCGGAGCAATCTTGTATGTTTTGCTTCAAGAAAAACTACTATTGTTTATCTTTGGCGGATTTTGAAATCCAGCTGCCTTAAGCTAAATCGTCTTGAATAATTTCGATATTGTTCTTCTCATCAATTGTTAGAATATCTGGTTTGCCGTCACCATCAATATCACCCACCGCAGCAATAACAAAGCCATCTTTATCTGCTCGAGTCATGTTCATATGGCTGTGTGATGTCTCTAGCTTGCCGGTAAAATAGTTTACCCCCTCTGAGCCCTGCCCAAATCCATATGTATAATAAAATCTTTCTCCGGCGCCACCTTTTTTATAACCTTCTGGTTTCCATCCAAGCCCCCCGTTTCCGCTCAAATTTGATGTATACTCACCATGTTCCGCCCAGTAAACCTTTTGGGCAGTATAAAGTGAACTTAAATTCATATACGCTTCCGAGCGCTTCGCCTTCGCTAAAAATTTAAAAAAATTTGGAACCGCAACAATGGAAAGAAAAGCAATGATCGCAACCACAATCATCAATTCAATAAGCGTAAATCCATTTCCGATCTTTTTCATGCCCACTCCCCCTTTTAAAATTATGAAAATATTAATCCACCCCTTGACGCTTTTATTATAGGCTATACTTAAATAGCCGGGTCAAGATTTGAACTTAATCAACGATTGTTCAACAAGGAGAAAAAATTGGTCACAAAAACAACAAAGCTCTGTTTTATCGCAATAATATTAGCTTCATATTCACTTTTAACACTCACTGAACAATCAGCTCCCACACAAGAGATAAAAAACTTGTGCAAAAAAACACTCATTACAGCAGGAAAAGAAGCAACTGGCTTTGCAATGAAGTGCGCAATCGATTATCCAATTGTATTTGTATTAGGAGGTGCAACTATTGTTTGCGCGGGAACATATTTTCTGGCAAAAAAAGTTTTGAAAACTATATATAAAATTGTAGGCTCCGCCGCACTCATTGGCACTGGAGCCGTCTTAATTTTATTGGCTGGAAATTATTTGGATAGAAAAACAAAAATCCCCCATTAAAAGCCCCATTTACCTCCCAAAATGCATATTTAGACCCAAAAAAAGCTATAAAAAGAGCCCATCGCACAATCAAAAATTTTTATCGGATTGTAAATAATGCGAGCCAGAGGGCATTATAATTTATTGATTGACATTTTTGAGGGGTGCTATATCCTGAATTATAAGTGGTAAATTGCGTATTTTTGGCTGAATATTGCGTACCAACAGTACTTTCTGCAAAAAAGGCTAAAAAAGCAGGACCTAAGCTGAAAAAATAATGATAATAACCATGGTGGAGACGGACTATGGAGAACATACGACAAGATATAGACAAACAGGTAGCAACATCAGGGAAACAAAGGAGCTATAATGAAATCATCGAGTTTTTGGACGCCAATTGGTCCCAAAAAAGCAGTAATAATGACATAACATGCATAAAACAGCTTGATAAAGCGGCTCAAAGCCCATCTAAAAAACTTGATACCATACTCGTTTCGGGGACAAACGGAAAAAGTTTAACTATGCACTTTGCATCACAACTTTTGAAAGAAGAAGGAGTGTCTGTAGGTGCATTTTATGCTCCACACATTTTGACTTACAATGAACGCTTCGCTATCAACGGAGAAACGGTCTCAAATAAAGTATTTACCGACATTGCAAATGAAGTACTTAATGCAGCGGAATCTGAAAACCTGAAACCAAACTCTTATGAAATTTTGACCGTAATGGCTCTTGTATATTTTGCACAAAACAAAGTTGATGTCGCACTTCTTGAGATCTGTGATGATCATGCAAACCTATTCAAAATATGCGTACCAAAAATTGCAGCCATTACTCGCGTGGTTCCTGATGACGTTGATACAACTACCAAAAAAATTGAAGAAACACTTAGTATTATCCAACCTGGCACGTGGGTCATTTCTGCCGATCAGAGCAAAATAAATTTGCAAAATATGTTAAAACTGTCAAACAAGTTAGGTGGACAGTGGGCAATGCCGATTCGTAAACTTGCGCCACTCAACTACCCTTTCGAGCAACTTCACGGTCGCTGTGCAGCCTTAGCTGAAAGAATAGCGCACATTTATGTAAATCAAATAGCAGGCAAAGATGCTGTTGTTGTATCAGGCAGCTTGTTGACCAAAGCAAAAGCTCAACGTGGCCGCCCAACGCTAGAAGCAAAACGTCAAGCGGAACTCAATCCACAAAAAACGCTTGAGCAATTTTGGAAAGAGGATCACGGAACATTGCCAGCACGATTCCAGGTATTGGATAAAGAAAAACCAACTATCATGCTCGACACAGCTGATAACCTTGATGCGTTCAAAAACTTACTTCTTGGCATCAGATTATTGCACTATCAACGCCCCCTTAAAGGTTTGACGATTATTCTAGGCATAAACAATGCAAAGTTAGACACTGAAGAACTTTTGAAACAACTTCGTTACTTCTTTAAAAAAACATCTGGCCAAATCATCGTTTGTCCTTCTGAGGCTCAACCGGGACAATCGGGCGAAAACACTTGGGATGTTGAAAGAATTACAAACGATCTTAAAAGCATGAAGATTAAAGCCTATTCAGCGCGAAACTTCAAAGAAGCGTTTGAATTAGCACGTACAACAGTCGATGAGCGTCACGGTCTTGTTGCAATTACAGGATCCGCTTCAATCATCACTCAGTACTGGCGCGACTATAAAGGCATAAAAAAACTGTAAAAAAGTAAAAACAAACTGTAAAAAGATCTACTTAAAATGACACTTTCAACAATGTTAACATCACTTTTATTGGGATCTGGAGCAGGAATAGTATATGGGCTCTCCTTCGGACTTTTTAAGGGAAGGAGAGCCCTTTCTTTTGTTGTAACGGTCACTCGATTGTCTTGTGTTGGGCTGTTTGTATTTTATTTATTGCGCTCGTCCTCAATCCATTTTATACTCTTATTACCATCATTTTTGGTAACATTCTGGCTAACTGTTCTTAACAAGAAGGCCGCGATAAATGAAAGGCTTTGACCTCCTTGGGGGAGAACCTTGGAAACCACTTGCTCGTTTCGGGCTTACTCACCCGTTTTTTAATCTCGATTATGAGACAATCATTCACACATGGCAGATTCTTGGAATAAGCCTTGTACTACTCTTGGCCGTAAACTGGCTTATTAAAAAAAAATCTGGGGTTGTTTATTTTCTTGCAACCTCGTTTGTAAATTACTTTTCTAATCTTTGTAACCAGACTCTTGGAAGTTTTTCGTTCAAACATTTTTCTTTCATTACTACTATATTTTGTTTCATTTTCTCATCAAATCTTTTTGCTGTTATTCCTGGAATAGAAGAACCAACTTCAAATATCAATACCACGCTCGCCCTTGGCATCTGTTCATTTTTGTATATTCAATTTTATGCCATTAAATCAAATGGATTGTGGGCATATATCAAAGAATACTTTAGTCCTTTCTTTCTGATGCTTCCACTCAATATTGTGGGGAAAGTTGCAAGTGTTGTTTCGTTATCCTTTCGACTTTTTGGAAATATATTTGGTGGTTTGATTATTGCAAAAATTTATCTTGGAGTTATTGAAGGATCTTGGTTAACAGAAATAATTGGAACTTTCAGCGGTATCGATCTTGTCATTACACTCTTTTTTGGACTATTTGAGGGTTTCTTACAAGCTTTTGTTTTTTCTATGCTTAGCCTTACCTACTTATCAATTGCATTACAAGGCGAAGGAGGACATTAACATGATAGGTGAAAAAAAATGTCGGAAATAGCGGAGCTTTTACACTATCTTATCGTCGCATGCATCATCGGCGCAAACTCAGTAGCAGTAGGCATTGGAGAAGGACTAGCAAACATGGCGGCTATTGATGCAATTAACCGACAACCCAAAGCCCGATCCGACATCATGAATACAACAGTATTGGGCATGGCACTCATCGAAACTGCTGCAATTATTGGTCTTACTATTTCTGTTATTATTTTGTTTGGCACAGCAGGAGTGGAAAAAACAATTTACTTTGGTATTGCTGAACTTGGTATCGGGCTTGCAATCTGTTTTGCGGGCTTTACCATAGGCCTTTCATCAGCTCTTCCCACACGTGCAGCATGCCTCGCTATCGCACGACAACCTTTTGCGGCAAAAAAAATATTACGCTTCATGCTTATCACACAATCAATTATTCAAACCCCGATTATTTTTGGATTTATCATTGCAATCTTTATCAAAGCGCAAGCGGCAAATGCATCAACAATTTCTGATAGTCTAAGACTTCTGGGAAGTGGTCTAGCAATAGGTTTAGGATCAATCGGACCAGTTATTGGTCTTGCATTATTTGGCGCAAAGGCATGCGAAGGACTTGGAATAAATCGCAAGAGTGACAACCAAATTCTTTCATTCACCTTTGTAAGTGAAGCAATTATCGAAACACCAATCATTTTTGCTCTTGTTATATCATTTGTATTGCTCATTACGAAAGTCTCAGACAATCCCGTTCACGGAATTGCGTGTCTTTCCGCTGCACTATGTATCGGTCTTGGCACAATAGGTCCAGGAATAAGTTCTGGAAGAACGGCTTCTGCGGCTTGTACTAAAATTGCACACACCCCTGAAAACTACTCGATGCTGTCAAAAATAAGTATGTTCGGGCAAGGACTGATCGACACAAGTGCTATTTATTCACTTGTGATCTCGTTCATGCTCATAATGTTTGCACGATAACTTTGTTGACAATATTGACGCAATAAATCAGAAAGTAGACCAAATGAAGCATAAAAAGGATGTCCAGGTTTTGTATGTCATTACAAAACTAGAACTTGGTGGAGCACAAAAAGTATGCCTTGCTTTGAAAAATGGCCTTGAAAAAAATGGTTGTACGTCTCATTTGATTTCCGGGTCGGAGGGGAAGTTGGTCGGCGAGGTATCAAAATCATCTCATGTCTATCTTCTTGACAGTTTTAAGCGGGAAGTTTCTTTTTTAGCGCCATGGCAAGAACTGAAAAACTTTTTTGCATTGTTTAAACAAATAAAAAAACTGAAAAAACAATACCCTAACTTGATAGTTCACACACACAGCACAAAGGCGGGAATTCTCGGGCGGTGGGCAGCATTTTTTGCTCGTGTTAAAAAGCGAGTACACACGGTACATGGCTACGCTTTTCATAATCACCAAAACAAAATTGTTTGGTTTGGAATTTACCTTTTGGAGCTTATGACCAGTCTTATAACAACTCACTTCGTTTGCGTTTCTTCTGAAGACGTCAAAACCGGAATCAGATTTTTTCCACGATTTGCAAAAAAACATTCAATCATTCGAGCTGCGGTTGACTGGAAACAGTTTTGGCAACCAGCACGTATCGCAACACCTTTTCCACAAAAAAACGCTCCTTTTATATTTGGAACAGTTGCTTGCTTTAAAGAACAAAAAAATCTTTTCGATCTTCTGAAAGCTTTTGAAAACATCCATGAAAAAAATCCGCATGCTCGTCTGGAGATTATTGGAGACGGCATACTTCGACCTAAAATTGAAGCATGGATTACAGAAAAGAAGTTACAAGAAAAGATTACGCTGCATGGCTGGCAGAACAAAGTCGCCCCACTTATGGCTAAATGGCATGCGTTTGTTTTAAGCTCTCTTTGGGAAGGCCTTCCTTGTGCTGTTATTGAAGCACGTCTTTTAAAGCTCCCTGTTTTGAGTTACAACACAGGCGGAATCCATGATGTTATCTTGCACGGAGAGAATGGATTCTTATACCAACAAGGCAATATTCGCGCCCTGACTGCAGGCATGCTTTCTATCATGCACGACAAACAACTTTTTTGTAAACTGCAAAACTTTCAGGAAAATTTAAACGATTTTAACGATCAAGAAATGGTACAACAGCATGTTGATCTTTATCAAAAACTAAATTAACTCAAGAAAAAACAATTAGAAAAAGTCAACAAACCATTAAAAAACTGCAAGCAAAAAGCATCTTTCATCTTGTCTAACAATGTGTTATACATAAACGAATTAATTATAATCACACAACAAAAAGGAAAAACATATGAAACGATTCTTCACTTTAATTTTTTTATTATCTATCCCAACAACACCTACCTTTGGAATGATGAAACTCTACAATAACGTTAAAAAAAAGCTCTCAACAATACAAAAAATATCAAGTGATGTATACGAAGAAATCGCTCATGGATGTGGCCACAAAGTAAATGAAGATGATGATTTTGAAAGCGAGATTGAACCATTTAAAAATCTTACTTTCAAAAATATAAAAAAATTTTTCAAACATTTGCCTGGTGGCATCATGAAATTTCAAGAACAAATTTGGCTTTATGGCTATGAGGAGAAAGATCAAAACTAAAAAACAAAGACCTATGTTGCAAAAATACGAAGTGCCGGCATTTCCATACAAGAAATGCCGGCACTTCGTTCATCAAATTTATCCCCTCCCGTTCGTGGAGAGTGTTCTTCGTAGCCGCAAGCGAAGAAAAATGTATCGAACCATATTAGTTGAGATATCACCTTTAAAAAAATACCATTGCATTGATTCTTTAAACAATTATCTGCTATGTCTTTTTAATAAGAATCCTCAACAAATGTGACAAAGGGGGAAAAGATGTATAAAGATATTCTTGAAGCAATCGGTAACACACCTTTGGTTAGAATTCCATTTGATACAAAAGCGTCAGTCTATGCAAAATTGGAGTATCTCAATCCGAGCTATAGCATCAAAGCTAGATCGGCACTTTATTTAATTGAATCCGCTGAAAAAAACGGGATGCTCAAACCTGGGGGAACCATTATCGACGCATCTTCAGGTAACCATGCGTCAGCGGTTGCTATGATTGGAGCGGCAAAAGGATACAACGTTATCTTGACCGTACCACATAAAATCAGTCAAGAAAAATTGGCAACAATCAAAGCTTATGGGGCAGATGTTGTAGTTGTAGAAATTAAAGACGACCCACAAGAGTATCATCGCAAAGCAGTAGAAATTCAAAAAAACACGCCTAACTCATTCATGCCAAACCAGTACCTCAACGCAGAAAATTCACGGGCACATTACATGTCGACCGGGCCTGAAATCTGGAAACAAACAAACGGAAAAATAACACACCTATTTTCAGGCGCAGGAACAGGAGGAACCGCAAGTGGATCCGGACTATTTCTAAAAGAGCAAAACCCTGACATTAAAGTGATAGCAGTTGATACCAAGTGTTCTATTCTCTCTTCCGATGGCCACCCTTGTCCATACAAAATTGAGGGACTTGGCCTAAACTTCCCCGACTCTCCCGTAATCGATCAAGACACAATTGATGAAATCATTCCAGTCGGTGATAAAGAGGCACTTTCCATGCTCAAACCAATGGCACAAAAATACGGCATTCTAGCAGGCTTGAGCAGCGGAGCTGTTGCTTATGTTGCTAAAAATTACGTAAAAAATCTTCCGGCTGATGCCTTGGCAGTAATGACCTTTGCAGACTCCGGTAGAGCCTATTTGACCAAGGGATACTACTAAAATAAAAATATTGTACTTCGTGACAGCAAGAGGCAAGCGCGTTATACTGCAAAAAATTTGTTCGCAATTTGATCCTCAAGGAGAAGCTCATCCATGAAATACAAAAGCATGCTACACGCTGTCGGGAATACACCTTTAGTAAAAGTAGATTTGAAAACACCCGCTTCAATATACGCAAAACTAGAATATTTTAACCCAAGCGGTAGCATGAAGGACCGTTCAGCTCTTTACATGATTGAAACTGCGGAAAAAGAAGGAATTTTAAAGCCAGGCGGAACAATTATAGATGCATCGTCCGGAAATCACGGCATTGCCGTTGCTATGATCGGAAAGTTAAAGGGATACAAAGTCATCATTACTGTTTCAGAAAAAATCAGCCAAGAAAAATTACAGACTATTCAAGCATACGGCGCACAGGTTGTTATGTGTCCAGCAACAAAATTCATTGAAGACCCAGAAAGCTATCACTCTCAAGCTGTAGCTCTACATAAAAAAACACCCAACTCTTTTATGCCAAACCAATATTTTAATGTAGTAAACGCGCAAGGACACTATCATTCTCTCGGGCCAGAACTGTGGCTACAAACAGACGGCAACATCACACACTTTTTTGCCGGCGCTGGGACTGGAGGAACAATTAGTGGCGCAGGAAAATATTTGAAAGAAAAAAATCCCAACATTAAAATAATTGCGATCGATGCCGCTAACTCCCTGTATTCAACAGGAGGAAATCCACAACCATACAAGGTTGAAGGAATCGGAATAGACTTTGAATCAGACGTTCTTGATCATGATGTAGTAGACGAAATCATACCTATTTCTGATGAACAGGCACTTCCAATGCTCAAAACCCTGGCTCAAAAACATAGTCTCCTTGCAGGCCCAAGTAGCGGAGCAGTTGCATGCGCCGTACAAAAATACAAACAAAAACTGAAAGCTGGCGATACCGCAGTTATGATTTTTGGGGATTCGGGACGAGCATATTTGACCAAAGGATATTATTAAAAGACTACAAAAAATTTTCGATCAATCGCACATCAACAGGTTTTGGCTTTCGGCAATATCTTCCTTGAATAATGTTCCCCCCAAGACATTTACGAATTTTGTACTCACGAACAAACTTCGGCTTGGTAGTGTGAACCCATTCCCATCCAAGTTTTGAAATCAACTGAGAAACCCGCGTAATATGCGAACCACCTGCCACCGCAAGATAGTTCAAACTGTCTTGCGAACTAATAACACTATGTAAAAGCCTCAGATCAATCAAAATGCTATCAAACGTCAGCAACTCTTTTAAAAAATTTATTCTGTTATTTCGAGTTGTCGTCGACTCTAAATAGGCAGCCACCGTTTTATCCTTATATTTATAAAGTTTCTGGTTACGCATTCGCTTGTATACACGCTCTATGCACTTGTCATAAAAATCCTTTAACAATTCACCATCTTGGTATGAACGAATTTCTCCACAAATGGCTTCAACCTCCTTTATAAGATCGGAAACTTTTATAGTCCGAACTGAAGAAAAGCTTCTCATATCGGAATCTAAATTATTAAGAACGGGCCCAAGTGACGCAACACGACAATATCTAAATTCTACGTTTTCAAGAGGCAACCCTAGCTCTTTACAAGTCTGACCAAACCCAGCGAGCACACCCCCTCGTGCATGTACAAAAAAACGCCCGCACGATGCACGTCGTCCTTTACTTGGGGAACTAATATTTTCCGACCCCACCTTAATAGTATTAGAAGAACAGTTAAAAAGAATCGATTGTAAATCACGTATCTGAACTTCGTTCACCTTGTTTGTTCTATCATGAAAATCACTCAATCCAACAAAATAACTGTATCTCCCAAGCTTTCCATTCCACTTTCTAAGAACAGAAACTTCGTAAATAAATGAATCACAATTAGCAGATAAAAAAAGAATAGCAAAAACGAAACGTCCCGCTCTATTCCCCATGAGCCCCCCTTGCCGCCCCCAAAGCAGCCCGTTTTGACGTCTATCGCTCTACAGACAATCCTGTGCCAGTTACCGTTACTTTAGTTTTTTTCTTACATTTTTTTGATTTGGCATCCAAAACACACGCTTTGTCTGTTCTTATTGTTCCTAAAAGTTCTCCTCCTGGACCATCAATGGCAATCCATTCGCGCTCCGCGTATGCTTTTGGAAAGCTGATATCTATACTTTCTCCAGCAAACAGCAATTCGCTTTTTTGCTCAAACTTTCTCCACTTAGCAACACTTGGAACCACATATCTAATAAGAACAGGAACATCCATTCCATTTTTTATGACAACACGACGAGTTACCCGAGCCCCACACACAGAACTGAACAGTAAAACTCCCGCAAAAAACAGTTTCTTTTTCTTGAGCTTCATCCCCATCCCCTTACATTATTAATCCTAGTTGAAATTATACCAACTCGCGGATTGAGGATTCAATAAATCTAGTACTTCGTATTTATTTTTCTTTTTTTTGATCGCTCATCTGAATGACAACACTCTCTTTGTCAAAAAGAACTGGCTGACCGACCTTGACGCAATGCAATTGCCGATCCTTCAAATTTTTTTGATTTTTTTGCCACCACAACTGCATAAGCTTGATTGGATTATCAAAATGCTCAACCCCAAAAGGAAACATTCCCCAGTGCATAGGTATCATATGCTGCGCACCAAGATCTAAAAACGCCTGACCAGCTTCTTCTGCTCCCAAATGAGTCTCTTTCAACCAGCCTCGAGGCTCACACGGACCTACCGGCAACAAAGCCATGTTGATATCAGAAAATTCCCGAGAAATTTCCGTAAAATGAGTAGAATAACAACTATCACCCCCAAAATAGATCTGATTATCCCCCCATTCAATCATCCAACTCCCCCACAATGATCTGTTTTGATCAAAAAGTCCTCGCTGGGACCAATGGGCTGCCGGTAAAAAAGTAAATATAATCTCACGTGAGTCTTGATCATGAATTTTGAATGATCGCTGCTCCCACCAGGTATGCTCATGCACCTGTGCAAAACGCCTTCTATCAAACCACGCCTTGTCCCCCTTTGGGACCAAAACAGTAACCGACTCATTCTGTTTTTTAATCGCAAGCAAGCTGGGAGCATCCATGTGATCTCGATGATTATGCGATATTAAAACAAAATCAATCTTTGGAATCTGATTAATCGAGAAACCAACGGGCAGAATACGCCGATAAAAAAAGGAAACATCTCCAAAAATGGGATCTAACAGAATATTTACACCCCCAAGTTGCACCAAAAATGAAGCATGCCCTATCCAAGTTATCACTGGATTAATCGAACAACGCAAAGTATCTGTAATATCAACCCAACAAGCCTCACCCTTAGAAGGCTTCTTTTTCAACAGAGCATAATACCGAAATAACATTTGAAGGGAATGAAGAAAAAAAGCACATCGATTCTCATCTTTGTGATTATAAAAACGACCTCCACGAATATGCGGCTTTCGTAGTCTCTTCATAACTCCTGAAAAATTTTACCCCCATCCAGACAGAACGTCACGGACAGGGGAAATGGAGGTTATCTTTTTAAAGACCAATGGGCTCTTGCCATCACAGGTCTCCAATAGGTTAGCTAAAGTGAGCACAAAAATCAACTCTTATTTGTCAAACATTGGAACTTTACCCAAATATCAATCAGAATTTTACAATTAATAAAAAAAGCGGTCAAGCTTGACCAAATTTACGAAAAACAAATTTCTCTTAGAAATCAAAAACATCTTTATAATTCTGAACCATTCGCTCAAGACCAAATTCAATATCAACAAACTTTTTTCCCTCTTGCCCCAACCTTCGAGCAAGGGTATAATCCTCTTCTAATCGACGTATCGCATCTAGAAGATCCTGGATTTTTCCAGCCTTTACAACAAGCCCATTTTTTCCTGATACAAGAACAGAATGACAGGAGTCAACATGGGTAGCAACACAAGGAATGCCACACGACATCGCCTCTAGAAGCGCTATAGATATTCCCTCCTTATCAGAAGATTGAACAAAACAGTCAAAAAGGGAAAAATAACCATATGAGGATCGTCCAATAATAAATATAACTCTGTCCTCAATTTTCAGCTTCCGAACCTGTTCCCTCAAGGCTTCTTCATCTGGACCAACTCCAACTAAAACGAGATAAGCCTGATCGGACTTAATAACAAGGCTAGCGAAAGCTGATATGAGAAGCGGATAATTTTTCACAGGGCAAAAACGCCCCACAGAACCTATGACAAAGCATTTTTCCGGCAATCCGAGAATATCCCGAGAGACTCGCTCATGCTCTGCTTTTTCTCGAACCTCATCTGCATCAACTCCGTTCTTGATAACAATGATCTTCTTTTTTGAAAAACGAAGATCCGTTTTTACAATCGATTCGGCAACCTCATCAGAAACGGCCACCAATCTTTCCGAAATAATCCTTGTCGCCTTATCCAATAAGTTTCTTAGTCTTCCATCTTGGTCGATATTATTGTGATAAACAGAAACATGCGGAATGGAAAGTAGTTGAGCAACCAGTCGACTCGATACATTTGCAGACCATAAAAGAGAATGGATAACGTCAGGCTTTAACAAACGAATCAACTTCCACAAGCGGTAAAAAAAAACGGGATCGTACAGAGAAAACAATCCGCGAATTTGATAAGTTTGAACACCTAATTGTCGAACCTGCTGCTCTCGTCGTCCTCTATGAAAATAAATAACATGATGCTCGAACTGTTCGTTTCCAAGTCCCTTTATAAGATCACAAAGTACGGCCTCGGCCCCACCAATTCTTAAGCTTGAGGTAACATGAACAATCTTTTTTTTCTTAGGTTTCATCTTCTTTTTCAGCAAATTGCGCACGAAGTACCTTTTTGTCCACCTTGTTGGTTGCGGTAAGCGGCATATCTTTAACAAACACAACCCGCCGAGGAACTTTATATGGAGCAAGATTTTTTTTGCACAAATCAATAAGCTCTCGCTCTAAAGAATCCTCCTTCTCTTTTGCATGCAACTGTACAAATGCTACTGGAATTTCCGCCTGCGTTTCATCAACGACCCCAATCACACCGGCGTATAACACTGCCATGTGTCCAATCAAAACGTTTTCAATTTCCTGAGGATAAATATTGAGCCCTTTGTGGATAATCAAGTCCTTATCTCTTCCGCAAATCAGAAGTTTTCCTTGTCGATCAAACATTGCAAAATCACCTGTGCAAAACCATCCATTCCGCAAAACGTCTTCTGTTTTTTCCGGCGCATTGTAGTAACCCAGCATGATATTATCACCTTTAACCCACAAAATTCCAATCTGACCTTCGGGCAAATTATTTCCTTTGTCATCTTTAATAACACAAGAGACACCAAGCACAGGTCTGCCTACATTATTCGTTGGCTCAAAAACATCTTCTAGGTCAACAGAAATAAGTGGCGATGTCTCAGTCAACCCGTAACCGTTGCACAATTTCCTTCTGTATACTAATTCAAATGCAGCTCGAATTTTGTCAGGCAATGCATCTCCACCACAAATAAAATAGCTCACAGATGGAAATGATGCTTTTCTTAGCAAACACAAAAGACCATACAATGCAGGGACACCTAAAAAAATGGTTGGCTTGTGTTTTAGTCCTTCTAAAATCGCTCTACGACCAATTTTGGGCACAACAACAACAGTACATCCAGAAAAAAAGGCCGACCATAGGCACGTATTCTGTGCAAAACTATGAAATAAAGGAAGAACACAAAAAATACGCTGCGATTGATTCAGTGGCATTCGAGCAAGAATCTGAACCACGTTTTTCATTATATTTTTTGAACTTAGCATAACCCCTTTTGGTAGCCCGGTTGTTCCTGATGTATACAAAAGAGCTGCAAGATCATCTGGCGGCAGGCAACGAACATGAAAGTCCTCACCATATTCAGCAAGTTCTCCATCAATATTCATATCCTTTTCCGTCAAAATGGGCGGCAACCCGCCATCCTGGAATAAATCAACCCTATCTGAAAGGGTAACAATCAATTTTGGTTGAGCATCATGAACAATATGTTTTAGCTCACGCTCTTTTAAAAAAATGTTGAGCGGCGCAACAACCGCACCTATCTGCCAAATGCCAAAATATGCAAGGTAAAATTCTAAAGAGTTAGGAATAAAAAGCAAAACTCTATCTCCAGGCTTAATACCATGGGACAAAAGTTTTTTGCTAAATAAAATCGATCGCTGATACAACTCTTTATACGAAATATGACGGTCGTTATAAATCAATGCAACATTATCTGGGAATATACTCGCAGCCCTCTGCAAAAGCTGCCCTCCAAATATGATATCTCCCTCATCATTCAAAATTGATTCGGAAAAAATATCAAAACGCTCTTCTTCATTTTTTGATTGCAATTTCCGAAGGTCAAAAAGCTTCCATTCAGGATTTTTCATCATCATACCACGCAATCACACCGAAAGGACATCCTTGTATTGCCCGCTCAATTTGTTCCTTTTTTTCTTCTACATCCACACCATCTTTTACTCTCGAGATATCTGTCACCTCAAATACATCCGGGGCATTAAATTCACATGCGCCACATGACGTACAACCAGGCTTCATAACAATTTTTTTCATAAAATCTTTATTATATTTTTTATATATCACCACCGAGTACAAAAATATCACATTTACTATAGAATAAAAAAATGGACTGTATATCAACAAAAAAAAGAAAAAGAACTTACCAAAAAAAATCATGAAAAAATTAAAACAGGGATTTTTGATTTCTATTGAAGGCATAGACGGTTCGGGAAAATCAACTCTCGCAAACAAGCTTCGCGATTCTCTACAAAAGGAAAAGTTCCCTGTTGTGCTCACCTACGAGCCTGGCGACACAAAAATCGGCAAACAATTTCGCACCGCACTGCAAGAGAAACCTTATCCAATGTGCGATAAAACGGAATTTTTATTGTACGCTGCAGACCGCGCACAACACATTCAAGATGTTATCAAACCGGAACTGTACGGCAAAAAAATTGTTATTTCCGATCGAATGGCTGACTCATCACTTGCATATCAAGGATACGGACGAGGACTTGATCTGGGCATAATTAAAAAAATCAACGAGTGGGTAATGGAATGCGTCAAGCCAGACATTACACTTTACATAAAAGTTTCTACCACATCTGCTGTAGAGCGTTTGAAAAAAAGAAAAGGCCGACCAACATCAATTGAAAAAGAAAAAGAAGCATTTACAAAAAAGGTAGTTGAGGGTTTTGATACCATTTTTAAAAACCGTTCTGATGTCATCATTTTAGATGGCGAACAATCAGAACAGATGTTACACAAAATTGCTCACGCAAATATAATAAATTTTTTAAGGAATAGACAAAACTAAAATGGTTCGATACATTCTTCTTCGCTTTCAGCTACGAAGAACACTCACCACGAACGGGGGGGAGATTCTTCGGCAAGCTCAGGGCAGGTACCCCAACCATCCGAAGTTGTGCGAAGCACAGATATCGAGTGGCACGAACGGGAAGAGGTAAAATGGAAAAATCCCCCTCCGTTAATGGTGAGTTTTTTTGCTTTAACTCGAAACTTTTTCGAGAGTTAAAATAAAAAAGTATCGAACCATACAGATAAAACTGTCATTATAAAAGACGAAAAAAATGAATAACAATTTCACCCTTCCACCGGCACAACTTTTAATCGGTCCATGCGAAACCACGGTCGAACACGCAAAAAAAACAATAAAAAAACAGTTATGCACAAACAGAGGATGCGAAACTTGTGTCGACTGTATGCAAGTAGATCATAAACAACATCATGCTGTAGTTTGGTTGGAACCTGAAAAAAACTACACCCTAGAAAAACTAGAACCTATTTTTAAAAATATAGCATTTGAGCTTGAATCGGGTGCTCACTTTTTTTTCATCATTCAAAAAGCTGATTTTTTAACACCTGCATGCTCGAACAGTCTACTCAAATCGGTTGAAGAACCACCTCCAGGGTATCATTTCTTCTTTCTTACCGAACGTGCACAACAAATTTTGCCTACAATACGATCTCGATGCGTTTCATACTCCCTTTACAAACAGGGACAAACACAGGAAGGGAACATTGCGCACCTGTTTCTTAACAATATTTCCTGTGCTCCTTCAGCGTTTCTCAAAATTCTTTCAGAGCAAAACCCTAGCGAGCGTGAGACACAAGAACAGTTGAATAATCTTCTTGCCCACTGGCTATTAAAACAAAAAAACAACCTAACCAACCAAGCAACAATAAAAATGGTTGCCCTTATAAAAATAGCACTAGAAAATCCTCCAATGCCAGGAGGAAGCAAGCTGTTCTGGAAAAATTTTTACCTGCAAGCACAACATTTGCAAAAATCTAACAGTCAAGAAGAATAGCGCTCAACAATACAGAACGCATCAACCACCTTTAATCACAGCAAGAGGTTTGAGTCGCGCAACTCTGCGAGCCAGTTTTGCTTCGTGAACAATGCTCACGACATTATCTACATCTTTGTAAGCAATTGGCGCCTCTTCTGCCAATCCTCGATCGGAAGCACAACGAATAATAATCCCCTGAGCTTCTAACTTTTCTCGCAACTCTTGACCACCAACCATCTTTTTCGCTTTTGTTCGTGATAGTCTTCTTCCTGCTCCATGGCAAGACGAACCAAACGCCTGCTCCATGCCTTCCGTTTTTCCAGCAAGAACATATGATGCCGTTCCCATTGTTCCAGGAATTAACACGGGTTGACCAACTGAGCGATATTTTTGTGGAGTCTCTGGAGTTCCAGGGCCAAACGAACGGGTTGCACCTTTTCTGTGCATCAGAACTCTTTTCTCTTTTCCATCGATCAAATGTTCTTCCACTTTCCCAAGGTTATGCGATACGTCATAAACCATCGACAACCGAACACCATTTCCAAGCGCTTTTTGAAATGCTTCACGTGTCCAATGTGCAATAACATGACGATTTGCCCAGGCAAAATTCGCCGCTGCAACCATTGCAGCAAAATAATCCTGCGCAACCGGAGATGAAAACGGTGCACAAACTAGTTCCCTGTCCGGCAATTGATAGTCCCAACCTTCCATTTTTTCCATCATCAACTTTACATAATCCGTACAAGTCTGGTGACCTAGCCCACGAGATCCGCAGTGAATCATCACCGTAACCGAACCTTCTTGCAGACCATACGCTTTTGCAGCTTCAACATCGTAAATTTTGTCGACAGCCTGCATTTCAAGGAAGTGATTTCCAGATCCAAGCGTACCAAGCTGGTCCAGACCACGCTTTTTTGCCCGAGTAGAAACAAGAGAAGCATCTGCACCGGGCATACATCCTTTTTCTTCACACAACTCAGTGTCTTGTAATGTTCCATACCCTCGCTCAAGCATATACTTGGCGCCATTCATCAGTACTTTATCTATCTCTTTTTCTGTCAGCTTTAACTTTCCACCTTTACCAACACCTGAAGGAACAGCCTTAAAAACTTCAGTTGCAATATTTTGCATTTGTGGCTTAAGTTCCGCAGAACTTGCATCTGCAACCAGTAACCGAACACCACAGTTAATGTCGTAACCGATGCCACCAGGTGAAATGACACCGCCTTCACCAATTGCAGTTGCCGCAACACCTCCAATTGGAAAACCGTAACCCTGATGAATATCCGGCATAGCAATCGCATATTTTTGTATACCCGGTAAAGTTGCCACATTTACCAGCTGCCACAAAGATCTATCACCCAACACATCATCAATCATCGCCTCATTCATATAAACACGAGCTGGAACACGCATATCAGAGCGAAACGATTTTGGTATCTCGTAAAGATTGTCTGTGATTTTTACTAAATCTTCGCGCATTATTGCTTTTTCCGACATCCCCTTTTTCTCCTTTATATGTCAAAAACGATGATCGCTTGCCACAAACCATCAACCTTTTTGATTTCAAGCTCATGATAAGTGACAGCCTTAATTTCTATTCCAAATCCCTGAACAGGCACCCCAAAAACAGTTGCCCGAACAAATGTTTCAGAAAGCTCATGAATCTGCGCATCAAGATAAACCTGGTTGTGTACGTCAGAAAGGTATAAAGCCTCAGATAAAAAATCGACCAGTAAAAGATCTTGCGCCGAAGCTGAAACCTCTATTGAATTCTGATCGGGAAGTTGATCACAAGTAATCCGTCCATTTTTTTCCTCGCACCCCTGCACACGCGGTTCGATTGTTTGAAACATTCCAACAAGCGCATTGCGAAAAAGCTCTTTCAATGTGCTTCCAAAAACCCGTAGTTTTATGTCCGCAGTATGCGCCAGTGACTCAAAATCTTTTTCCATTAATTTTCCATTGTTAATACACAAACATTCACTATTCATAACACAGCCGAACAAAATATGCGATCTGACAAAAAACAATCATCTGAATGCATGTTAAAACTCAGGAATCATTTGCCTTATAAAATAGATCACTATATTTTATTTCAAAAATTAGAAATAAATATGTACTGTTATAATTGATAGCAGAATTCAAATATGAACGAAAAAGCATTCTGAGAAAACGAAAAAGCATTCTGAGAAAAAATGAAGCGTTGAAATATAAATAGATAACATACAATTGCTGTATATTTAATTCATGCAACCCTTTATTTAAGCAAAAAAACAATAAAATACCTCAACTTTTGCCCTACGCTTGAGTACATTAATATTCATGGCAAAAAAATTAAAGGAACTTCTTCCTTCTGTCTTAAAACAGACAAATAACTGGAAAATCGACTTATTGGCCAACTGGCCATCTGTTATTGGAAATCTAAAAACAAAGGTCACTCTTGAGAAAATACAGGATAATTGCCTTGTACTGAGCGTTGCAGATGCATGTTGGTTACAAGAACTTTACCTTCTTTCTCCTGTATTGCTCAGGGCAATTAACCAAAAACTGGACCAACCTCGCATTAAACGTCTACGCTTTAAACAAAGCGGCATCAAAAAAACACCCGTTGCCAAAAGTGACTTCGGGAATGAAAAAAAAAGAAAAAGGCAAGAGCTGAAAAATATCACCATATCACCAAAAGAAAAGATCGCCCTCAAAAAAATAAAAGACAAGCACCTTGCCGCTGCTATGAAGCGTTTTCTTACTCGTTGCTATCAAGAAAAGGACTAGTGAATATGAATAAACGTCTCTTTTTTATTATGTTACTTTTTTTAGGCGAATCAGTACATGTCCATGCTCAAGCCATTTCAAGCCAAATGTATATTGACGAAAACCCTTACACAATCGCAGTTAAAGCAGGTATGCTCACGTCAAAAGATGCAAAAAAGAAATCACAATTGCTCACCAAAGTCGTACAAAAAGTGCAAAGCCCTGGTCCATACCTTTTATTCATTGGGGCACACTATGCAAACAATGACCTTCAAAAAATTATTGCACTCCTCAATAAAAAACCAGAACTGTACAAACTTATTTTGGAAACACCAGAGACAGGATTAATTGTTGTAAAAACCTATGCAAAACTTCGAAAAGTTAACAAGGCAATGGACCTTCTTATAAAACTAAACGAAAAGCATAAAACCGATCAGGAAGTTGCATTTCTTCTCGCTCAGTTTTACGAAAAATTTGCTGACAATTTCGAACGACTCAAGCAAACAGAACGCATGAAAAAAGAACTAGAGAAAGCAATCAAAGTTGTTCAGTCCTATTTAAACAAAGCCGTCAAAAAAGCCAGCAACTTTGTATTTCGATTTTTAGAAGCTCGCTTATACTTGAAAATGGGTGATCGAAAAAGGGCATTGCAAAGCATCGAAGAAACTCTCAGTATGCAGCCACGTTTTGAAATGGGGTGGTTTTTGTTTGCACAACTCAAAGAAAAACAGGGCGATATAAAAAACGCAATCAAAGGTTATGGAAACTACCTTGAACTTGCCTCATCAAAAACACGAAACCTAGCAGGGCATCTTTTGCTCAAAGCGATTGAAGCAAAACTTCTCAAACTAATTTTTTCTCAGTTTATAAAAAAACATCCGAAATTTTCCCCTGACAAATTAAAAACATATCGAAACAAACTCATAAATCTGCTAAATAAAAAAAAATATAAGGAAGCTCTTGAAAGACTAGACGATAGCTTTGCAGAGCAAGAACACAATGAACATGCACGACTATTTAAAATTCAACTTCTTGGTGCAACAAAGAAATATAAGCAAGCCGCAACATTAATTAAACAATGGATAATTGAAGATCCAACAAATAGTCTTTGGTTTGAAACACTCCATCTTCTGTTCTTCACAGGACTCGATTCCAAATTTGTTATAAACACACTACAGGAAATAGAAAAAATATATCCGAAAAACCTCTTAACGATGCTCTATCTTGCAGATATGCTCGCCAGAGTAGCACGAAATAAAGAAGCAATAGCCTACAATGCAAAGGCTCTTGAACTCACTGATAATAAAGAATTACAAACCAGTATTTTATTTCAACTGGGTCTTCTATATTACGAAGAAAAACAGTTTGCAAAAATGCAAACGATACTTGAGCGAGGTTATTCACTAGGTCTTGATTATGCCCCACTTCTGAACTTGCTCGCATACCACTACACCACACGCGGGAAAAATATAAAAAAAGCACAGAAACTAGTGAATGCCGCTCTTAAACAATATCCAGACAATCCGCACTTTCTTGACACGCAAGCACTGATTTTTTACAAGCAACAAAAGTACGACAAAGCTCTTGCACTCCTTGAAAAAATTTCCAAGCAAGAACCAAACGATGCAACAATTATGAAACATCTTGCCAAATTGTACAAAAAATCTGGCCAAATAGAGCGAGGTGTTTCATGCATGGAACGCGTTGTTAAACTCACCTACAATAAGAAGAAAAAAAAGAAATACAAAAAAACAGTAAAACTTTGGAAAAATGAGATTGATGACTCACAGAAAAACAACCTGCTTTGTTGCCGGTAGATCAGGCGGACACATTATTCCTGCACTTACCCTGGCACAAAAAGAAAAACAAAAAAATCCAGCTACAAATGTTCTGTTTTTCTCTGCAAGCAGCACACTGGATAAACATATTGCTGGATCTTCACAAATGGTCAACTGGCACATACCCTTAAAGCTTGGCAACGTTCCAATTCGCAAACCATGGAGACTTCCAATCTTTTTCTGGCGTTTTTTTCGCTCATTTTTCTCTGCACTTTTTTGGCTCAAAAAAAAGAAAGTCCAAAAAGTGGTCAGCACTGGAGGATACATTTCACTTCCTGTTTGTCTTGCCGCATGGACGTTGCGCATACCAATCGAGCTGTTCGAACTTAATGCTGAGCCGGGAAAAGCAACAAAGTTTTTGGCCCCATTTTCAAAAAAAATATCAACCTGTTTTGAACAAACAAAACAATGTTTCCCCTCTCACAAGTGCTGTTTTGTGAAATATCCAATTCGATACAAACAATTAAACAACACAGATCTCTCTGCCGCGAAAGCCCGCGAACAAATCAATCTTGATCCAAATAAAAAAACAATCCTTATTCTGGGAGGATCTCAAGGTTCCATTTTTATTAATAATCTCATCAAAAAATGGATAACAAACCGAAAAAATAAAATAAAAAATATTCAAATCATCCATCAAACAGGGGCAATAGACACAACTGACTGGAAAAAAATTTATGAAAATTTGGGAGTCCGCAACATATCAGCCCCCTTCTTTGACAATCTCGAACCATTTTACCACGCGACTGATCTGGTAATCTGCCGATCAGGAGCTGGCTCACTATTTGAGACTCTCTTTTTTGACAAAAAATGCATAACCATTCCACTCGAGACAAAGAAAAACAATCATCAAGTACACAACGCCCTTGCAGCAAAGTACAAATATCCTATCCTGATAACTGTTTTACGTCAGCACGAAATAATGAAATTCCCAGACGTCTTTTTTGATGAAATTCAGAAAAAGACATAATCCTTCACAACTCTGGTTTGATTCTTAACTAGATTTAACCGATCATAGTGCAGAAAAAAATTAGAAACTACTATTAAAAGGAAGCTACACAATGATTACTAACAAATTAAAAGTTGCTGTACTGCTTGCAGCCCTTATACCGTGCATTCATCAAGCAGCCCCTGAAACTTCTCATCAGGAAAAAAAACTTATAGATAAAATTGCCAACGCCAACATGCCTGCATTTCCGTGGCACGAAGAAGAGTGGGAAGAAAAGGATTATGCTGTTTTTTTGAAAAACAGTGTAAAAAAAAGAATTACACCAAAGCCAAGAGCAAAACGGATTAATGCTTTTGAGTTTATGAAAAAAGTTGAAGCAAGAAAGGCAACACCCGAGACCTCCGTCTTTACCGGTCCAATGACTTGGACAGATCTGAACCTTTTTTGTGGCGACAGCAACCGAAAACTTTATGTTGGTAGCATAATCGATAAAACCAATCTAGAGCTTGGCACCATTTCCGTTTTGTACACTCTTGCAACGCCAACAGATGATATTGACGTACTTTCGCAACGCCAACAGATCATAAAATTTTTTATCAAACAAAAACAGTTAACTGCTCGATTACAAACTATTTTTGCCGCAGCCCAATCGGCTGAAAATGTGATGCTTTCATTCTGGAGAATCGATAATTTTAAACATGCATCGAGAAAATTTTACTTTAATTTGCCTGGATTTCGGTGGTTAAATAAATATCCCAACCTTCTTTGTATAAAAAGTCTCGTCGGACACCAAACTCGCATCGGCCATGTTGTTTCTAGAGTACTCGGCGCCGCAACCTTGCTTGCATACAGCGCAATGAGAGTAGGAGACCTCACTATTCCTAAAAAACTAGACAAATGGGCAACTCACTACAAAAGTGGAGTCGGACGAGTGCTTCTGTCATTTTTCAATTATAAATGGCTCAAACCAATTAAAAATATTATTGATCAAATAACAAAAAATCGTGCCGTTGCTTTAGTAAGCTCTGCAGGAATAGGTCTAGGCTGTGCTCTTACAGTTCCTACATCAGCCCGTTGGGCACATCAATGCTTTGTCATTCAAGACTGCATGCAAAAACTGATGATCAATATCACTCAATTTGTAAACACAATGTATGAAACGTATCGGATCATTCGAACAGATGAGAATTTCGCAAATTATCATGAATTTCATGATCTTGTCGTTTTTTTTGAAGAAAAAGTGATGCAATCAAAAAAATTGCAAGAACTACTCAAATTGTTGCAAGCAAATACATTTAAGGGAAATTCGTCTGTACTGAGCAATCAAGGAAATGTATTGCGCGCATTTAGTTTGATGCACGAACTAAAATATGAATTTGAAAATGCACTTGTCGCCATGGGCAACATAGACAAATGGCTTTCAATAGCACAGCTATTTGAACAACACCGCATTACCAATAATCCTTTCTGTTTTGCTTCGTACAAACAATCAGAAAAACCTTTTGTACAACTTGAACAGTTTTGGCACCCACTCATCAGCACACAAAATGTCATTCAAAACTCAATCACACTCGGCACAAACG
>CAYZEO010000003.1:0-24238 GCA_964477815.1 uncultured Pseudomonadota bacterium | reverse complement strand
TGGTAGGCTGTTTCGCTTCCGTGCCCCTGGCGACACTCGGCACAAACGATAATCGTCAAAATATTGTTGTAACAGATCCCAATGCTGTAGGAAAATCAAATGTACTCAAAGCGATCGCTATCAATATTGTTATGGCACAAACATTTGGAATTGCTCCCGCAACCAGCATGATTTTTACACCTTTTAGCTTTATTGCAACCCAGCTAAATGTTTTTGATAATCATCAAGAACAAACGGGTCAACTATTGACCGTCATCGATAATCTGATACATGATCAGCATAGCTTTGTCATTTCTAAAGAAACGAACTATGACATCATCAACTATCTGCATACAAATCACAATATCATTTACTTATTTGCGGCCAAAAATCAATAAACTTTCGGATATACTATTTATTATCAAACAAAAAAAGGCCCCTACCAAGTGTAGGGGCTCAATTTAAACTCTTATTTTTTTACAAAATATCTGCAGCACTTGAGAATTTCTTTTTCTTTTTTTCAATATTCTTCTTAGGCAAAAACTTCGCGTCTCTGAGGAATTTCTTAACAAGACTCTTATAGGTGCTTGCACCGTACAAAGATCTTGTATTTGCAGTAAATTCGCGAATCATTCCACAATACTCAAAAGCGTTAACACTTCTGAACCTATCGTAAAGACTCATCAAACCAGCAATAACGTTGTGTAGGTAACGATTGTGACGTGATTGCTTACCTTTAAGCTTATTCCAATCACAGTTGAACAACTGATTCGGCTTCATTGTATTTGGCTGCTCAGTATCAACCGGAACAATTTTACCTGTGTTTATGTTGATCATGATATTCTTGCCATTGAAATTCCACAATCCTGTTTCTCTGATCACAATCAGCAACTCTTTAAATGATTTTTCTGGAAGAACCTTTTTTAATAAGTTCTTCTTTTTTAGATAAAAATTCAGCGGTTTAAAATCTTTTGACAGCTCTTTCTCATAAAAGGCACAGTGTTTATCATCACTATTTGTACCACCAGTCACATCGATGAGATACGATTTTGGACGAGCAATATATTCAAGTTTACAACGCTTTATTGTATCCATTATTCGCAAGTGATAAAACATGCGACTCGCTGTTTGGTAAGTATTTGTAAGAATAGGAAATACAGTCGGAACACCCTGCTTGCCTTCAAGAAAATGGCGAATAAGATAATACATTTTAGTATGGGTGATCCATTTTTTATTTTCTTTCATCAAGTTATTTCGAGCTCTAACAAGATGGTATCTATTTACCAGACCACTTACTTTTTCCACATACCCATAAAAAGGTCTTACAATATTTACTGTTCTATTATTTCCACCAGTTTTGACCCTGTTGAGATCTTGAGGACTAAATTTATAGTGGCCCAAAACTAAATTCCTCAACTCTTTAGGCGCCTTTGGAGCAACTTTGTAAATATTCTCTGGTGTGACGACAATCTTGCCGTAGGTATCTTTACTTTTGACCGCCGACAACGTCCCGGCACCAAAAATAAGACCACCCAACACAGCAAAACGTAAAAACCTGATTTTTTTGATATTCTCCATCTTAATACCTCCATTATAACGATTAAAACCTCTATTTCATTATCCTACCCTCATAATATTACAAATAGAAACAATCGTCAAGCGGGTCCTCAAAAGGTGCTCTGGGTAGACGCTTAAGCCTTTTTCTTGTCCTGCAAAGGCCATTTTTTGAGCAAATCCTTTATATTTGGTGCCTTCATCACCTCTGGATCCTTTTTAGCCCAGATTCTAACGTTTTTTCGTGCTTCTGAATCTTTTGGCAACAAATCGTACAAACTCTGCACTCCACTACAAACATTGTGCAAGTACCGTTTTGCATCCTTATTAAAAGCTTGCGAGGGCTTAGTGGTGTTCGGCTGCTCCGTATCCAAAATAATCAGCTTCTTAGTAATTACGTTGAACGCAATATTGTCCTTCGTAAGATTCCACAACCCAGCATGCTTTGTTGCAAGAAGCAACTGTCGTAAACGCTCTTTGGTAAATATCTTAGAAAGTTCACTATTGGAACAATCTCGCAATAATTTGAAATTTTTACACAACCGCTCCAGAACAACAACATCTTCATCACAAATCGATCTTAAGGGGCTCCAAAGCCGTTGATCGACAATATCAATCTGATCAAGTCTATATTTCTGCACCGCCTCCTTAAGCTTCAGTCCATGGAATAACCTACTTGTCGTTTGATATGTCGGAACTAGACGCGAAGTATCAACTAAATCTATGCGGCCGTACGGTTTATCCTGAGCGGCAACTTGTAGGCAAGCTCGATTGGCAGGACCACTGATTTTTAACAACCATCTCGGATCATCTGGAAAGGTAAACACAAAATTTCCATGACTTTTTTTGCACTGTAATTGTTTTTTCTGTATCACCAAATGAGCCAAATAATACTTCTCTCTGATATTGGCCAAATAACCATTTTGACGAACCAAAGCATGCCATGCATCTGCGTTATCAATAAACCACTGGTTTAGTTTTTGCTGAAGCTCATCATCAGCATGCGGCAACAAATGATACAGATTTTCCGGCGTTACAACTATCCCCTTGTATTTGTTTCTCTCATTGAGGACAAAGGCTCTCTTTTTTTTCACCACAAATAAATAATAAAGAAGGTATATCCCAATAGCTGAACCACCCACAACACCAAAAACTTTTGACTCAAAGGAGTATTTTGAAACCAATCTTGCATAATGCTCAATCGCCTTCAATGTCCGCTTGTACCAAGACAATGTAATCCGATCAACACTTCTCTTTATGCCTTCCAAAGTTTTTTGATTTTTTTTTACTATTCCCTCAAGTTCAGAAACAGTATTAGGCAACTCGTTGACCTTTATTTTTTCAAGCCTCAACTCAACTGGTACATTCTCTGCAGATTTGAATAACCATGAAGCAGAATCAAAAACCGCACAAGCAAACGCACACAAAAAACGAAGAGTTTTGATATCTGGGACAGGGTTATTCGCCAGAAAAAGCACTTGTTTGTCTGTTGTGCGTAGCATGGAAATCCTGCCAAGCAACACCTCCTTGTCCGAACAATCAAATGCGCCTATTTTAACTTTTTCTTTTAACTGACTAAGGGCCTGATCAAAATCTTCCAACTGCACCCTAACCACCTTTATCAGCTCTAGAACTGCAGGATCGGAAACAGTATTTTCTGCCTGCATGTTTAAAGAAAAACAAAATATTAAAGGAAAAAGGTACGCTAAACGTGTAAAAAGTGTCATAAAAATCTCCTCTTTGATAGTCTTATCAGCACAATACCTTGACACAGTGTAATGGGAAATAGAAGTTAAGAAAATTTTACGCGATAACTCCACCACCGAGACATGTCTCATGATCATAAAAAACTGCAAATTGGCCGGGAGCAATACCCTGATCGCGCTCTGCTAACTTCACCTTTATCAGACCATCATCGCACGTCGTATCGATTGAACACCTATGAAACTGCTTGCCGTGGCGTAACTTAACAAGCAACTCTTTTTTTCCAGGAACACACCCGGCTATCCAATTAACTCGTGTAACAAAAAAACTGTCTCGCTTTTTGTCTTGTGAATAGTAGTTTTTGGAAATGTAGACAATATTTTTTTCTATATTCTTGGCAACCACGTACCACGGTCCTCCGGACAACCCAATCCCCTGGCGCTGACCCAAGGTGTAAAACCAAAAACCTTGATGCTGCCCAAGCGTTTCTTCAGATTCAAACTCCACAAGATCACCCTCTTTTTTTCCCAAATGATGCTGTATAAATTGATCAAACTTTAATTTGCCAAGAAAACAGATTCCCTGACTATCTTTTCTATCCTTATTAGGCAATCCAAACTTTTGCGCCAACTCACGAACCTGTAACTTTTCAAGATGCCCAATTGGAAACATGATACGAGAAAGTTGATCTTGAGAAAGATACGAAAGAAAATAAGTTTGATCCTTAACCGAATCAGGCGCTTGCAACAACCGATATAATCCTTCATTTTTGCAGACTTGAGCGTAATGGCCAGATGCAACCCTATCAAAATCTTTGTCGATCTTGTCAAAAAAGAATCCAAACTTGATAAGTTTATTACAGAAAATGTCTGGATTTGGCGTCCTGCCAGCCTTAATCTCCGCAATGGTGTACGAAACAACATGCTGCCAGTACTCTCGTTGTAGCGAGATAACTTCAAGTGAAACACCAACATGTTTACAAACAGCCTGAACATGCTTGAGGTCTTCTTTCCACGGGCACGAACCGAGGTGAGAAAGATCTTGCTCTAGCCATATTTTCAGATAAAATGCGTTGACATCATGCCCCTGCTTCTTTAGCAATTGTAAAGCAACGGCACTATCAACCCCACCGGACAAAAGCATTGCTATTTTCATACATCCAACTACATCAAAAAGTCTTCAAATAAAGGATTAATCACCAATTATTGTAACAAAAAGAGTTGTTAAAAGACAGAAAAACAGCCACCCACTCCATGTACCAGCACAACCAGTTGAAAATAACGGTTTTGATGAGATAATAAAGCATATAAGATCATTTAGAGTTTAATTATTTGTAGCTAATGGGGAACCTGTGAGCAGGGCTAATAACACAAAAAAATTTTTAGTTTTTGTCTTACTTTTATCTTTTTCTGCAAAAACCCTTTGCAGCAACGATAAATCGAATAATAGCTTCTTAGGATCGATCGGGCAATCACTAACCACAGCGTTAACCAGAGCGTTTCTCAATGTAAAGTCATGGATAATTAAAAAACTCTTAACCTCCAGATTGTCTGAAAGAGTAGCTCAAATTAGAGAAAAAGCTAAAATCAGAGAAAAAGATCGAATTGAAAAAGAAAATCGAATTATAGAAAAATACCTAACAGTAGAGCCATACAATGAAAAAAAATTTTTTTTCATCGATAAAATTCTGGACCCAAAAAGATACACCGACATTCCAAGTCTCCACAAATTAATTATGAAGTACTTTAAAGCCAAAAGAATATTTATAGAATTTAAAAACATGGAAAATGACGTTGAAAAAAAAATTCAGCAAAAAATTACAAAAAAAATTAAAGAAAGAATAAAAGCAGTAAAAAAAATCGCGAATGATAAAAACTTATCTACAAAAATAAGAATAAAGTCAACTGGTGAGTATGAGCGACTCGAACAAAAATATTTTCCAAGTCCAATAACAAAATGTCCTCTGAAAACAAATATAGAGGTACTAAAACGCTTCTTCGTATTTATTAAAGAAACTGGAAGGATCAATGTTGGCCTCTTTTCTTCCCTCAACTGCAAATCCTGCAGTTCAGAAATTTCATACAAGACCCCAGGTTTTTTGGGTTTAGGCGATATAAGAACGAAACAAAATTATAGTCCGTCTGAACATCTCTTTGACCGTCTCTCTGTACCATTCTATCTCAAATACGGAAAAACCCCAAAAACAAGGGGCGAAAAGATAATTGCCTTTAAGCAAACTATGGAATTAATTACAAACAAAAATGTCACCTTCCATGAAATCTATGATGATGACATTCTAAAGGATATAGAACAGAGAAAAAATGAAATTTTCCCCCCCCCTCTTCAATCAAAAAACAAGTACTTCTATGACACAATCATAAAAACGGTCTGGTAGAATCCACCAAAATTGAGATCGCATCTTTATCCGTTGCTTTAAACGTCGGTTTACCGGTCAATTTATTGATGCATACTTCGGTCAATGATGGATTGAATGAAAACTTTTTCTGACGACACATCAATTCTCGGTTGAGCCCAATCCAAACAGGAAATGCTGTCCGCAAAGGATAAACATTCTTTCCCATTGATCGATTATCATCGCATCCAATATAAACTGCAGTTGTTAATGTTGGGGTTGCGGCTGCAAACCAACAGGTGCGTGAATCATTTGTTGTTCCTGTTTTGCTGATCGCCTGTGCATCAACCCATTTTTGCGGAAACCATCTGCGCACACGGTGTAAACCAAGTTCCAAAACTTTGGCAACTTGGCCGCTAACGCGAGAACTCATAACCCTTTCTTGCACAGGGGAAACTTTCCATATTTTTGTTCCCCACCTGTTTTTTACCCAAGAAATGCAGTGCGGTTCCACATAAATTCCGTTATTTGCAAACACATTAAACATTCCAACGACTTCTTTGAGCGTTACGTCTATGCAACCGAGTGCAAGTGACGGATATGGATGAAACGGCCCATGAAGTCTCATTTTTTTTGCAAGTTCAATAATCGGTTCCGCGCCAACTTTTAAAAATGTTTTTGCGGCAATTGTATTGCACGAAATGGAAAGAGCGTTTGCAAGCGTCATCTGACCACTGAACTGATGGTTGAAGTTTTTGGGTGACCAAATAGTTCTGCCTTGTTGAATCTCAATAGGCTCATCAATATCAACCTCGGAAAACGTTATACCAGATTTTACTGCCGCCGCGTACAAAATCGGCTTAAAAACCGAGCCCATCTGCCGACGCGCCTGAAAGGCACGATTAAATTGCGATTTTCTAAAATCAACTCCGCCCACTAGCGCCTTAATCTGGCCAGAAACAACGTCAATCGAAATTAAAGCACCATCAACATCAGGAGCTATGGTTTCTTTTAAAGTTTCATATTGTTGGCGAAATTTCTCCTGCGCAATTTTTTGTATTTCACAGTTGAGTGTAGTTTTAACCATCAAACCACCGGTATACAGTGTTGTTTTGCCAAACTTGTCTTCCAAAAACTGGCGCATCCACTCTTTCAGATGCAAAGCAAAAAGATTTTTATCCCGAGATTTGATATCAATCGAACTTGCTCGCGCCTGTTTGTACTCATGAGGTGTAATAAATTTCAGCTTCTTCATTAGACCCAGAACCACATTTCTCCGTTTTTCGCACGACAACGGGTATGAGAGCGGGCAATAGCGACGAGGAGAACGCATGATGCCTGCAAGAGCTGCAGACTGAGCAATAGTCAGTTCCTGCACATTTTTTCCCCAGAAACGCTGCGCCGCAGCTTGAACACCGTACACCCCACACCCAAAACAAACATGGTTCAAGTATGTCTGCATAATCTGCTCTTTGGAAAACTGTCGTTCAACAAGCAACGCAACAATTTGTTCCTTAATTTTACGCACAAAGTTTTTTTGCGAATTTAAAAACAACAATCGAACTAGTTGTTGTGTGATAGTACTTGCTCCTTGCATTTTTCTGCCGTGGTATAGATTGACCAACGTAGATCGAATAATGCCTTTAACTGAAATACCAACATGTTTAAAAAAACTCCAATCTTCCGTTGCAACAAACGCATTAATAAGATGTTTGGGCATCTGATTGTAAGCAATCGGTTGCCTGCGATCTAATTCAAATCTAGCCCACTCGTTTCCTTCATCATCAAGCAAAATAGAAGGCGTTCCTGGATTGTAATGTTCAAGCGCAGAAAAATCGATTACTTTATTGTTTGCTATAAAAAAAATAGCCCCACAGACAAAGGCACACGAGATAACTAAAAGAAAAAAAAAGAGGCGAACTATTTTCATGAATGAGTAGCCCAATTTTGCCAATTTACAAAAGCGATGCTACTGTAACTTTAGCAGAAAAACCTGGTTGTCGGAATCAAGGACAATATAGATGAAAAAAAATATAGATGAAAAAACAAAACGAAAAATCATAGCGCTTATCTCTGCACTTGTACCAGAGGCAACAATCTATCTTTTTGGATCTCGAGCAACGGACAAACACTCTGAGTGGTCTGATATTGATATAGCACTCGATGCGGGTAAAAAAATATTTTTTGTAAAAATTGGAGAGATCATCGATGTCCTTGCGGGAACAGATATTCCGTACAAGATTGAAGTTGTTGATTTCCACGATATTCCTGAATCTATGCAAAAATCTATTTTGAAAGAAGGGATAATATGGAAAAAGTAAAAAACAGACATGAAATACTTGTCAAAGCACTAAAATCCCTCAAACAATCCCTTGAACTAATTAAATTACCAGAATATCAAAAAGTAAGAGAATCAATGAGGGACTCTGTTGTCCAACGTTTCGAGTTTACGATAGATACATTTTGGAAATTTATAAAACTCTATCTTCAAGAAAAAACCAGCGTTGATGTAACAGCTGCAAATCCAAGAGGAATACTTCGCACAGCCGTCAATGCAAAATTAATTAGCTCGGAAGAATACGAAGTTCTATTAAAAGGCCTAAGACACCGCAATCTGACATCTCATATTTACGATGAAGAAAGAGCAGAAAAAATATTCGCCCACATACCAGAGTATTACAAAGCAATGAATAATATCTCTGAAAAGCTTAAAGTGAATTCATAACTAATCGCCCTGTGAAACTATCAAAAAAAACCACATACCTCTTGCCGCCGCTTCTCTTTGTCCTAGACACCTTTTTTTTAGGCCTGCTTGGACAACCTCTCGCCTACTCTCTTTTGTGCTTTTACACACTCATTCTATTCAGGCTCAAAAATGCCGTGCCACTGATCTTTACCCTCTTTTTTCTTGCCATACAATCGCAGCTCGTTGACGGCTATTTTGGGCTTTCTCTTGTTTATTTACTCCCCTTGAGCATCGCAAACCTTGAGGCAAAAAGAATATTTAACAAAACAAACGCACTCCCGTACCTTTTTTTAATATTAACTTTGGTTGTAAACGACCTTATAATCGAAACTTTCGCACTCAAACTTCAACCACTTCCTCTTTTTACAACAATAAAAATAGCTGTTAATCTGTCCTTATTACTGATTTTTGACAAAATTTTTTCCCAAAGGTGATCTAGGTGGTCGCTGGCAGAGCCTATCTGCAAGAGGAAAGTCCGGACTCCAGACGAATAGGGTACCGTGGAAGAGCAATCAATCACGGGGGGCGAAAGCCCATGGAAAGTGCCGCAGAAACAAAACCGCCAGCCTTTTTAAGACTGGTAAGGGTGAAAACGTGAGGTAAGAGCTCACGCACGTTTTTAGCAATAAATTCGTGGGGTAAACCCTGCCCGGAGCAAGGCAAAGCAGTGTGTTATGGTTATTCGTCCCAGATTGACACACGGGTATGCCGCATAGATAAATGGCTGCCATGTTTGTCACTAGTTGGCAAACAACAGAATCCGGCTTATTGGGCACCTTTGGGGTCTTAACTTTTCCAGATTTTCTCAAGGGCGGGAGTAAAAACTCTCGCCTCTTTTTTTGCACAAAAAATCATGACCACGTATAATTAGAGCCATGGAAATAAAAAACTATCTGTGGGCACTCCCTTTTTTCAGCTTTCTTGCAGGCTATCTGATTATTCAGCGCTTTTCTAGCATCGATCTGCTTGAAGCTCCTGCACTTGTTGGTAGGCAACTCCAAAATGCTGTTGTTGAACTCTCTGAAAAAAACCTCAATATTCGCCTTATTACCCAGAAAGAGGACCCAGATTTGCCCGAAGGGACGATTTTAAGCCAAACGCCAATCTCGGGACAAAAAATCAAGCCTCACCAGGCTTTACACGTCGTTATTTCGAAAAAACCGGAAAAACGCGCAGCTCCTCAACTAATCAACAAATCGATAGAAAGAATAGAAAAAGAGCTCGATAAAGTGGGAATTCGCAATAAAAGCTATCGCCTTCCAAGCAATCGACCGACAGGCAGCTGCATAGCGCAGCTTCCAACAGCAGGTACCCTCCTTCAGGAGAATAAAATAACCACCTATATCTCTTGTGAAAATAAAAAAACTGTTCTCATGCCAAATTTCAAGGGAAAATCGGTGCCAGAAGCTATGGATTTTTTACAAAAACACAATGTAAAAACCGATATAATGCACATATCAAACACCGACAAAAGCCACATCTGCGATCACAATTGCATAATCAACGACCAGCGCCCTCTGGCAGGGGCCCTTGTCACCCTCAAAGACGAAAAACCCCTTCTAGTGCAGCTTCAGGCAAAAATCGCACACCCTTTTGCTTAAAGCCTAAAATCACTCTAGAATAAATATTACAAATATAAAAATATCATCATTTTTCTACCGAAAAGATGGAAATGTAAAATGAAAGTTAAAAAACAGAAAAATCACCTGCAAAAATAAAACTTTGTAGCAAAACAAATTAATGGAGGTTAATTAAAATGTTTGGCTTCAGACCTATTGCACGTTCAATGCTTATCCCGCTATTGATTTTTGTGCCGGCCAGAACTCTTTTTGGAAGCGCTAATATCAAAAGGCAACTTAAGCTACCCTCCAATAAAAAAATGTTCAGAACATTCACAAAACTATTGCACAAGATAACGCCTAAAAACCCAAAAACCATTGTTACTGAAGACTTTATGGGAGGCGGCTTTGAATTCAAAAAGAATCAGAAAAAAATATCTCTCCTGCCACAAACACATAAAATATTCAACGTAACAAGACCGTTATTCACATACAACCCGTATCTCGAAAGCATTGAAAGAGCAGGCTCATATGAAACAGAGATTATTGGCGGCAGATATGAATCTCCCTTTGCACCACTCATGCGCTTTTTTAAAAAAATCAAAAAATATTTTTCAAAAATAAGATCAACAGGGTCCAATAAAATTGAATCATCAAAAACAAAAAGTAAAATGAACGATATTATTTCGAATGAATATGCGAAAGAAGTTCTTAAAGAATATAAAAAATTTCAAAAACCAAGCATTGAAAAATATTCAAAACTCAGTATAGTCCAACAAAAAAGTTCCGATGTAACATATGAAGTAAACAATGAAATCACAAAAAGACTGAAAAAAAATGGCGTTTCACCAAAAAAAGCAAAACCACAAGACATGCAAAAAGTAATAGATCAGATTGAACGAGAAAAAAAATTCCAAAAACCCATTAATGATTTAAAAGAGAAACTTAAAAAGCAGAAATATCAAGAACTCTTCATAAAATGCTATAAAAAAAAGAAAAAAGAACGAAAAAAATGCCAACAACAGATCCAAGAAATGATAGAAGACACTGTTGCCAACGTATACAACAAATTTAAACAAGCCATGTATCTAGCAAATGGATCGCTTGTAAAAAAATACAAAATACTTGGCTTGTCTTCCATGTGCGCCGGTCATCCTAAGCATTTTAAAGAAAAGCAAAACGAAATATAAATCAAATCCTCTCCAACAACTGCTCAATCTTTTTACCCTCAAAAACAACTTCATGGAGTCCGCATAAAAGTGGCAAATCGAGATTGTGCTTCTGGCACAACTGCCTCATAGACCTAATTGTGTTAATTCCTTCAGGTACAAACCCCGTTTCTTGTAAAACCATACTCAATTCTTGTCCTCCCCCCAAACGTTCGCCTACGGCTAAATTTCGGCTCGCTCCGCCCATAGATGTGAGAACCAAGTCCCCTATTCCAGACAGACCAAGCAGAGTTTTGCTCTGTGCACCAAAAAAAGGCGCGCAAAAAATAAGTTCTTGAAATCCCCGTGTAAAAAGTAAAGCTTGAGTGTTATCGCCATACCCAGCCCCCTCAAGAATTCCAATCGCAACCGTAATCACATTTTTCAGGGCACCTCCCAATTGAACACCAAAAAGGTCATCCGACACATCCGGTTGCACGTAATGACACGCAAGCATATTGCTCAGTTCTTGTGCTTTTTTTTTATGTCTAGCAGCAACGGTTATTCCTGTCAGGTTTTTTTTTGCCAATTCATAGGCAAAACTAGGACCACTAGCAACAGCAACATCTACCTTGGCACCAAAAACATCATCAATTATTTGCGTTGGAAAAAGGAGCGTTTCGTTTTCTATTCCCTTGCTCAGAGCAACCCAGGTTTGTTCGTCAGAATAAAACGGTTTGCATTGTTCCAAAATGGAACGCAAAAATTTGATTGGAATCGCTTCAAAAATCCACGAAGCACCATCACATGCCTCAGCAAGACTGGCAACAGCTTCAATTTTTCGATCAAGATGTACGTCATAAAGATAACGCTCATTTTGACCTGTTTTTTTTATCTCTTGGGCAACTTCTGGTTCGTAGCACCACAGTTTTACTCGAAAACCGTTATTTGCAAGTACTGTTGCAACTGCCGTCCCCCACGCACCAGCACCCAAAATGGTAACATCATTTTTCATAAACTACTTTCCAAAATTTCTTTTTCTTTTCATAAATCCGTAATAAATCTGTTCGAGGTCTTCAATTGTTATTTCTGGCCAAAAACAATCCAAAAAAGAGAGCTCACTGTAGGCAGCCTGGTATAATAAAAAGTTGCTGAGCCTTTTTTGTCCACCAGTTCGAACAATTAAGTCAGGATCTGGAGTTCCATTACTCCATAAATTTTGCGCAAAAAGATCTTCACTAATCGAATCTTCTTCCAGTGTCCCTTCTTTTACTTTACATGCGATCTTTTTTATTCCATCAATAATTTCCTGCCTACCTCCATAACAAAAAAGAAAATTTACCGTTAACCTATCAAAACTCGCTGTTTCTTTTTCACACAACTGGCAATTATCCACAACAGAAGACGGAAACAAAGAACGGTCGCCAATAAATTTTACTCGAACACTTTTTTCAATTAACTCTCCCAGTCCTTTAGCAATTTCCTGACTTAAAAGATTGAACAGAAATCTCTTTTCTAGTTTCGAACGCTTAAAATTTTCTATAGAAAAAGTATAAAGCGAGACATAGCGAATTCCTTTTGTTAGGCAAAATTCAATCACTTTTTTGACAGTATCAACTCCTTGCGCATGCCCCTGAGTAGATACAAGCCCCTGCTTTTTTGCCCATCGACGATTGCCATCCATCACGAATGCGATATGATTTAGCACGTGCTCACCTATTTATTTTTATAGTGTTGAACAAAGAGTGAAGAACTTATACTTTAGTAGCAAAGTACGTCCAAACAATCAACAGCAAAACCAAATACCTAGAGGTTCTCATGGATCCTAATGATACCGTTATCGCGGTTGATTTACATGGTGTTCTTTTCAAACACAACTACAAAAAAATGCTCCTCATTTTTCTTGCAAGCAAAAAAAAACTTCAACTGATACGTGCACTTTTGAGCCCCTCATTGTGGATCGACACCATCAAACTCATAAAAAGAAATGGAATAGCAGAACAGTTTTTGGTAGGTCTTGCAGATAAACATCATCGCCTTCGCCCATTCGTTCCACTCGGAATCGCAATTGCCAACCAACAAAAGCCACAGCTGGATGTGATAAACATCTTGAAAGAGCTGAAAAAAAACGGCTACAAGCTCTACCTTTTTTCAAATATCGGCTCAATCATTTTCGACGACCTCCATAAAAAATTTCCCGAGCTGATGAAACTGTTTGAATCTTTCACCATCCCATCAAAACATGAAGGCTACATTCGCAAACCAAGCACAAAAGCATTTCAGCTATACATTTCGCAAAATGGCCTGGAGAATAAAAAAATCATTCTGATCGATGATAATCGAAAAAACACAAAAGCTGCCAGACAACATGGCATACATGGAATATTTTTTTCATCGATCAAACAATTGAATAAAGAACTGGGGAATTTCCAGAATAACCATTCACAGAAATAGCTCCCAAATATTTGGATTTGTCAGCCTACTATTTTACCTATCTTGTCCCTCCTGTACCTGAATCAAGACATTGTTGTTTTAAAATTTTTACCGATGCTTCAATATCTTCTATTGCCTTTTTAACATCATCCTTAGGAGGTTTTTCTGTTTCTTGAGGTCCACCCCCACCACCACCATCATTGGATTCTTCCTTTTTTGTTTCAACAAAAGTTTTTTCTGGTTTTTTTTCATCAGGATCAAACGAAAATAGTGAAGTTGGTAGCGCTCCCACCATCAGCCCTAAAAAAACAAGCCTACTCATTGATTTCATAAATACTTTTTTCTTCATTACATCTCCTTTTTTAATTATTGAAAAACAGGCCGGCCTTCAATATGAAAGCCCTCTTCTTTTTTATAATAATTAAATTTAAGCGAAATTTTCCATATTTTTTTCAGTTTGCACGCCCGAAAACAGGAATTATTGCTTCAGATCAATAGATCGAGTCAATAGATCGAGCAAAAATCACAGTTTTTGACAAGAAATTTCTTAGTCTTCCAAAAACACTCCATATTGTGTTATAATTCGACTTCATAAGGTTTATTTTTTACAAGGTCACATAATGAGTTTTCTTCTTTCAATATCCATCTTTTCGTCTTCAGACCACTCTTATCATTGACGATCTCCTATCCCTTTTTTTACTTTTTTTCTTAATTGCTAAACTCATACTCGTTTTCTCGGGCATTTTTTTTGGTGCATTCAAGGAATTTATATGAATATTGCTATTTTTATCGTCTTATTTTCTATTCTTGGCATTGTGTATTTTTTATTGGGTATTTACGCCTCAAAAAATATAAAAACGGTTTCGGACTACTTTCTGGCGGGTAGAAACCTTGGATTCACTCCAGTTATGTTCACACTCGTGGCCACTCAGCTTGGTGGTGGTATGCTACTCGGAACTTCATCAGAAGCATATCAGGTTGGATTGTACGGCATTTTATATACTTTTAGCATGAGCCTTGGATTTATTTTGCTAGGCCTAGGATTTGCAAGCAAACTACAATCTTTAAAAGTGGCAACGACTGCAGAACTATTTGAGACAAAATATGGATCACCGACACTAAAAAAAGTTGCTTCCGCACTATCAATCGCAACACTTTGCGGAATTCTCATCGGACAAATTGTCGCTGTCCGAGGATTAATGCTCGGCTTGGGGATCAACAACGAAATCATCCTAATTCTTTTTTGGATTGGGATTATTATTTACACGATGGCTGGCGGACTAAAAGCCGTAGTGATCACCGATACATTTCAAGTTGGCCTCATTATACTCATCTTCGCTGGAATCTTTCTTTATGCACTTTTTGGAGAGCCAACTTCATTCTTTTCTTTAAGTTCTTTGCTCAAAACACAAAAAACGCTTTTTCCACCATCAACTGTTTCATTTTCTACGCTCTTAGGAATAGCTCTAGCACCAGCACTATTCTCTCTGATTGAACAGGATCTAGCTCAAAGATTTTTCGCTGCCCGAACTAAGCGAATTGCAACATTTGCAGCAATTGGAGCCAGTATTTTCTTAATACTCTTTTCCCTTATTCCTATCTATTTTGGTATCAAAGCAAAAATGCTTGGTATAACAACGCCAGGAAATCCTCTCATAGCAGTTATTGGAAAGATTGCAGGAGAGTTCATTTTAGCTCTCGCCGCATGTGCAATTATTGCAGCTATCACCTCCACAGCAGATTCCCTTCTATGCGCTATTAGCTCAAATATAGCTCAAGACTTTGAGCCAAAATCATTAAAAAAGATGAACAAGCTAACATTTTCCAAGATAGTAACCCTCATCACTGGGGTAGTAGCAATTATCGGATCTTATTTGGTTCCACAAAACATTATTGAAATTTTGATCGGAAGTTACGAGCTTTCGGTCTCTTGCCTACTCGTTCCACTTCTTTTTAGCTATTTTAGAAATAATCTTCAAAAGTCCGCCGCAATCGGCTCTATCATCTTCGGATTTATCGGATTCATTATCTTTAAACTATATGAAATCCCGTTTCCAAGTATTATAGCCACAATTGGGCTATCTTTTATCGGATACTGGGTGGGTAATTCAGTCGAAAAACATCGAAAATAGCCCATTTTAGGTGGCTTTTGCTCAATTAACATTGTTTTGCTACCATTTTTTTATAGGGAAAAAGGGTCCTGAGAAACAGGGAATTTAGGGAGCACAATAATGAAAAAATTTATCCTTTTGAGCACTACTTTTTTATGCTTCTATGGTTGTTGCCTAACAGCCATGGACTTTACTACCCAAAAAAAGATAAAAAAACTGCTCTCAAAACCTTTTTTCCAAAAATTAGGAAAACAATACCACAAAAGAATGCCCCTCTTCATTCGAAAAAAAATCAAAAAAAAGCATCAAAAATTTGAACAAAATCCTAAGAGATTCTTGATTTTCCTTACAGGGCAATCGGCGGTAGGACTGATTGGTAGCTACTGGATGAAAAAACACAGAGTGTTCGAAAGAGCCCTTGGAATGGCTACTAAACGTCATCCCAACAGTATTGGAAAATTCGTAAAAGGGCATAAAAATCTAACGAGAAAAATCCTTAAAATAGCCCCTAAAAGAGTCTTCAAGCTGGCCGCAAACAACACCGCCAAAATACCGGGAATAAAGACCGGCTTCAACAGCCTTAAAAAGGTCCTAAAGGTAATTTTACGAAATATTCGTATAACAATCATTTGACCCCCCCCGAAAACAACAATAGGCAGATCTGGTCGACATATCGACAGGCCTGTTTCGCAAAAAATCAAATTTTGATAAAATATAAGTAGAAAATAAAAACAAAGGTTGTTTTTGGCCTGAAAGGCCGCGGAGGTTGTTATTCCATGAAGAAAAATAAAAAAATATTTAGAGCCCTAACATTTGCGTTTGCAGCATCCATAGCTCTCGGGCAAGCGACTCATTTGAATGCCCTTAAATCAGAATCAACAGTTAAAACAGTTAGTAAAAAAAAACAAAAGGTATTCAATGCATATACATCAGAGAATGCTAAAGAATGGGCAATAATTCAGGCAAAATCACTCGCTCTAGGATTGAGTGAAGGTTTGGTAAAGTCTATACTTGCCTTATCCATTGGCAAGGCTCTCGGAAATTATCTTGGAATAGAAAAAACCATTTCAAGAGTTTTCGTTGCCCTTTGCTTAGAGTGGCCTTTTAAAAAATCCCGAAACTTTATGTATCACATCAAGCTTCTTAGATGCTACCCTGAAGGTAAAAGAGTTCTTAAAACAACATCTCGCTTCTCAAGCCTTCTATTAACAATTGGGCTACCTATAGCTAAAAATAAAATCGTTAGCGCAATTCTCACTGCATGCGGCTACATAGCTTGTGCTGCAAAAAAAACAAAAAAAAGTATCGTAGAACCTTTGGCAAAGTTTGGAAAATACATCTTTGATTTTGAATGTATAAAAAAAACCGTAACCCAATAACAGGATCCCCAAAAATATAGTGAAAACAACAGTGACAAAAAAATAGAAAAAGAAGCTCTTCTAAAAATAGAGGAGCCTCTTTTTTAATCAAACGTCAATATAACTTTCACAAAAATCGTACACAAGGTCATAAGCTTCGTCGATGCTATCAGTTACAACAAAAAGTTTTGTAAGTCGTTCATTTACCAACTCATGCTTGAAAGCAGACTGAACCCACTGAACAATAGGGTTCCAATACTCCTTGCCTACAAGAACTATAGGAAGATCTGGAACTCGATGATGTTTAACCATGTTCAACAGATCAAACAGCTCATCAACCGTCCCTATTCCTCCAGGAAACACCACAAATCCAACAGAGTATCGCACAAGAAGCCATTTGCGCATAAAAAAATAGTTAACATACAAAGTGTCTGCGCATGGATTGATGTAATCTTCATCAACGCCGCTGACAGCAATACCTAATGTTCGTGCTCTTTCACCCTTTTTCCGCGTCGACGCTGCACCACAACAAGCAGCAGTCATAATTCCCGGACCTCCGCCAGTGATAACAGAAACACCACCTCTGGCAAATCGCTGTGCAAGATCATGTGCAGAATTAAAAAATTTATCAGTTTTTTTTACTTTTGCTCCGCCAAAAACAGTAACTACAGGCATTGGTAATTGGGCTAAACGGAAAAAACCTGTCATCATTTGATACCCAACCTTAATTGAGTGAAAAAAAATCGACAGGCTTTGACGCATATATCTAAACTTCATATGTTCTCCGATCTATTTAAGTACATTATTTACTGCACAAAAAAGCCGCCCAGGGGCAGCACATTTCATCCCTCCCCAAAAAACATCGAACAGGTTAACAAACAAAGTGAAGAACTCGTAAGATTTTTTCTTTATATTTTTTTAGAAACTAGATCACACTCATCACGGACCGTGCAAAATACTTGTTCGAGGTCATTTGTTACCGTCAAAAGCTCAAGATCTTTTTTAGAAATCAGATCATGAACAATTGCTTCATCCTTGACCCATTCCATAAATGGATCCCAGTATTCTTTTCCGACCAACAAAATCGGTACTCGATCCAGTTTTCTTGTTTGAATAAGCGTTAATACTTCAGAAAGCTCATCCATGGTTCCAAAACCACCTGGAAATACAACAAAGGCGGTAGAATAACGAGTGAGCAACCATTTACGAGCGAAAAAATAGTCCAACTCAAAATATTCTTGAACACATGGGTTGCGCCCTTCACCAAGTTCTTTTACACCAATTCCAACGCTACGCCCCTTGCCACCATTTCGTGGCTTTATGGCACCACAATTAGCAGCATGCATAACACCTGGGCCACCACCTGTCAAAACAGAAACATCATGATCGACCAGTCGACGAGCAAGCTCGTTTGCCTGCATAGCATATGGACTTTCTTGCGAGAGCCGCGCACCGCCAAAAATAGAAACAAACGGCTTTTGCAGCTTGGAAAGATGCCATGCCCCACGCACTACTTGAAACAACACCCTAAATGCACCGTAAAAAATCTTGGTACACATCCACAATCGACGAAAAAACATAAACTCTCCCTCTTTTTAGCCGCAACCTTACTTTTAACGTAAAGATTGCCATCATTTCTCAAAAAAAATATTTTTTACTATATATCCCATTCAATCACAAACCCAATCTACTCTCAGCCTGATAAAATTGAAAATAGTTACACAAAAAGAGACAAAAAACCTCCCAAAATCTATTGGAACCAGGTCAAACTCACTGTTCAATAAGCAAGACAACATAAAAAAACCAAAAAAGAAGCAATCATTTCTGTTTGAAAACTAGCCACGCTTATTGGTATACTGAGAATGAAACCGAAAAGCACTAAATACTTTCAGAAAGAAAGAAATGGCCCGGGAAAAGATTTTTTTTATCGCAATTTTCATTTCTGCCCTCGTGGCAACGCCATTTGCTGCCTACAAAACAACAGCAAAATATACTGAAAACACTAAGGCAAAGGCAAAAAAAGAAGTTTACCTTACCGTTTTTGTTCATGGAAGCCTTACGCACCTAATCAAGCGTCCATCTATTAAACGATTATCGGCGATTGCAAAAGATGAAATTGAAGACACATTATACTTTGATGCTACAAAAATAATACGGGACAACACATTTTTCCGTAAAAATCAGCCTATCCAGGGACTGGGGCTGCAAAAAATAGATATGGATATCAAACCCGGACGTCCTGAAGCTGCGCTTGGCAGAACTTTCAACTCACTTGAACGATGGTTTCACAAAAAGCCTGGTAGATTTAATCGGTACTATACATATGGCTGGGACGGCTTGATTAGCAAAAAATTCCGTTACAAAGCCTCACAAAGTTTTTACAGAGAGCTAGCGGATGAAATCAGAAGATTTGAAGATCAAGGTATTAAAACCCACACCACCATTATAGGTTATAGTCACGGCGGGAATATTGCACTTAATCTTGGCGTTGTTCATACAAAAGATAATCCATCTTACAAAATATCTATCGATCGACTCGTTTTGATTGGTGTTCCACTACACAAAGGAATAGACTACAAGATCAAAAGCCCAATATTTAAAAAAGTATACAACATCTATTCCAGTGCAGATCGCATACAGGGATTGGACCTTTTTGCTGAAGGAAGTCTTTTTTCTAGGCAAACGTTTGTTGCACGAGAAGATTTTCAGCTCCCTAAAAAACTCAAACAGATTCGAATTCGTGTAGTTCGCAACAGAACCACAAAAAAAAGGTGGAACAAAAAAAACGATCCACGAAGAAACTTTAAAAAAACAAGTATCATTTCTGGAAGCTCCCCACTGCTAAGGACCATCTCACCTGCCCACCTTGAACTGTGGTTCTTTGGCTGGACTCGCAGAGGATACCGTCAACACTTCCCATTCAATCCTATTCCTATGGTCGCACTACTGCCAGCTATTCTTGATGCTGCTCAAAAATACGAAAAAAACCACGGCAGCCATTTGGTAGTTGACCTTCGCCCCGAACAGCTAGTGATGATCGTCAAAAGTAACGGCATTCATACCGTCACACAGTTTTTACCTGAGGAGCTCCTCTCTGATATCAAAAAACTTGCTAGCCAGTTTTCTGTCAAACCAAACACAAAACAAGAATACGAACGACAAGTTAAGCTTGCTATTAAGCAGGCGAGTCAGATGCGGAAAGCACGCTCCAAAGACTCAAAAAATCGTCAATCTTAAGTTGCTGTGCCCTAAGACCAAGCATACTCTCTTCGATTTGTGAAAAATCAAAGTGGCTTTGTGCAAGATTATTTTTGAGCGTTCTTCTAGGCTGACGAAAGCAGATCTTAATAAACTTCCAAAAACGTTGCTCGTTCGGAATCATTTGAACAACCTCTTTTAGTTTAAAATAAAGAAGGCGGGAAAAAACTTTCGGAGGAGGATAAAACGACGAAGGTGAAACTTTATTTAAAAGTTTCCAATCGAAGTAGTGTTGAAGAAATAAAGATGGATATCCATAACCTCTTCCACCAGTTTTAAGAATCTTTTGTGCAACCTCTTCTTGTACCATCACCACCCCCTCAGCCAGTAAATGCCGATTGCGCTGAAGCATATACAAAATCGGAAATGTAACCTGATAAGGTAGATTGGCAAGCAATGTCCAGGGTTTGTGTTCTTGAAATGATGAAAAATCAACATCTAAAATATTTTGTTCAAAAACGGTCAAACGACCGTCAGAACCAAATTCTTTTTCGATATATTTAGCCCACTCTGGATCGATTTCAAAAACCCACAAACGAGCTGCATCTGTTGCCAAAATTTCACGAGTCAAAAAACCATCTCCACAGCCGATTTCAAAAATGGATGTTTCTGAATTTATCGAAACATGATTAATTGCAGAACGCGTTATGTTTTTATCACGCAAAAAATGTTGCCCAAATTTTTTTTTTAGTCGAATGTTTTTAGATCTCGGCACGTTTTTACACCTAACACAAATTTAATAAAAGGAATCTCCTGGGCTTGCATGGTTCGATACACCCTTCTCCGCCTTTGGCTACGAAGGACACTCACCACGAACGGAATAGGAAACTTTTTGTTTTTTGGCTTGGAGTCTCTACTAAGAATGACAACTAACCCTCCCGTTCGTGGTGAGTGCACGAAGCGAAGCGAAGTGTGTATCGAACCATAATACAAAACATGTAAAATCCCTTATTTCATCAAAGCATCACGGAAGAAATCGAGCTTTTCAAGAGCCATCCCAGCACCATTTACAACGCAAAACAACGGATCATCAGCCAAACAGACTGGCAATCCCGTTTCTTTTGCTATCAACTGGTCAAGCCCCTTAAGCAAAGCTCCTCCTCCCGCCATCATAATTCCTTTATCGACAAGATCAGATGACAGCTCAGGTGGAGTATTTTCAAGCGCAACACGAACAACATCAATAATACTAGCGATGGTCTCTAGCAACGATTCATTCACTTCTGGAGCAGTCAAAGTGACTGTCTTGGGAACACCTGATACTAGATCTCGCCCCTTAACCTCAATACTTTCTTTACTTGCACCAGAGGGAAGTAAAGCCGAACCAATGGACATCTTAATCTGCTCAGCTGTTCGTTCACCAATCAGAAGTTTATACTTTCTTTTTACATACTGAACAATCGAGCGATCCATATGATCACCGCCGACACGAATTGAACGACAAAATACAACATTTTTTAAGGAAATAACCGCAACTTCCGTCGTACCCCCACCAATATCAACAATCATGTTCCCAGATGGCTCTTGAACAGGAAGTCCTGCACCTATTGCCGCAGCCATAGGCTCCATAATCGTATGCACATCTCGAGCTCCAGCCTGTTTTGCTGTTTCCTCAACCGCACGCTTTTCAACTTGTGTGATACCAGATGGAACACCGATAATCATTCGAGGGCTAACCAACGTTCTGCGATCATTATGCACCGTCCTGATAAAATATCTGAGCATACTTTCGGTCAATTCAAAATCAGCAATAACCCCATCTTTCAGCGGACGAGATGCAATAATATTTTCTGGCGTTTTGCCAAGCATCTCTTTTGCACCCTTACCTGCGGCAAGGACCTTGTTTGAATCCGTTCTAACGGCCACAACCGATGGTTCATTTAATACAATGCCTTTATTTCTCACGTAAACAACTGTATTTGCTGTTCCTAGATCAATCGCCATATCATTGGAAAAAATTCTAAATAATCGAGCGGGAAAAAACCTCATAGTATTCCTTCAGCACTACATATCATTAAAATGCAACCCCTAGCCCCAATGACACACGATGTGTTTTACAAACATTTTTTGCTACAAATAACAAAAATGGAATATCCCAGGACAGTGTAACAATCGGTTTGTGATTGGACTCAACTTCAACTTTTCCAAAATCATAAAATGCTGTCAAGGTTGCATAATCGGAGGCCCAGCCGGAAATCTTGCGCAACTTTTTATCTTCTGCAGGAAGATTTTCACGATTCTTTCTCGAACGAAGATCAGCCCAACAATTTTCTTGCTGAAGAGTTAAATGGTATGCAACACGAATCCCAAGACCTTGACGTAAATTTTCCATCGAAAAATACGGAGCAAAAGTGAAATTAACACCAGGCAAAACAGAAACAGGTGCAACCAAAGCGCCAAAAAGAGGATGCTCACCTGCCACCGTTAATCGAGCATCAAATGTTTTTTCAAACCTTTTTGTCAAACGAGCAAAAAATCCAAACTTCCAATCCTCCTTCAACTCACATTCAGCATCAGCTTGCAAGTACATGCCCCAATGACCATTGCCACCAAACGGAACTGTTGCAGCATTATTCACATCCCTACTGACTCCTGAAGGCATTAACAACCCTAAAGAAAGCCCTGCATCAATGGTGCGACATTTAAGCTCATAATCCCAAATGTTTCCAAATCGAACGAAAAGATCAAAATCTCCCATTCCAGTTATACTTGATTGCGCGTCACACATCCCTAACTCTTTATGCATCTGTCGTCGAGCGTCTTCAATTTCACGAACGTCACCATCTTCTTTAATCAAAAAACCTGCTTCCCCGTGTTTCAAAGAAAATTCCTGTCGCGAATGAACATGCATTAACAACCAAGAAAATCCTACTGAAACAGGATGAAACAACTTTTGCTCATATCCAAAACCAATACCTTGAGATTGAATCTTTCCGCACACACTCCATGGAATTTTCGCACCACGAAACTCATCCGGCATCGGATTTTCTTTTCCAACCAATGTTAACGCTGTACCAAGTTTATTTTGATCATATTCACCCAAAAGACTTGGAATAGGTATCTCATTCTCTTTGTCGTCATAGGCACTATCGGCTGTCGTGAAAAAAACATCTACAACAAACCAGGACGGCTTTTCAGTCGTCCTAGAATGTGGCTTTGGAAAAAGTGGAAACCACTGATTGTCACAAACCATAGAATAAAGAGGGAAAGATACAAAAAAGAGAGTACTTAACAAAATCGATTTTAATCTGATCATAAACTACCTTAATGATTCATTACATAGGAGTAAAAAAAGTAAAAAACTGGCTACGGCGGACAGCCTTCGCCTTTTATTTCAAACATTTTTTCTTCGTCAATAAACTAATTCCTTTAGAAAGATGGCCTGCCAGCCGGAGCCTTGGCGAAGGCTGGAGGAGAGAGGGGGATTCGAACCCCCGATCCCGTTTATACGAGATAATCGCTTTCGAGGCGACCGCATTCGACCACTCTGCCATCTCTCCCTCAAGTATGCCAATATCATCATCTAATTATCGGATTAGAATACCCTAATTTCCATTTTTTGAAAGTCCTTGTACTAGCAACCTTTTTGTCCATTAAGCTTACAAAACGCTAGACAAGCCTCAACTAATAGCATTTAAAAATTCTAGGTAACACGAACTCGACGTAAGAAACTCTTTGAAATCTCTGAAAATTCTTTTCTCAATAGTTCAGAACTCTTTCCCTTTAGAACTTGTATCACTTTGCTTGGAAATAACTTTGGAGGAACGGACAAATACATGTGTACATGGTCCACACAAATACTGCCTTCCAATACCTCTATACCCTGCCACCCACAAAGTTGAGACAAAATTTCTTTTAGCCTTGGCTTAACCTCTTCAAGAAGAATTCTTTACCTATACTTTGGAATCCACACAAAATGGTATTCACATCGATAAATGATAACACAAATCTCAGGTTTGCATACGGCCTTCCACGTCGTGTTTTTTATGTGAAAGCAATGATCTTATTGTGGACCATTGAGAATCTGTGATACCA
>CAYZEO010000002.1:29698-77418 GCA_964477815.1 uncultured Pseudomonadota bacterium | reverse complement strand
TTGGATACATTCAAAATTCTTCTTGATCTTCAAGATAAGTTTGGCATAGAGATTGATGATGATGCGGCAGACAACTTCTCCGATCTGAAAAACGTTGTTGAGTTCATTCATGAAAAAAGAACGAAGTGATTGGGTTAGTTGGTTAAGAATGATGTCGCAATAGAATGGTGTAAATCAATGGATGAATTAAGCTCTGAAAGCAAACGTTTCGCTCAATACAAAAAAACTATTTTGGATATTATCCACAATGTTTTGCCAAACTGTACGGTGTATCTTTTTGGATCACGCGCACGGCAAGATCATTCAGAGGGTGCCGATATAGATATAGCAATTGATTGCGGCGAACCTATAGATAGGAGCAAAATATACAAAATTGAAGATGAATTAGAAGAAACGACGATACCATTGATGGTTGATGTTGTGGATCTTTATACATCTTCGGATAAATTCAAAGAAGAAGTAGAGAAGGATGGTATCGTATGGAAAAAATGAAATTGAAATACGAACAAATAATAAATGCCATGGATAGGCTCGACGAAGCGATCATACTTCTTCAAAAAAACATTTTATCAAATCAAGAAGAGCAGGCTGATTACGCGAGTAAGGAAGAGCTGTACAAGGGTTTAAGAGATTCTCTGATACAAAGATTTGAAATAACAACAGATTTGTTTTGGAAGTATGTTAAAAAATATTTGGAGCAAGTTTTTGGACAAGAGGTCAAATTTAACGGACCGACACCTGTTTTGCGTCAAGCGTGCAAGGCAAAATTGATTTCAGAAGTAGATACTGCAATCCTGATCAAGATGATCAAAGATAGAAATAGTTCGTCTCATATTTACAAAGAAGAGATGGCGGATGATATTGCAAAAAGAATTCCAGATTATTATCAACTCCTGAAAAAAAATATCGATTTATTGATTCCTGTTTCTCCAGTTTCTGATGAATAAATTTAAGTTACGATTGCTTGTTTTAAGATCATGTTTATAAGTTCGTTTAAACTAATGCTTTTTTGGGACGCGGCAAGTGCGAGTTGCGCATGTAAATCTGGATTCATACGAACATGTATGTTTCCAGAGTAAGTTTTTTCAGGCTTTTCGTTTCGCTCAATACACCACTCAAGGTAATCATCGATAGAATCCTTAAAAGATTTTTCAAGCTGATCAACGGTTTTGGCTTGAAAAGTAATAATGTCCTTGAGGCCAATTACCTCCCCGTGAAAGATTTTTGCTTCAGAGTCGTATTTTACTTCCCCAAAGTATCCCTTATATTTCATCATGCTGTACTCCTGCATTTGTTAAGAATCTACGCATTGAAACTAAAGCTCCCTTGTCAGTTTCTTTACGAGGATGAGGTCTGTGAAAAACTGCCTTTACTCCATTCAATACAATTCTTATTCTGGAGCCGTTTCCTTCGCTTATTTCGGCACCTAGTGTTACTAATAAACTTTCTACGTCTGACCATTTGACGTTTGATTGAACCGGTATTTTGAATATAGATTCTAGTGTTTTAAGATGTTTTTTCTTCATCTTTATACCTCTTAATTATTTAGGTCAAATGATACCAGAAAGTGGTATCTTAGACAAGAGATGAATGATGAATAGGAGAAATTTTTTCAAAACACCAATCCACCTTTGAGCCAGAAGCCGAAGGTGGACATTGTGTTTTTATTCGGTTCCACTCGGCAGATGTTCACACCTTCAAATTCAACTTCACCACCGATGCCAAGAAATGGTATGGTCCATCGGTTGTCATCGGTATCCCATGCATAACTGATGTTCCAGAAAAATTTATGAGAAATAGAACGTGGCATAGTAGCTGAACACAAATCAAGGTCGGATGTTTTGATAAAGACTGGTGAAGGATTATCTGCAACCTGAGCTTGAACTACAGCGTCAAGTTCGTTACCATGCAGTTTTGCAGTGCTTTGTGTATTGTTTGCGCCTGCTCCGGTTACGTTTTGAATTCCCTTGAGTGAATATTTATTTGCTTCAATTTCTCCGGTGATGCATATTTTTTCTCTACTGCGAATCCAGCCATTATAACCAAGGTCGATCGTCCAATGTTTGCTATGGTAAGAAATTAAAAGTGCGGCGTCCATCTGAAATGAGACCCAAACATTACACGGTAGGGTGGTTTTGTTGATTGCTGGCAAACACGTTCCTGTGTACGCTCCTGCAGAATCAAATTCTTTTAACAAAATAAAACGACTTCCAAAACCATTTTTTGTAAAATCGAATGAGCGATGTTGGCACGATTTAAACAGGTGCGTAAAGTCCACATCAACTTTGGCAGAAATTGTTTTATCTCCATCTTTTTCCCACAACAAAATACCGCCAGTTAGCCCAATTCCCAGTTCCCAGTGTCTGCCGTTACCAACAATTGGTTCAAAGAGATATTCACTTGTTGGTCTTGTTCCGGTTGGTGCAACAAAGAAAAGATTTGCTCCAAAGTGTCCCCGTTCCCTGCGGATAAAATTATAACCAACAGCAAATTGAAAGTCTGCAAGTTTTCCTTGATCCTGGCACCCGTCGATTTTACCGTATTTCATTCCTTCTGTTACATGGCCGTAAGTTGTCATACCGCGAAATGGAACAATCGCACTTTGTGCTGGAGCGTTAATTGCCGCTGCTGCCATGTAGTCTGCAGGATATTGCGTGTCTGCTCCGTTGTTGGTGATATCTTCGCATAGTTTTAGTTGCCACTGAGTCCATGCTGCAGGTGCGTGTGCGCGAATATAAAGACCGGGGCAAAAGCCGTCAAATCCAACGTACAGATCAAAATCGATTAAAAAAGTTCGCACTTTCGGATCTACTGTCATCAAACTGTCAAAGGTTGGTGACATTCCAAAATAATCTGCAAGAATGTCATCTTCCGATCGAGAGTTAACTAAGCTTCCGGAAAAGCGGAGTGTGTCTGTACCAAAAAAAACTTCTGCAACTCGACGTGTTTTGTATGAGTGCAAATATTCAGGTGTTGCAGAAAAAACTCCGTAGCATTTTTTAGCGTCAGTTCTGTTGATGTAAGGATGTATGCCAACCATCTGTCGTGCTACGTTTGTGTTGAATGAGCGTGGAGAGAAAAAAGATATGCCGTACAGTTCGTGTAGTTCTTGCGAGAATGTGCAGTGTGAATTGAAAACAAGTGCAAGTAGAGCGATTTTTTTGATTGTTCCCTTCATGAGTCCCCCCTTTGGACTGTGTCAAATATTCATCCTGATTTATAATACTTTTTTGTGGTTGGACAGAACAATGGTTCGATACTTTTTTACTTCGCAAACTCAGTAAAAACACTCACCACGAACGGGGGAGGGGAACATTTTATTTTTGATGTGAACTTGTAAGTCTATCCGAAAATTGGTTTTTTGTTAAAGTATGCTCAAAAAATAATAGATTTTTCTATTCCGTTTGTGCCCCTCGATATTTTCCAAGGAAAACTCGGGATGATCGGGGTGCCTGCCCTGAGCTTGTCGAAGAATCCTCCCCCCGTTCGTGCCCCTCGATATTTTCCAAGGAAAACTCGGGACGATCAGGATGTTTGCCCTGAGCTTGTCGAAGAATCCTCCCCCCGTTCGTGCCCCTCGATATTTTTCAGAGAAAAACTCGGGATGATCGGGGTGCCTGCCCTGAGCTTGCAGAAGAACCTTCCCCCCCGTTCGTGCCCCTCGATATTTTCCAAGGAAAACTCGGGATGATCGGGATGTTTGCCCTGAGCTTGCAGAAGAACCTTCCCCCCCGTTCGTGGTGAGTGTCCTGAGTAGCCACGTAGTGGCGTATCGAGGGATGTATCGAACCATTCTAATTTTGTTTTCCCTTAAAATTTTTCTTTGCCAATTTTCTTAGTCCCTCCCAATCACCATTGATAAGAGCCTCTTTTTTTTTGCGTGACCACTTTTTAATTTGAATTTCGGCACTTATTGCCTCGGCCCTCTCTGAAACCTCTCCTACAAATACAACTTCAAACGGGCGTCTCTTTGCAGTATAACTGCAGCCTTGCCCCCTATGATGTTCATCTATTCTTTGGTCAATATTATCTGTATGACCAGTATAATATGAGCCATCACTACATTTTAAAATATAAACATAAAAGGGTTTCATTGAATATCCAATCAAAATTATAAGGAACCATTCAATCAATATGGTTCGATACTTTTTTCTTCGCAAACTCAGAAAAAAACTCACCACGAACGGGGGAGGAAACATTTTATTTTTGATGTGAACTTGTAAGTTTATTTGATCTTGGAAATATTTTATTTCCCTTTTCTGAGTGCGGCCATGTAATTAAATTGGAAAAAATAGTCCTGCCACTCTTTATCGGTCGTGTTGTATTCATTGTCATACACAAAATGATCAACAAGCATCTCCCGAGCCCGTACAACCTCTTTGAGTCGTTTTCTGTTTTTAGGATCGGCAATAGTTAAATCAATCAATTCAAGAGCACATTCAAAGGATTTTTTGCTCATTTCGAGCTCACCCTTATTTCTCCATTTTATTGTTCTTTCAATATCAACTCCTACATTTGCAAGTTGCTCAACAAGAGAAAGTTTAAACCAGCGGCCGGAAGCCAGATCTTTATGAATAATCATTTTTTTACCAATGTATTAACAATTTCTCTTATTTTTTTTTGAATTCCAGGATTATTAACTCCGCGACTTGCATTTCCCCATGATGGCCTGAGATTGATCATAGAGTCAAATTCTATCCAATTTTCTGTGCCGTGTTTTGAAGGGTATAAATTAATTCCCCACAAATTTTTCTGATCAGATCCATTTTCCAATAATAAAGTTTCTTGATCCGCATGGAGATCAGCGTCAACTACCATGATATTTTTTTCAATATCGACCACTGCTTTAACCAATTTTCGGTGCATTTTTTCAGACATTTTTTTTAGTTCTTCGAGTGAAATATTTGTTTGTACAATCTGCATGATTAACCTTTGCTTTATGATTAAAAATCAAAGTGATAGTTTATCATAAAAATGAGTGAAGGGTATTGGACGGGTTTTTCTCTTTCCCTTTTGTGTTCCTCGATATTATCCAAAGAAAAACTCGGGGTGATCGGGGTGCCTGCCTGAGCTTGTCGAAGGGTATTGAACCATTTAGATTAAATTTTTACCTCATTTTTTATATTTTTTTTTGAAAGTGTTATTGCTTATTTTTTTTGAGTGACATGTCGATACACTCGTCGATTATTTTACTGAGTGAAGATGCTTTTCTTTGAGCAGCACGAGCGATAAGGTAGTGACGTTCGCTGTTTGTTCGGTAGGCAATGTTTCCTTTGAACTGATCTTTATCAATTGGTTCAGGTATTTCTTCTCCATTTTCTAAATACAATTGAAATGCTGCAGTCATAGCTTCTTTTATAAGAACCATCGCGCCGTCTAATGTTGTATCATCGGTGCAAATGCCAGGAAGTTCATTGACACAAACAACATAAAGAGTTTCGCCATTTTCTTTTTCTGTTTCGATTGTATAGGTCCATGGAAGGTTAAGGTAGTAATCCAGTTTTTTTTTATTCATCTTTATATCCATGACTTATTAACATTCCTCTTAACATTTTAATCTGATACGGCAGTAGTTGTTTTCTTTTTTTTAGTGATATGTTGTATTTAGTTCTCGCCTTTCTAAAAACATGGTGGGACCCCGTTACCTTAACCTTGAAGTCCAGTGAGAGTAATATTCTTTCGGCTTCTTTGTATGATATTTTTTTCCCGTTTAGAATTTTTTGAATAAGTTTATCTAGTGTGCCCATTTTTTACCCCAACTTCGAATATCGGTAGTATTTAATGGTAAAAGAATATCATATTTGATATCAGCCTGCAAGTTGAGAAATATAAAAATTCACCCCTGTCCTGTAAAAATAATTTTTAAATGTTTTCGCTGGAGTAAAAATTTATCCTGAGTAGCGACTTATTCGCCGTAGCTCCTCAAGGCGAAAAAGGAAGCGTACCGAAGGAAAAGCCCCGGGATAATTCCCAGGGCCTTTTTTGTTTTTTGATGTTTTTATATTTTAATCAAACGACATGCCACCTTTAATCCAGATACCCCACTGCGAAACCGCGCTGTAGGTGTCATCCGATTCACCGGAGAACTCAATCTCGCCGCCAATTCCAAAGAACGGAATCCAATCATCTTTTTCTTTGTTTCCGTCCCAAGCATAACTCATGTTGAAGAATATTTTGTGCGAAAGTGCACTTGGAGTTTTGCACATGTTGATGTCGTCGCACGAAAGTAGTTTTGGTTCAAGGGAGGTGTTTGTGTGATAGTCTTCATCATGGTCAAGGTTATGATCATCCATTATTGTATTCTTTTCATTAACATTATTGTCTAACCACGCAAGTTGTTTGTTGTCAACTCCTGGATTTGCATAGTGGGCTGGAACGAATAGTTCTCCCGAAGGTGTGTTTTTTCCACTGTTAATGGTTGCTTCGCTTTGGGTTCCAGAAAGAGGGACTGGGGCGTTTCGAAGGGGACTAGGAGTTCCAACACCATCAGCATCAGCGTCGGCTGCAACAAATCCGATTACAAATGTATCACCCTTGAGAGCATATTTGCTTTCTGCCAGACAGCAGTCTGTGCAACAATCTTCGTTGAATTTTTCTCCGCTGCGTCCCCAAAGGTTGTAACCAACATCGAGGCTAAACCCTTCGCAGTAGTATGCAACCTTGATTGCAAAATCACCTTGCATGGCAATGCTGACATCGGTGCAACAGGTTGTTTTATTGATAAGTGGGAACAATCTTTCTTGGTATTGATAAGCGGGGATTTTGTTTTCATCATAGTCTGTTCCAGCATAGAGATTTTCAACTGGTGTGCCCATTTCTTGAATCAGCATGTAGCGACTGTTTTTTTTGTCTTTCAAGTCAAACGAGCGCCACTGTTTTGTTTTGAAGTAGTGACCAACGTTTGTATCAACATAAATGTCGATGGCGCTGTCCATGTCTTCCCGTCTCCAGAGATTCATGTGTGCAGTCATACCGGCACCAAGCATCCAGTGTCCGCCAGAACCGACAATCGGTTCAAACAGATATTCTGCGGTTGGTTTATTGCCGGTTGGGAACGATGCACGAACCATAAGTCCAAAATGATAATCTTCATCGCGGACAAAGTTCCAGCCCAAGGCAACTTCGATATCAGAAAGTCTGACTTTTGTTTGAGACCGTGCTCCACAGTCAGCGATTTTTCCGTACTTGAGTGCCTCTTGCATATCACCCCAGGTAACACCTTTCATTGCAGCGGTGAAATCTTTAGGCATTTCAGAACGATCTATACCGATTGAATCCATGTAACCCCGGAAGTAATCAAAGGTACTTTCTGTGATGGCACTTTCGCACATGTTCAGTTCCCACTTGGTATAAACAAGTGGTGCATGGATTTTGAAAAATCCGCCTTCCCAGCCTTCATCCAAACCAATGTACAGACCAAGGTCAACCAAGAAGTTAGAAATACGAGGGATGAACTTCACGCGCGATTCAAAGTTTGTAGGGAGACCAAAGTAGTCTGCAAGCCATTCATGTTCGCCACGCTTGACAGCGCTTGTGTTATCACGAGCCTCTGGATCACCAGCTACTCTGGTTGTACCCTTGCGGCTACCAGAAATGGTCAGTACGCCATTTTGAATGTCATCGCCAAAGAAAAATCCAGCAATTCTGCAAGGTCGGAAAGAACGGGTGTATTCAGGAGTAATTGAGAATGCTCCGTGAAATCCATCAGCGTCGAATTTGTTGATCATCATTTGCCAGCCAACAAGATCACGCGCTGCGTTGATACTTTGCGATCTGATGCTGAAAAACGGATGTCCACCGCACACTGTTTCGCAACAGGTTTCTTCCACGCAGCACTTGCCGCAGTTGACCGTGGTTGCTTCTAAAGCCCCGGCACTCACCAAGAAAGCGAATGTCATCAAACCTTTTACAATTTTATTCATAAAAACAGCTCCTTTTCACTGTTTAACGGTTATTCAAAAGAGATGCCACCTTTAATCCACACACCCCACTGGGACAACGCGCTGTATTTATTTTGTGTGCGGCCCGAAAATTCAACTTCGGCACCAAAGCCCAAGAACGGCGTCCAGTCACAATCTTTTTTCTTTTCACGCATGTAGTTCAGATGCACAAAGAATTTATGCGATAGCGCAGCAGGTGTATCGCACAGATTCAAGTCGTCGCAGGCAAGTAGTTTTGGTTGGTAAGAGGTACGGGTTTGAGTGGCTCCAGCGATAGTTGTTTCCAACTCATGAGGAAGATCGCTATTATCTGACCATGCAAGCAATGGATTATCTATGTTTGGATTTTCGATGTATGAAGTTGTAAAGGGTTGTCCGTTTGGTGTGTTTGTTCCGCTATTAATTGTGGCTTTGCTTTCTGTCGCAGAGAGGCCATAAGGGTTATTATTTGTATCATCAAAGCCTATTATGTGAGCATCTCCCTTAAGGGCATACTTATTTTCCTCTTCAAGGCAACATGTTTTGCAGCAATCTTCTTGGTTGAATTTTTCACCCGTTCGCGCCCACAGACCATAACCAACGTCGCAGCTGTAGCACCCGTTTGTGTACGCGAGCTTCACCACCATGTTTCCCTGGACTGCGATGTTGACATCTGTGCAGCAGGTTGTTTTGTTGATAAGCGGAAAGAGGTTTTCTTTGTATTGGTGTGAGGGCGCTGGATCATCTTCACCAGAATCTCCTGCATACAGGTTCGCAGTCGGTGTGCCCATTTCTTGAACCAACATGTAGCGAGAGTTCTTTTTGTTTTTCAAATCAAATGAGCGCCATTGTTTTTTCTTGAAATAGTGTCCAATGTTTGCATCCATGTAAGCGCAGAAGTCACTTTCTTCGTCATCACTTTTCCAGATTCGCACGTGACTTGTCAGCCCACCACCGAGCATGAAGTGTCCACCCGAACCGACAATTGGTTCGAAAAGATATTCTGCGCATGGTTTGTTGCCGGTTGGGAATGATGCGCGTACCATCAAACCAAGGTGAGCGCCTTCTTCTCTGATAAAGTTCCAGCCCAAGGCAACTTCGATGTCAGAAAGTCTGATTATTGTTTTTTTGCAGTCGCTGATTTTTCCATATTTTAGTTTTTCTTGCATGTCACCCCAGGTGACACCTTTCATTGCTGTTGCAAAATTGATCGGCAAGTCTGTGTAAGGAACAGCAACTGAGTCCATGTAGCCTTCATCAAACCCAAGGCTTCCACGTGTGACTACTTCTTCACACATATTCAAATCCCAGCGGGTGTACACAATTGGTGCGTGGACTTTAAAGAATGCTCCTCTCCACCATTTATCAAGACCAACATAAAAATTAAGGTCTACCAAAAAATTGGAAATACGTGGTGTAAATTTAACTGTGCTTTCAAAATCTGGAGAAAGACCAAAATAATCAGCGAGCCAATCGTGCTCACCACGTGCGGTGTAGGTCGGGGATCCCTTGCGGCTACCTGAAATAGTTAACTTGCCATCTTGAATGTCGTCACCAAAGAAAAATCCGGCCAGTTTGCATGGTCGGAAAGAACGTGTGAATTCTGCAGTTATTGAGAACGCGCCGTAGGCCTCCTCCATTCCAAATCTATTAATAAATGTTTGCCAGCCGACCAGTTCTCGTGCAGCGTTAATACTTTGTGAACGAATACTAAAATATGGATACCCTCCACCGCAAATTGCTTCACAATCTTGTGAGCAACAGTCACCTGTGTCTGAGCAACAGTGTGCGACAATCATTCCAGTACTCAACAAAAAGCCGAGTGAGAACAACCCCTTCAAAACTCGATTCATAAAAACAACTCCTTTTTATTAATGTTACGTTCAACAGTAATGTTGGGTTTTTTATTTTTTATATCAGGACTCCTCCTTTCATCGCTCCTTTACGTCTTCAAAACTTTACTCTAGAAAAAACGAATAATAATTTCAATTCTTTTGATGTGTGTATTGATTTTTTTCAAAATTTTTTTGAAAAAGTTTATAAGAAAAAAGGCCCGGAATTTCTTCCGAGCCTTTCAGTACTAGTCTTGTTTGCTCTCACATATTCTTCAAAAAAATGAAGAACGAGTGATGTTAGCAGGTGATTTTAGTCGAACGCCAACCCACCTTTAAGCCAGACACCCCATTGCGAGACTGCGCTGTAAGTTTCACAGCTCTTGCCGGAGAATTCAACTTCACCACCGACACCGAGGAATGGAATCCACTCGTCATCTTCTTTGTCATCCCATGCATAGCTGAAGTGTGCAAAGATTTTGTGAGAAAGTGCACTTGGTGTTTTGCACATGTTCAAGTCGTCGCAGGAGAGGAAGACTGGCTGATACGAGGTGTGTTGTTGAGTTCCACCGGCGTGGTTAACTCCTGTTCTGTATTGAATTGAGTCATCGGCATTAGTGGTTGTTCCAAAGGCGAGTTTTACGTTGTCAATGCGTGGGTTGTATCTGTCGGTTAAGGCATAGGCTGTTCCTGTAACAGTATTTGTACCTGCGTTGATTGTTGCATTTTTTTCTGTTGCCGACAGAGGGATTGCAAGATTTCGAATTCCTACTGTTGTTGCATTATTGGCACCCCAACCAATCACATACGCGTCACCTTTGAGAGCATATTTTTTGCTTTCAAGGCAGCAATCTTTGCAGCAATCTTCGTTGAACTTCTCACCGCTGCGTCCCCAGAGGTTGTAACCTATGTCAAAGCTGAATCCGCCGTTGTTGTAAGCAAACTTAATTGCCAAGTCACCTTGAACAGCGATGCTGACGTCTGTGCAGCAAGTTGTTTTGTTAATCAATGGGAACAGCTTCTCTTTGTATTGTGCTGATGGAGCAACAGCAGTATTATGAGCATCTCCAGCATACAAGTTTGCAACTGGTGTTCCAAGTTCTTGAATTAGAATATAACGGCTGTTTTTTCTGTCTTTCAGGTCAAACGAACGTGTTTGTTTTGTCTTGAAGTAGTGTCCAACGTTTGCATCCAAGTACATGCAAAAGTTGCTTTCTTCGTCGTCACTTGTCCAGAGTTGTACGTGGGAAGTGAGTCCACCACCAAGCATCCAGTGTCCTCCTGCACCAACAATTGGCTCAAACAGATAGGTTCCGCATGGTTTGTTGCCTGTTGGAAAGGATGCGCGCAACATCAGACCAAGATGATAGTCTTCATCTTGCAAGAAGTTCCAGCCCAAGGCAACTTCGATGTCAGACAATCTGGTTTTTGTTTGTTTGCAGTCAGAGATTTTGCCATACTTGAGAGCTTCTGTCATGTCGCCCCAGGTTACACCTTTCATAGCCGTTTTGAAATCTGCAGGGAGGGATGTGTGTGCGATTGCAACTGAGTCCATATAGCCAGCATCAAATCTAAGGGTTCCAGCTTTGACCACGTCTTCGCACATCTTCATTTCCCAGCGGGTATAGACAATTGGAGCATGAATTCTAAAAAATCCACCTTCCCACCACTCGTCAAAACCGAGATAGAGATTCAAGTCTACAAGGAAGTTGGAAATGCGTGGTGTGAATTTTACAGTGCTTTCGAAGTTTGGAGAAAGACCAAAATAATCTGCCAACCACTCATGTTCTCCACGAGCAACTGCACCAGTTGCGCTGTCTTCAGCAGTCACACCTTTTCGGCTACCGGAAATAGTCAGTGCACCGTTTTGCAAATCATCACCGAAGAAGAATCCAGCAAGTCTGCAAGGTTTGAAAGAACGTGTGTATTCAGCAGTTATTGAGAATGCGCCGTAGACGCTTTCCATTTCGAATTTATTGATAAAAGCTTGCCAGCCAACAAGCTCACGAGCAGCGTTGATACTTTGGGAGCGGACACTAAAATATGGATGTCCTCCGCCGCAAATTGTTTCGCAGCAGTCATCTGTGCAGCAGTTGTCAGTTGTACAGCAATCTGCAGCGTTTATCATCATGCCAGCGCTCAGCAGTAAGCCTAGCGAGAATAATCTGAGCATTCGTTTCATAAGGAAACTCCTTTTAAGCGTAAAAAAAATTATGTGATTTTGTGTTTAACGACAATGCGTATGTAAGATAGGCTATACTCCTCCTTTCGTTACTCATTCTACAAACCTCTACATTATCTTATTGCGTGCATTAAGATGTGCAATTTTACTCTAGAACAAATGCACACATATTTCAAATTCTTACTATCGCTCGATTGCTTCAACTTTTTGAACCACCATTTTTTTTCTTCAATACCAATCGACTTGTCAATTCTGTCACATTATAATCTTGGGAGTTTTAAATTGTAAAGAAAAAAGATATAAATTGTTCGAGTGGGAGAGCGATATCAACTGGTCGCAGACGCGAAAGGCCCTTTAAATGCTGTGTTTTTATCTGTTTGTGTGCGTACAGATTGTGCTGGAGAGTTTTCCCGTTAGTAGCTCGGGTCATGTTGTACTTTTGCAAAAAATGTTACATAAATTTTTTGTAAACGACCTGCCAGGCGCGTGTCACGAAAATTTTTTTAGTCAACATGTTGGACATTTTCTTCACGGGCCGACCGTTTTTATTTTAATGATATTTTTTTTCCGTGAATGGAGTTTTTATTTTGTACATATTCGTGTGTTGTGGAAAAAAATAATCAAGTTGCTTGCGCTTGTTGCGCTGGCGGATAGCATTACGGTTGTTTTTTATTTTTTTTTCAAATTTGTTGGCACTTCGTGGTTCCCCGTTTGGGTTGGATTTTTGGTTTCAGCGGCAGTGTTATTTTCGTTGCGATTTAAGGATGATTCTAGGCGAGCGAAGGGAAGATTTACGTGGAAAAAAGCACTGATGCTCGGCCTCGTGCAGGGTCTTGCATTTTTGCCAGGAATCTCAAGGTTGGGGCTGGTTTTTTCAGTTGCTTATTGGATGGGATTGTCGCGTAAAAAGTCGTTTGAAATTTCTTTTCTAATTCAATGGCCACTGATTGCAGGAGCATTCGTTAACAGTGTTTTTATTCGTAAAATGTACAGCAGTGTTACTTCTTTGCGTCTTTTATTTGATGTGCAAACAGTTGTTGTCATGCTGTGCGCATCTGTTGTTTCTTTTTTTGCATTGTGGTTTTTTGAGAGGGTTGTGTACGAAAATAAAGTGTGGATGTTTTCTTTTTACTTATTGGGAGTGGCCATTTTGTGGTTGGTGGTTTAGGGTTTTGTTTTTTCTGCGATTTTTCTCATGAGTTCGTAATAATATGGAATTTCTTGAATGATTTCTTCTTCTGTTTCAGGGCTGTAATTTTCAATAATTGAGTTGCGATATGTAATCATGTTTTCGCATTTTTCTATTTCTTGTTTATTAATGATTTTGTTGTGTAGACATTCTTGAAAAACTGTTTTAGGAGAGTACACATGCACCTGAAAATTTATTTTGAGATAGCGTTTTAAGTATCTCCATGTTAACTCATAAGTGTCTTCGAAAACCTTGATAGATGCGGTTTGATAAGTTGAAAAATCATCTGCTGAAACGTTTTTTTGTTTTGTAATTTTTCTACCGTATATTTCAATTTTTTATATTGTCTGGAAAGTGTTTTAAATGATTCTTTTAGCATGTAGTTTCTTTTCCTATAATGATTGTATCGAAAACAGGACTGTGTCAATTGTAACAAATTAAAGGTAGAGTTATGCGAGCAATAAATATGATAGCAGGCGCTCTTTTAGTTTTAAGCGCACTTTTTTGTGCCCTTATCTTTTTTTCATTTAACCCTTACGATTCTTCTTGGCTATATTATAGCAGTGTGCAACTTCCAACAACAAACTTATTTGGTTCTTTTGGGGCGCAGATTGCAGCGTTCTTTTTTTACGCATTTGGTATTTCCGCTTGGTGTTTTGTTGGCATATTGCTCTACGGCGCGTACATTCTTTTTTTTAAGGTAAGTTTTGCAAAAGAATGGGACAGGCTAGTTGCGCTGCTTTTTCTGCCAACAGCTTGCAGTGCGTTGTTTCATTTTTATAACTACGATCTGTTTAAAGGTGTTGCCCCGGGAGGTGTTGTTGGTGCTTTTGTACATCGCATAACATTTGGTTGGTTTGAAGGTGTCGGGTCGGCTTTTTTCTTGCACTTGTTTTGTGCGATGTTGTTGATGATAATTTTTCGTGCAACATTTGTGAAGTTGTTGTACATACTTTCACGCGCAGTTCGTTTTTTATTAAGTTGGGAAAAATGTTTGCGGCCTGCGTACAAAGTTTCAAAAAAAATTGTGCATGTTTTGGCGATTCCATTTGTGGCTGGAGCGCGTTTTGTGCGTCGTTTGTTTGGTGGGGTAGATCTGCTTGAATCAAATCAGTCCGTTGTTTCTTTTGAAGAATTGTTGGTTGATTTAGTTGAAGAAAATGATGTGGAAGAGCTGCATGATGATCCTTTTTGGCAACAATATGCACAAGGTGAAAGTTCAAAGGCCTCACCCAAGATAAAAAAAGAAAAAAATAAGCGTCAGTTTGCGCATCAGTCGGTGCAAGAGGAATTTTTTGTTAATGAAAATGTTTCAGAAGAAAGAAAGTATACACTGCCTGGTCAGGATCTTTTTAAAAAAAAGGATGGAGATGACGACGATGGTCACATGATGACGGAGCTTGAAAAGCGTGCGAAAATTTTGGAAGAAAAACTTGAACGGTTTGGTGTGTATGGTTCTGTTATTTCTATCAAACGCGGTCCTGTGGTGACATTGTTTGAATATCAGCCGCAGATCGATTCCAAAATTAGTAAAATTATTTCGCTGGAAGATGATCTTGCGCTTGCCCTGCAGGCGATGAGCATCAGAATTATTGCACCCATTCCAGGAAAGTCTGTTGTTGGATTTGAAGTTGCAAATTTAAAGCGCAAAGATGTGTTACTTTCTTCCATCGTGCGCTCGCAATCATTTGAAGATTTTAAGGGATCGATTCCTCTTGTTTTGGGAAAAAATACAGTTGGCAAGGATGTGCTTGTTGATCTTGCCAAAATGCCACACTTGTTGATTGCGGGTTCGACCGGTTCTGGAAAATCGGTTGCGCTTAATGCTTTTTTGGTGAGCATGTTGTGTAAGTTGACACCGGACCAGCTGAAGTTAGTTTTGATCGATCCTAAACGGCTTGAATTTGCTTCGTACGCAGATATTCCACATCTTCTTTTTCCAATAGTGACCAATCCTAAGCGCGTTGCTCCCATTTTGCGTTGGGTTGTAGAACAGATGGAAGAGCGTTACGAAAAAATGTCGGAAGTTGGTGCGCGTAATATTTTTGAGTACAACGACTACGTTGCTTCAAAAGGAAAGAAGCAGTTTTGTCCCGCACAACAAGTTGGTGAAGGGGCCCCAGAAACGTGTCACGAACGGTTACCTTTTGTTGTGATTGTTATTGACGAGTTGTCCGATTTGATGATGACCGCAGGGCGAGATATTGAAGATTTAATTGCCCGAATTGCTCAAATGGCTCGTGCAGCAGGTATTCATATGATTGTTGCAACACAGCGCCCATCAGTTGATGTGATTACAGGACTTATTAAAGTAAACTTTCCAAGCAGAATTTCTTTTAGAGTGACATCGAAAGTTGATTCTCGAACGATTTTGGATTATTGCGGGGCAGAAAAATTGCTCGGATGTGGCGACATGCTTTTTATAGATTCTGGTAGTTCAACACTTGGACGTTTGCATGGAGCGTATGTTTCGAATCAGGAAATTGAAGCGCTCGTTAATCATATTAGAGCTGAACGGGCAGTTGAATATCTTGATATTTCTCCGGACCTTATGGGCAACAAAGAACATCTTTCTGTGCAAGATGATTCTTTGTATCAAAATGTGATTGAATTTTTAAATACAGTGGATGAAGTTTCTATTTCTTTGCTTCAACGTAAATTTAGGATAGGATATAACAGGTCTGCGCGCATAATGGATATGTTAGAGGCGCGCGGAGCGGTTATGCCATCTGAGGGGAGTAAGATGAGAAAAGTAGTCCGATAATTAAGAAAAACTGTTTTATTTTACAAATAAAGGTAGAGAAAAGACGGAGAATTTCAATGCATTTTGATGAGCATTTTTTACGAGGCGCGCTCCCAGGTGTTACTGTTATAAAGGACCATTTTCCTGAAGATGTAACGTTTAGCATAGATACACGAACGTTGCAGCAGGGAGATATTTTTGTAGCGTTACAGGGTGTTCGCAAAGATGGACACGAGTTTCTTGAGGCAGCTCTATGCGCAGGAGCTGGAGGCTTGCTGATAAGAAAAGAAAAAAGGAAAATTCTTGAGGCTATTGATCAGAATCTCCTTGAGAAAAAACTGGTTATTGCTGTTGATGATACTTTGCAAGCTTTAACAACTTTGGCTTCTGTGTGGAGGTCGCAGTTTGATTATCCTGTTGTTGCGATCACTGGGTCTGTTGGAAAAACTTCAACCAAACAGATCATTTCTAACATCCTGTCTCTTTCGGGACGGGAGTTTTTGGTCTCAGAAGGAAATCAAAACACAAACATAGGTTTATCGCTCAACATTTTGAAGATGCGTTCTTATCATACTGCTGCGGTTTTCGAGCTTGGAATTGCAAGGCGTGGTCAGATGGCAAAGCTTGCAGATATTCTTCAACCAACAACGGCTTTGATTACGGGCATCGGTCACTGTCATATGGAGGGCCTTGGATCTTTGAATGATATAGCGCTAGAAAAAAGGGATGTTTTCAAACTTTTTGGCGAAGATAGTATTGGCATAATCAATGGAGACCAACCGATTTTAGCCGGCGTTGGTTATTCTCATCCTATCATTAAGTTTGGTGCTAAAACGACCAATCAGATACAGGCCCGCAAGATAAAGGCAGCGAGCGATCATGTAGATTTTGTTTTGAAAATTTACAAAAAGAAGTACAAAATCAGATTGCCTCACGTTCATTCCGGTGCTGTTTTTAATTCTTTGGCAGCAGTTGCGGTTACTCATTTCTTAGGAATCGCAGATGATGTTATTGTCAGAGGAATCCAATCTAGTACTACTGTGAAAGATAGATTTGAGCAGTGCGAGCTTAAGGACGGAAAAGGGGTAATGATCAACGATTGTTACAACGCCAATCCTGAGAGCATGAAGGCCGCGTTGCTTGCACTTGAACAAATTGATACTGATGCACAAAAAATCGCTGTTCTTGGTGATATGCTTGAGTTGGGTGTTAACAGTTCCTTTTGGCATCGACAACTTGGTCGTTTTTTGCGCAAAGTTCCGTCTCTCAAAGAAGTGATTCTTGTTGGTGATATGGTAGAGTGGACGAAAAAAACTGTTCCGCTTGGCGTCAGAGCAGAAATTGTTCCGTCGTGGAAAGATGCGGTAAAAAAATTGAAGAGCAAGTTGGCGGATAACAATGTGGTTCTTGTCAAAGCATCACGCGGAATGCATTTGGAAAATGTTGTTCATCACTTTGCCGCTCAGGCTTCAAAAAAACAGGTGATAGGATAAATGGAATTTTACATGGAACTTCCTTATATTAGGTTTATGTCAATAAACAGTTGAGCAATGGAAAATAACAAAGATCCCGTTATTCACAAACCGGTTTTGACAAAAGAGGTTCTTGAGTACCTTGATACAAATCAAGGAGGTGTTTACTTAGATGTTACATTCGGTTCTGGTGGGCATACTCGGGCAATTCTAGAGTCGAATCCTGATTGTTCGGTTATTGCCCTTGATTGGGATATGACATCACTTGATACATTTGGGCCTCAACTGCAAGGAGAGTTTCCTGGAAGGTTGAAATTGCTCTGGGGAAACTTTTCTCTTATTTACAAGCTGCTCAAAAAAGAGGGTGTAAAAGAGCTAGATGGTATTCTTGCAGATTTTGGGACATCACAAATGCAGATTTTGGAGCGCCCAGGTTTTTCTGTTTACAAGGATACGCCACTTGATATGAGAATGTCTCCAGCGCATCAAAAAGTGACAGCTGGCCAAATTGTTAACGAGGCTTCTGAAGAAGAGCTGCGTGAAATTTTCTGGCGTTTTGGCCAAGAAAAATATACAAAACAGATTGCACGTGCGATTGTACAAGAGCGACGCAAAAAGAAATTTACCTCAACGGCGCAGCTTGCAAAACTGATTGGTAAAGTTGTTCCTCAACAAAAACAAAAAGGAAAACATACAAAGATTCATCCGGCAACCAGAGTTTTTCAGGCATTGCGCATCTGTGTAAATGATGAGCTGCACAATATTACTTCGTTTCTCAAAGCTGCGATTCGAATGTTGAGTCTAGAAGGGAGGTTGGTTTGTATTAGTTTTCATTCACTAGAAGATCGTTTGGTGAAACAATTTTTTGCTGATCGTGTTCGTTCGGGAGAAGTTGAGCTTCTTACTTCTCGAGTTGTTGTTGCATCACAAAAAGAGCTCGAAGAAAATCCTTCTTCCCGTTCTGCAAAATTGCGAGCTGTGAAGTTATTAAGGAAATAAAGGTTTGAATTTTTTGTAAAATAGTAAAGATTGTTTGACAAAAATAGGCTGTATTAATAGACTATTAGGGCATTTGTCACCGACTACGGAGAGTGTTAGTAAAAAAAGGTGTCTTGAAAAGGATTGCTGACATGGAGATCACAGAAGTAAAGGTTTTTCCTGCAAAAGAAATGGGTAGTAGACTGAAAGCGTATGCAACAGTGGTATTTGACAATTGCTTTATCATCAGAGACTTGAAGGTCATTGAGGGAGACAAAGGTTTATTCGTCTCTATGCCGTCTCGAAGAAGGAAAGATGGGACGTTTAGAGATATTGTTCATCCCCTCAACTCTGAAACTCGTCAGATGATGGAGGATGCAATAATTGCCGAGTATAATAAGGTTGCAGAACTTGAATCGAATGGCGCCTCACAGTAAACACGTGCCGTCGTTGCAAGAAAATTTTTTATGTTGGGGCGTAGCCAAGCGGTAAGGCACCGGTTTTTGGTACCGGCATGCGGAGGTTCGAATCCTCCCGCCCCAACCATTTTTAAAAATTATGAATAATATATTACTTTTAGGTTCACAATCTCAATCTCGTGCCCGCTTGTTGCGGGAAGCAAAAATTTCTTTTTCAGTTGTTGGCCATCGTGCTGATGAAAGTGCTTGTGACTGGGCGGGGTTGACGTTTCCTCAAATTGTTTCCAAAATTGCGCTTACCAAGATGAAACATGTTAATCTTCCTGAAAAAGCGCAAGGTGGAGATGTCTGTTTTTTGCTGACTGCTGACACGTTGGGAATGACAAAGGGTGGAGAAATTTTAGGAAAACCAACAGATAGAGCGGATGCTATTGAAAAAATTAAGGCTGCCCGCAATGGCGAGCGAGCATGTACAGCATTTTGTTTAGACAAGCGGGTTTATAAATTTGATGAATGGAAGGTTGCCAAAAGGATTGAGATTGTAGTTGAGTCTGAGTACATTTTTTCTGTTCCCGATGAGTGGATTGACCGATATCTTGAACATTCGTTGGGTTTTCAGGGTTCTGCAGCAGTTGCAATTGAAGCGTTTGGAGATCAATTTCTTAAAGAGGTGCGCGGTTCGTATTCTGCAATTGTTGGGTTGCCGATGTTTGAGTTGCGTTGTGCGTTGGATGACGTTGGATTTTTTTGATAGTGCAGAAAAAAGAGCCGCTTTTTTGCGGCTCTTTTTTAATTTAATGCATTTTTTTTATTTGGTTTCCAGCGTCGAAGTAGTTCTTTAAATAAAAGTTCTTTTGGATTTTTTTGTGGATGTTTATCAATGTCTGATGTTGCCTTCTCGATACTGCTTCGGACTGTTGCATCGTCGCAAACGGTCGAGTCAATTTGATCAATTGCGGGAATGAGGTCTTGCTCGAATGCTTTTTGTATAGCAAGTTCGTTGGTGCTCTCCAAAAGAAGTGCTTCGAACATTTCAAAAAAGTCTATAATACTCTCTTGAATATTTTCCAGTGTGGTTGCATCATCAAGTGGATTGTTTCGCTCTAATTCATCTTTGAGCCCTGACATGAGGGCATGCATCACCATTTTTTTAAGTTTGGCAGAATCGTGGTCCATGAGCCATCGAAGTAAACAAATAAGTTCGTAAGAAAGGACAAATTGGTTGTCAGATTCTGGTGTGAAGAATGAATCATCATTCATCTTTTGGATCCTCCTTTATTGTGTCGTCTGAAATCTTTGACAAAAGTAGCCTTACAATTTTTATGTTCATATTAAAACATTTTTTCGTACATTTTTCTCAGACGTGCTATACGACTGTTTACTGGAGGGTGTGTTGAGAATAGTGTCAACATCCCCTTGCCCGAAAATGGGTGGACGATAAAAAGTGATGCCGTGCTTGCCTTGCTTTTATCTTGGGGTTGTTGTGTATGTTTTGCTGCGCTGTGTAGCTTTTCAAGTGCGCTTGCCAAGGCAAGAGGATCCTTTGAGTAACGTGCACCGGTTTCATCTGCTAAATATTCACGGGAGCGAGAAATTGCTAACTGAATGAGAGCTGCGGCAATTGGCATTAAAATAGCGACCAAGATCATAACAAGAGGGTTTGATCCACGTCGTCGACTATTTCCTCCGCCAAGAGCTCCCCAAAATGCAAGATGGTGCAGCATATTTGCTAAGTAACCGATTGCCGTTGCAATGGTTGCGGCAATAGTAGAAATCAAAATGTCACGATTTTTTATGTGGGCCAATTCGTGTGCAAGCACACCTCGTAGTTCGTGGTCATCAAGAATAGTTATTATCCCTGATGTGATGGCGACTGATGCGTGTTTGGGATTTCTTCCTGTTGCAAAAGCATTTGCCATCGGAGAATCGATCATCCACAATTTTGGCATCGGAATATTCATCTTTTGCGTCAACTCTTGAACTGTTTCAACAATGTTTGCATATCGTGTGGCATCAAGTGGTTTTGCGCGATACAGACGAAGAACTATTTTTTCGGAATAAAAGTAAGCAAGAAAATTTATAACAAGTGCTAAAACAAGGGCGATTTGCAGCCCCGCGTGTCCTCCAAAAAGAGATCCAAAAAATAATAGCAGGGCGCTCAGTGCGGCAAGAAGCACCGCGGTTTTTATCCAGTTAAAAAACATATTTTGTCCCCTCATACAAAGTGGTTTGAAATACCTATTCTTCGTAATCAACTTCCCAACTGTCTATATCAAATATTTCTGTTGTTTCGTCGCCTTCTTTATTTTTACAGTCGCTTTCTTGTCTCATCCTTATTAATGCTTTTGCTCCTGTCTTGAGCGCCTCTTCTGAGGTTTTCTGTTCAAGTTTAAGTTCTTTTTGAGTATTTTCAAAAAGGGTGTTCATTTTTTTCTGCATTTTCTCCATTTTTTTTTGCATTTTCAGCACCATCTGAACGCCTGCAAGATTGACGCCAAGTTGATGAGTCAGGTGAATGATCTGTTCAAGTCGATCAAGATCTTCTTCAGAAAAAAGGCGCGTGTTACCTTCGGATCTTTTTGGGCAAATAAGGCCTTCTTTTTCATACAAACGGATTGTTTGCTGATGAATTGAAAACATTTTTGCCACCGCAGATATAGAATAAAAACCCTTTTTTCTTTTCATCGTTTTTTACTTTCCACTTCTAAAAAACTTCACCGCACAATCGTTTCATGTTGTTTCTTTCTAAATGAAGCGAAATCCCTTGCAGTTCGAGTGATGCGAACATTATGAATATATGATACCATACTTTTGTGGACAAATCATGTCCCGTACTTCTTGAAGGAGAGAGGGAGTGTAGTGATTGATAAGTATCTGCGAGGAGTGATTATGGCAAGAAAAGGGTGGTTGTTGGCCGTCTGTTGGATATTAGTGTTTTTTCAGGGATATTATGTGCATGCTCGGCTAACAAGGGCGGTGGAAGAGCTCTCTGTTTACTACAAAAAAGAAACAATAGGCGACAGTGTGTTTGTTTATAGAGAGGACATTGTCAATGGAGCAAAAAAAGAGGCTTGGACAATCAACGGCGATTCTGTTTCGTTCGATAGATACGGGCAAGAGCTTTTGCTGGCTGAAATGGAGTTTCGCAAGCAGGAGAAGGCTGCCCAGGAGGCCCGAAGAAAAAGAATAGCTCAAGAGCGGAGACAAATATCATGCGCACTTCACAAAAGATTGCTTCATTTGCAGATAGACCTTTTAGAAAAGGCGTTAAAAAGACTTGATGACCACAGATTGGCTCAATTTTTGAATTTTGACAAAGAGGGAATAATATCCAAGCAAGAATTTGAATCTATACGTTCGGAATTGTTGCAGGAAGCCAAAAAAATCTTATACACGGATCTGCAGGGTGAGCAAGGCTCAAATTTGCTGGTTCGGGTGCTCGATAAGCTTGAGGGGGTTCCTGAGCGATTGGATGATCTTTTTCACGCAACGGTTAACAATGCAATTAAACAATGTGATGACACGAGGATGCTTAAGGAGTTGTTAAGCGAGTTTTCTATTTGACAAACTTGTCATTTATAATATGATAAGTCTATTCTGGTAGATTGTTGCGATAATGGAGGTTTGTGTTATGAGTGGAGTCAAGAAGCGCCTGTTTTTTTTATCAATTTTTTTTGTACACATTTTCTTTTCTGTTTCGTGTGCGCACGGAATGTTTAGTTTCCTGAAACCAAACATTAAGAATTTTTTGGGGGGGAAAAAGAGTTTTAAAAAAAAGAGCTGCACAATACAAATTGGTGATAACGAAGTTGGAATTATCGATTGCAAAAATTACAAGGGGAAGCAGATTGTACAGCTTTCTGTGGCTAATCAGTTTGAAAAAGGAACGCCCGGTAGCTGTGGATACAACATGTTAAAAGATGCCATCTGTTTGGTCAAAGCGCTTGAAAAAAAAGATATTCCCGAGTCATTGAAAGAGATGATCAAAGACAATAAGCAATTACAAAATCGGCGCAAAAAAAATCTTGCGACAAAGTTGGATGATCGCGGGCTGGTTGAACAGTTTTTTGGGAATATTTGTAGTAGCTGGCGTAAGCGTATTATTTTAGGGAGATTAGAGTTTCGCCTAAAGGTTGCGCTCAATAATGATTGGAAAAAACTTGTCGGTTTCCCCGACATTAACGAATCTGGGTTGGATGGGAAAAAGGTTTCCCAGTTTTACTTAAAAGTTTTCAGTTTGTTAGCAAGCAAAGCCTCAAAAGAGGCTCTTTTTAAGGGAGCGCGATTTTCCTTTCAAGAAAAAAGTGATGTAGAAATGTTTCTCCATCTGATCAGAGATAGTTGCAATAAAAAATCTAGCGATGACATAAATGGATACTACAGATCACATATTAAAAACATAAGTAAAGAAAATTTGAAAAAACGTCTTTGTTCTGTTGACACGATCAATAAGTATGTTGATTGCAAAAAACTTAAAGATATTGTTGTTTCTCCTGATAACTATATGAACTTGATTAAGAATAACGAAGAGAATAATAAAAAAGGTGTTGTTCAACTTGGTCGGCGTAGTTTAGATGGAGATTATCTTGATGGGCGAGAGATTAAAGTGATTCTTCGTCAAGAAGAGAGCAACGGGATTCTCAAAGGTTTGAAAGGTAAAGTTTCCTGGGTTGTTTGTGGAGATACTTCATTGTTGGGAACAGAGTTTGATCCTTATAGGGAGTCGTTTAGCAACGCAGTAAAAAAAGCGTTGAGCGATTCAAATCACAAAGTTGTTCTTTGTGTTGGCACAATGAAGAGTGGTCGTGACAAAAATAGTGGAACTTGCGGTCACTGGTTTCCAGTTATTTGGACGAAAAACAGAATTTATGTTACAGATTCTTTGAATAACAAATCTCGTATAAATGATCCATGGGCGAAAAAAGTTCTTGAAGTATTTGAAAATGAGAAGGTAAGAGCGAAAAATCTGCAACGCTTTTTCTCGAGTGTTGCAAAAAGTTCAAGTGTAGTTTTTTGTTCGAAGAAGGTGCTTGGACCAAAAATTCTTTTTGATCGTCAAATAGTCTTGAATTCATAGCGTATTGTTTTATAGAATTTACCAGTTGATTCTTACTTTTTTATGTTGAGAGTGAGTGATGGAAATCAGAAAACTGGTATTGAGTGTTTTGTTGTTTGCTGTGTTTTCTACCTCTTTTTCAATGAAGGATTGGGAAGGGTGGGAGCTAATCGATCTGCCAAAAAGCCAAGAAAAAAGAAAAGATATTTACCAAAAGAAGAGAGATAAGCCTATAGATTTTAACGCTTTTATTGGCCGTATTAATAAGTGGGAAAAAAATGTTGTACTCAAAAAATTGAAGGACTATCATTCTCGATATAGAGAGCTTGCTTTGGTGAGATTTGATGTGGCAACAAAGTCCAATGAGCTCATACGTATGAAGTCAAAATTAGAAAAACTTTTTAGGGATGTGAAAGCCTTGCTTGGAGGAATGGGTGGTGAGTTAATTTTTACCGATATTTACGATTCTTCAACCTATACAGTGAATGGTATCCAAGGAGTTCTCATGTCGCTGCTTAGGATGATGGACAAGAAGGCAATCGAGGAGACTCTACAAAAGAATACAGAGCGGCTTAAGGGGATTGAGTGGTACGATATTTATGAGTGGTTGGGTTTCAAAAAAGGAGTCATTCCTTCTTATAATGAAGCAAAAAAACGTTTATTGAATCTACGAAAAAAGTTTAGAGAAAAAAATAATAAAGACGGACTTGATGCTGCTCGACAGTTTGGTTTTTGGTTAACAAATCAAGTGGATAAGGAGGTTGTTGACACATTTATTGCCATAAAAAAGGTGTATGATGATAAAGCAAAGAAAAAGTTGTATCAAAAAATAAAATTAAGTGGCAATACAGTCACTGCAATTATGAAACTTTACTCAAAGTTTGTTTCTGGCCAAGATTCTATTAAGATGCAGCTTAATGAACTTGAATCGTACATAAAGAATCTGCTTGAAAAAGTTGAGTTAGCTTTAGACCCGACACGGGAAAAAGGGTGGGTAGTTGAGGAAAAAATATTTGAAGAGTCCCGGATGATTCCTCTGACAAAGAAAGAGAAAAATATTTTTTCTCAAAAGAAAAAACTACTCAATTCGATAGATGAGAGGATGAAAAAGCTTTCTAGGAAGCTTATCTCAGCATTAAAAAAGGTGTACAAAAGAAATAAAAAGAAGTTAAGTTGGCTTCTTTTCTTTTTTCAAGAAATTGATTCGGGAGAATTTGAGTTAGAAAAAGACGAGATTGAACTAAAAGGAATTCTGAAAGAGAAGTTTTTAAGCAATCTTCATGATGTGGCAAAACAATGGATTAGAGTCACAAAAATTGAAAAAAATATATTGCAAAAAATGGGTGATTTCTGTGATAGAATAGGAATTTTAGCCTTTCGCGGGCTGGAAAAAGTGCCCTTGTCAGAAATTCCGCCATTTTTGAAACAGGGGCTTAAGACTATTAAAGAAAATAAACAAACAATAATGGCCAAAGTTTATTTATCTATAATAGAAGCTGTTTTTAACATTATTAAGAAACCGCTAGATGCTCTTCTTCTTAAAAAGTCTACATCTTTAGGTTTGCATAAAATGATTAAAGATATATCTAAAGAAATTAAACAGTATAAAAAATCATTTAAGAAAAAATAAAAATATTACACATTAAACCGGACGACAATCACATCGCCGTCGTGGACAAGATAATTTTGTCCTTCGCGGCGAATTTTGCCAATTTCCTTCAGTTTGGCTTCGCTTTTGTGTTCAAAAATATCTTTGCAGTTAAAAACCTCAGCACAGATAAATCCACGTTCAAGATCGGTGTGAATTTCTCCTGCCGCTTGCCTAACAGTTGTTCCGTTTAGAATTGGCCAGGCGTGGGCCTCTTTGGGGCCACAGGTGAAAAATGTTATCAGTCCAAGATTGGCATATGTTTGCCTAATGATAATGTCTAAACTTTTTTGTTTGAGCCCAATCATTTCCATCATTTCGTTAGCATCATGCTCATCAAGTTGTGAAAGTTCATATTCGATTTTAGCCGATACGGGAATCAATTTTTCTGGTCCGAATTTCGCAAGTAGTTCTTTATAGTATGGATTTTCTTTATATCGATTGTTTTCAATCTCATTTTCTGCAATGTTGGCTATAACTAAAAAGTTTTTGCTACTCAGCAGGGGAATCGTTTTGATTGATGTATTGACGTACAACTCGCGCACCTTTTTTTCATCTTCGGCTTCAAGTGCTTGTTTTATGGAAATAAGAAGTTGTTTTTCATCATGTAGCTCTTTCAGTTCAGCTGTTTTTCCCTGAAGTCCTTTTTCTTGTTGCACAAATTTGCCCAGTCGTTTTTCAATAGATTCTAGATCTTTGAGCATGAGTTCGGAAACAATTGTTTCGTAATCGCTGATCGGGTCGATTTTTCCAGATTCATGTGTTATATCTTGATCTTCAAAGCAGCGAAGTACGTGCAAAATAAGATCAACTTCTCTAATATGACTTAAAAACTTGTTCCCAAGACCTTCACCTTCAGCAGCACCTTTGACAAGGCCAGCAATATCGACGAACTGAACCGTTGCGGGAATTTTTTTCTTGGAGTTGTAAATCGTTTCTAGTTTATCTAGACGGGGGTCTGGTACCTGTGTGATTGCGACGTGTGGGTCAATGGTGCAGAAAGGGTAATTTTCCGCCGGAATAGATGACTTGGTCAAGGCGTTAAAAAGGGTTGATTTGCCAACATTTGGTAGTCCAACAAGACCGGCTTTAATGCTCATTTTATTTCTTTCTTGCAAGAAGATGATGACTTTTTTTATCTTATCCTTTTACAGTGTGCTTGAAATTTCTCTGGAGTTCAATCGGTAGTTTTTTAGCTGCAATTAGAGAATGTTGCATGAAAAAAGAAATTGTGTTAGTAGTGAATTATTCTATCGCGTTGTCGTATCATCACTTAACTTATTTTTAAAGGAGAGCTCTGATGAAAAAGATCATCGGAACTATTGTGTGGCTTCTAACTGCTATTGGTGCAATCAACTGGGGATTGACCGCAATGGGATGGGGGTTATTTCAGTTTAAACTTTTTATGGTCACAATGCCTTGGCTTATTAAACCAACCATGTACGTCGTTGGTTTGGCTGGTGTTCTGAGTGTTGTTATGTTCTTCACCGGTATGTTTAAAGATTGTGAGAGCTGCTAAAATAAAAAAGTTTTTATAAAGCTTTGGGGGTCCAGAATTTATATCCGGACCCCAAGTTCCCTACCTTCCCCCAAAGTTTGAAGATTTATTGTTGAGCTTCAACATCTATCGGGTCATCGCTCTTTGGTGCTTGTCCATTTCCTTCAGAAGCAGAATTTGATTGGTCGTTTGCTGCACCGTCTTCTGCGTTAGCGTTGGTAGCTTTTGCTTCTTCCTGCTGCTTTTTGTACAGAATTTCACCGATTTTGGATGATGCCTGCATTAACTCATCAGTTGCTTTTTGTAGTTCATCGCCGTTGTTTTCGTGCTCTTTGAGCGCGTTTTTTGCTTTTTGAACAGAATCTTCTACTTGCTTGACATCATCTTCAGATAGCTTATCTTTGTGCTCTCTGAGCGATTTTTCAACTTGGAAGATAGTTCCATCCAAGCGATTGCGTTTTTCGATGGTCTCTTTAGCTTGTTTATCCTCTGCCTCGTGTTGTTTTGCATCTTGTACCATTTTTTCGATCTCTTCTTCTTTGAGTCCACTGCTATTTGTGATGGTTACTCTTTGTTCTTTTCCAGTTGCCTTATCTTTTGCCAAGACGTTTACAATTCCGTTTGCATCTATTTTGAAGGTTACCTCAATTTGTGGTACTCCTCGTGGTGCAGGTGGAATATCGTCCAAACGGAACTGGTCAAGTAATTTATTGTCTTTGGCAAATTCTCTCTCACCCTGAAATACTCTTATATCAACGGCTGTTTGATTATTTTCAGCGGTTGAGAAGACCTGGGATTTTTCTGTAGGAATAGTTGTATTGCGCTCAATCATTTTGGTTACAACGCCGCCTAGTGTCTCAATGCCGAGTGAAAGGGGAGTAACATCAAGTAGAAGAACGTCTGTCACGTCGCCTGCAAGCACACCGCCTTGAATTGCTGCACCCGCTGCAACCACTTCGTCTGGATTAACCGATTTGCTAGGTTCCTTACCAAAGAATTGTTTGATTAGTTCTTGAACTTTTGGAATTCTGGTTGAACCACCAACTAAAATAATTTCATCAATCTGATCCTTTGAAATTTTAGCATCAGCAATTGCTTTTTTGCATGGTTCAATAAGACGTTCAAAAATGTCACTACACAGGGCTTCCAGTTTTGCTCGAGATATTTTCAGGTTCAAATGTTTTGGGCCTGAAGCATCGGCTGTGATGTAAGGAAGACTTATTTCTGTTTCGTGAATAGATGAAAGCTCAATTTTTGCTTTTTCAGCAGCTTCTTTAAGTCTTTGAAGAGCCATGACATCTTTGGTAAGGTCAACACCTTGGTCTTTTTTGAACTCATCAACCAAATATTTGATCAAACGTTTGTCAACATCGTCACCACCAAGGTGTGTGTCACCATTGGTTGATTTCACCTCAGTTAATCCATCGCTGACTTCTAAAACAGAAATATCAAACGTTCCACCACCAAAGTCAAACACTGCAACGGTTCCACGTTTCTTTTTATCAAATCCGTAGGCAAGCGCTGCTGCTGTTGGTTCGTTGATGATTCTTTTCACGTCAAGACCAGCAATTTTACCAGCGTTTTTTGTTGCCTGGCGCTGTGCATCGTTAAAGTATGCAGGAACAGTGATAACTGCTGAATCAACTTTTTGTCCGATATAGTCTTCAGCGACCTGTTTGAGTTGACTCAATACTGCTGCTGAAATTTCCTCTGGTGATAGTTCTTTGCCTTGTATTTTAAGAGCGATGTCACCATTTGCCTTTTTTACTGTTTTATAAGGAAGATGCTCAAACTCTTGGGTCATTTGATCGTACTTACAACCGACAAATCGCTTTGCCGAAAAAACAGTATTTTCTGGATTTGCTACTGCCTGACGTTTTGCCAGCACACCAACAAGACGTTTGCCGTCTTTAGTGAAGGCGACCATAGACGGAGTGGTGTTTGCCCCTTGCTTATTTGGTATAATCTTTGTAGATCCACCTTCCATGAATGCAACAACCGAGTTGGTTGTCCCTAGATCGATTCCTATGATTTTTGCCATGGAATGATTCCTCTTGTTAATTATTTTGATAATATTTTGTTTTCTTTTCTTAATTCCCCTCAGGAATGGGTTATTCCTATAAAACAGTATAGCCTCGCTGTCTCACATGTCAACGATGGACTAAAAAAATCTTAGTTGGCTGTGCTCATATTTTCTTATTTTTTTCTTGCATCTCCCCGCCCAAGGGGCATGTCGCATAATTCCTCCATTCGGTTAAAACTTCCTTTCTGATGTGGTAGAGAATAACTTCGTCGTCACCCAGATCTCCTTTTCCCCGGTGTTCGAGCAGGGTAAAAAACATGATGGGAAAATGGAGGAGATCTGGTCTCGACTCCGTAAACATTGTTTTCGGAAGCCCTTTATTTGTTAACAAAAGGGAGGAATAAGGCAAAGAAGGGCATAGATAGCTGCGCAGGACGCTAATGAGACACTTAAGAGGAGTGTAGTATATCGAACGGGAAATCTGAGTCTAAACTGTTTCCTGCCAATAAATAGTAGGCCAAAAGCGCTGACCAATCGAACGGTATGCACAAGAATAATTGAGCCGAACAGACCAACCGACGAAATGATGTGAGGAAAAAGAAAAAGGGGGATCATGATCAAGTAGGGCGTATAAGCTATTAGCAATTTGAAATAACACCTTTTTACCTCGAGAAAACGTTCGTAAGGGCTGAGAATTGTGTGCGTAAGATAGCATATTGAAAGAACAAAAAACGGTTTCAAAATGTGCCCGCTGTCGAGAATGCCGAAAACTTTTCGCGTGAAAACTAAAATAATAGCAACAAGGGGAATACAGAGGCTGGATACTTTTTTGATCAGCCGTTCAAAAACCTGTGGCATAAGAACTCGAGTATTTGGCTTAGATTCAATATGTGCGAGCAGAGAGGTGTCGGTGGTTCCGATTGTTTTCAGGACAATCCTTTGAAAAAAAAGAGCCGTATCGTTGGAGATTTTAAACAAATTGCCAACTTGCGGGCCGAGTGTGTACGTGAAAAACGGGACTAGAAAATTTCGCTCCGTCAGACTTTTTATAGTGCTGTTTGCCCACATCACGCCGGAATGCTTAACAAATCGAATACTAATTTTTTTCATCTCAACAGGTTGTTCTTTTTTATGATAACTTTTGTCTTTGTACAACCAGATGAGCATGATGAGACCTATGGCAATTGTTACCACCCCTGCCCCAATTTTGATGCAAAATAGTGCGCGTATCAATGAGTGACTCGAATTAACGAAGAAAATAAGTGCGAATGCTAGAAAAACAAAAATGGTTAAAACTGCAGTCATTGCTAGGTTGAACTGTTTTTGCCAAAAATAGGAGTGGAAAATCAGCCGAATTACAGAGACAACTCCTTCAACAACAAAAAGAACACATCCCAAGTAAAGAATATCCACTTGCTTTCCAATGCCGAATGAGTTTGCCAGACGTGGTACTAAAAAGAAAAAAAGTGGTGCAATTGTTAACAAAATGCTGCTTTGGAAGATAATTACAGACCGTATAAATTGTCGCATTGAATTTTCGTTTTTTGCAAATTCTGGAGCATACCGGGGAATCGATTTGCGAAATCCGCAATCTATCAGCAACAAAAATAAAAAGATTACACTGTTGATATTCGCCCAGACGGAGAAGTCGTGTATTGTCAGCCCCCTGTACAAAAGGATTGAAAGGGCTAAAAACAAAGCCTTGCTAATAACAAAAAAAAAGGCATTCCAATTCAAACCCTGTGAGAATTTTTTGTATAGCTGTTGTGTGTTCATGTTGTCAGCATAGTCGATGGGCAAGTTATTGTCATCTTTGAAAAAAGAAAGGTCCGCGGCTTTAATTACGCGGACCTTTCTTTAGAAATTATTGTTTTTGAAGTTTCTTTATAATATCGAGGTTTTCTTTTTCTTTTTGAGTTTTTCTTTTGTGATTTCTTCTATCACATTATTCTTTTTGTTTTTATGAAGGTTTTCTTCATGATCTGGGTAATCATCGTCGGTCCAATAGGCATTGGTATCGGTATCCTCAGAAATTTGGGTTTCTTCTTCATTATCTTCTTTTTTATTTGTTAAAAACTTAGTTGGAAGGAAGTTTTCTTTAATGCCTTTGTAAAATCCGCTCAACCCTCTTCCGATGTTGCTTAATATGCTCAACTTTGGAGTTGTTAATTTTTTTAATAACTTTTGGTCTTCTTCTTCGTATTCGTATGTTTCTTTTTTATGTTTTTTAGGAATGCTAAGCTTCTTTTTTTCCAACAGCTTCTTTTTTTCCAACAGCTTCTTTTTTTCCAACAGCTTCTTTTTTTCCCAAAAAAGTTTGTTTCCTGCGTTCATTTTTTCTAATATCTCATTTCGTATATTTTTCAGTTTTTCATTTGTTATATGATTATTACCCGAAAGTTCTTTAATCAGATTCAGAGTATTGCGTCCTAGGTTCTTAATTTTTTCGTTATTTTCATTTGGTGTTTTTTTCAGCTCCTTGTAGTTCAATTTTATCTTTTTAAATATTGGTTTATTAATTTTCAGTATTTTTTCTAGCAATTTTTGATTGGCTTTTAGATTGTCGTCTGTTCTTTTTTGGAGTTGCTTAACTTTTTTGTGTTTTTGTGCAAGAGCTTTTTTGCTCTTTTTAATAAATTTAAGCATGATATTTGGTGCATTTAATTTTGTTAGATTTTGTTCACCCTGATGTTTTTTTAAAAATTTCACTATAGATTTGAGAGAATCTCTATAACATTTTTGAGCATTTTTGAACGCAGAATCGTATCTTTTTTTTTCTGATTTTAGATTCGTGTACTCTGACTTTAGAGATCTTTTTTTATTTAGGATTAGTTTTTTTATATTTTTTGAATCTTCTATGAGTGCTTTCATATTACTAATCAGTTGTTCACCTTTCTTTATGACCACATTTTTGGGACATGAAGCGAACATTTGCAATGGGCTGATAATTGCCGAAAAATATACTATTAGTCTCAGATTCTTTTTCACTTTTTGTACCTTTCTGTATTAAATGTTTTTTAAGTGCTCCGCCCTCGTAATAATTTCTAAAGAAAGGTCCGCGGCTTTAATTACGCGGACCTTTCTTTAGAAATTATTGTTGCGTAAGTTATTAGACGGCGCCTAGTTCATTTAGTAGTTTTTTATTCTCTTCTTCTTCTTCCTCGTCTTTTTTCTTCTTCTTCTTCTTCTTTTTCTTTTTCTTTTTCTTTTTCTTCTTCTTTTTCTTTTTCTTTTTATGAGCTAAGTTTTCTTCATGATCTGGGTAATATCCGGCGGTCCAATAGGCACTGGTATCGGTATCCTCAGAAGAAATTTGGGTTTCTTTTTCTTCTTCTTTTTCTTTTTTCTCAGATTTTTTGATTTTCTCAAATTTCTTAGAGGAATAAATCAGGGGTAAGTAATTCCATACAGTTGTTATGATAGGCTGAAAAACGTTGCCACCGTTTATGATTTTTTTGTAAATTCCGTATAATCCTGGAGCTAGAAAGGCTGTTGTTTTAGCACCTTTTTTAATTTTAAATTTTGTATTATCACTGAATATTTTTTGTTTTTCTGGCGGGCTAGAGTATTTTTTTATTTTAATAAATCCTATGCCACCTTGAATTGCGCCAAGAGCGATATTTGCGGGATTAATCTTCTTGAGCGAAAAAGACTTATTTGTGATCATTGAGGAAATTCCTCCTCCAAGGGCACCCCAAAGGCTTCCGAAGAAGACTTTTTTCCACGATGAAGCATTGCCTTTTTCATATTTCTTTATTTTCATGGCAAAAACTTGCGCAGGATTGAGTGCTGAAAGAGAAATTGCGACAGCGACCAATATTGTCATTAACTTTTTTTTCATTTCCTATACCTTTTTAAGTTTTTGGTTTTCGCATTCGTCTTCATGATCGAATTCATCGTCTATATCATCCTTATAATTATGGTTATCTTTGTTCTTGTCATTAACCAGTGACGTATAATAAAGATCGAGTTCATCGTCCATATCATCATCGGATTCATCTTCTATATCATCATCGGATTCATCTTCTATATTATTATCGTTGTTAATAAGTGTAGGCTTAATATTATCTTTTTTAGTCTGTGGCCTATTATTTTCATTTTTTTTGGAGAAAAAAGTGAAATAAATGAATGGCGAAAAATCCAATACAACAGAGGAAACTATTTTTTCTAGGATATCCCAAGCGCCTCCGAAGAAGACTTTTTTCCACGATGAAGCATTGCCTTTTTCATATTTCTTTATTTTCATGGCAAAAACTTGCGCAGGATTGAGTGCTGGAAGAGAAATTGCGACAGCGACCAATATTGTCATTAACTTTTTTTTCATTATCCTATACCTCTATTTTTATTTTTCTAACCAACATTCTCACTGCTTTATTGGGTTTTTTACAGTTTAAATCCACTTTGTCAAAAACGCCTCTTGTTCCTTCTTGCAGGCTATCTTAAAATCTACTTATATTTTCTATTTGTTTATATTCTGCCATATTTAACTGCGGTTGACAACAGCTTGTGTGATATGGCTTTCTGGGGGGCCTTTTGGCCCAGCGGTGTGTTTTTGGAGGTGTTCGTTTGGCAACAAAATGTCTATACTATTCAATTATGAAGGATTTAAACAGCTTTTTATCACGCAGTTTCCGCTGGCTTAGCTTTGAGGCTCTTGGGTATCAGTCAATTCTATTGGCCCACCAACTGCTACTTTTTAGGTTGAGCGACTATAAAACATACGGCCTGATTGGCGCTGTATTTTCGCTTGTTTACCTTGTTGTTGCGGTGTCGGATTTGGGCCTTGAGTCATCGATCAGTCCGTTTTTTTCTTTTCTGATCAAAGGAAAATCTCTTTTTCGTCGATTTATTGTTCTGCAGCTTTTTCCCGGAATTTTGACCGTTTTTGGAGTTTTTGGGGTGGTTTTTTTTGCGAAATCCTGGATAAAGCTAGCTGTTTTGTCCCATATAAGCACAGTGATGCTTGTTTCTGTTGGTTTGCTTGCTCTGAGCGAGACAGTAAAAAAAACGGTTCGCACGGTGATGCATTTAGCTTTTTTGAATAAGGAGGCTGCATTTATCGAAGTGGGAACTATTCTTGGGTATGTTGTTCTGGTCTGGAGTTTTTATTTTTTGGGTTATCCCATTGGTTTGCCACTTATTTTCGTCCCTATGCTTGTCACGTCCGTTGTTTCAACAGTTGTTATGATCTTTTTGGTTTGGGGTTTTTCTGTGTCGCTGCCAATGTCAACGCTGCCTGTTATTTCCCAAAAACGTGTTATCGTGAGTCGCTTTTTTAACTATTTGAGTCAGCTTAGTCATCTTATTTTTTCGAGCAACTTTTTAGTTCCGTTTTTCGCTTTTCAGTTTGGTCTTGCTCATGCCGGGGTTTTTAAGTTGGTGAGTCACATTGCATACGGAGTAACCAGTGTTTTGCGTAAAACGTTTGGCTTGACTAGTGATGCAATGCTTGCAAAAGCAAAAGAGATGAGTTTGGCTACAAAACGTGCGATTTTTTTGAGAGTGACACAAAAGTTGCACCACGCATTGTACGGGATTATCATTTTTTTTGCAGTTAATCATGCTAAAATTTTGAGCAGCGGGAGTTCCTCTGGTGGCATCGATGGATCTCTCGTCTATCTGTTTTTGTTTATCTGTCTTTCTGAAAATTTTTTTATTGCGTACGAAAAGTTTTATATCACACAAGAGCGAGCGGGCAGTCTTTTGGCTTTTAACGTTGCTACCATGTTGTTGATATACGGGGTTGTCCGCATTGGATCTCATTTTTCCCAGCTTGGTGTGTTGGTTGCTATTGTTGCTGTTCGTGTTTGCATGTTTGCGCTTTTGAGTATGCTTTCGTTTTACACGTGGAATATCAAGCCTCAGTGGCGTATGCAACCGCGATATCTCGTGGTTGCATTCAGTATAGCACTAGGCTTTTTTGTACTGTTTTGAAAAGAGGTGCGAAATACTTTTAAGGCGTGGAAGTTTTCGCTTGCCGACTGCTACTTGATAAATAAACACAGCTTCAAGTACTATTGCCGCTACAGCGATGGGAGGAAGCCACCAGTATTTTTTTAACCATTGATTCCAGGTTAATTCACTTTTGGTCAGTTCATATTTTTCAAGAAGCTTTGGAATTTGTAGGGTCAATTTGTCGATAATGCTGAGTAGCTCAAATGCCTTTAAACTTGCAATATTACCGCATAATAATGCGATTGCATGAAAGAAAAAACTTTTTTCTGTTACAACTTGAATGAGCGGTGAGCATGCTGTGTAAATTGCCTTATAAATAATCAAAATCATTATTGAGAATTCTTTTAACAAAGGAACGGTCACCTTGATTCTGTTTTTTTGAATATGGCTCCATAAAACAAGAAGTGGTTTTAGTGTTCTTTTTTCTTCAATCTCTTTTTTGCATTTTCTAAGTGCTTCGTGTTGAAAAATCAGTTCTTGATCAAAAATATGACAGGGCAAGTCTGTTTTTTTTGGGCATATGGTGGAAAAAATACCTCTTTTATGGATTTCTTTTATTACGTTGATGGCTTTTTCAAGTCTTTTAATAAAATGTAGATTCAGAACTCCCTCATGAAAATTTCCCTCGCAAAAGCCAGCATGGAGCTGAGTAAGTTCGTAATCGATGTCCATTTTTTTTTGTTGTATAGAGGTTGTGCAGACTTCCTGTTTTGCTGTGAAAATGATGGCGATCGAAAGAATTAATTTTTTGTTCATCTTGTCCCCTTGTTATTTCCTTTTGGCCTATTTGTTTTGTGCTTGCCTTATGAGTCCTATAATGGTGTCATCAGCGGCATCTCTGAGAGCGACCCCTAGTGTTGTCTCGCCAGATTTATTTTTTAATCCAAAATCTATGAGTTTGCCCCACCGCTGTAAAATAAGTTCAACAAAGTTAGGGTTTCTGAGCTCAGCAACTCGCATCAAAGGTGTGTAACCTTGTTTATTTTGTAAATTTAAAAGATTTCTTGCCGTTTCTGGTCTTCCTTGGAACATGTAGTCTATGCACTGTTCTTTTATTTTTAGTGGGGTGTCCACACTGTTAACAAGTGTGTAGAGTGGGCTGTTTTTGTTGTCATTCAAAGAAAAAACAGAGGCTCCATGATCAACCAAAAGTTTAACCATCTCAGGGTTGCCATTCAGGCAGGCGTAGTGCAAGGCTGTGTTGCCTGCTTCAAGAATCTGGTCATCGGGGTTGTTGGCGTGAGCTTCTATTTTTGCTCCGTTTTCAAGAAGAAGTTTAACCGCCTTGAGCATTCCTTGAGAAGACGCTCCAATAAGAGGAGTTGCTCCTTTTTCGTTTCTTTTTTCTAGATTTTCACGTTTTCTAATTGCTTCCTGAACATCAGTGAGCATAGTATCCGTGCGCCATACAAAGCGGGGAAGAATAAAAAGTGAGACAAGTAAAACGAGAAGAGAAAATTTTAAACAGATCATACAAGTGAAAATTTTTTTACGTTTCATTTAGGGTAACCTTTTTTTATCAAAGACTTAGAAAGATTTTTCTCTCACCCTAGTATAATGATGAGAATCTATTCAATGGTTGGTTTATCGATGGGATCAATGATTCCATTAAAAATTTTAGGGTGTATACTAGTCGTACGGGTGAGTCTTGCATCTGGGTTAAGCTTCCCTTGCTGGAAAGGGTTCTCATGTTTTCTCTTGGTGACAAGGTGGTTTACCCCGGGCACGGAGTTGCAAAAATAAGTGGCATAGTCGAAAAGATTGTGGCAGGTAATGTTTCCCGATTTTTTGAGTTAGAGTTTCTAAATAAAGACATGACTATTCTGGTTCCTGTGAGCAATCTTTCCTCTGTTGGTCTTCGTAAGTTAAGTTCTGATGAAGTTATAAATAATGCTTTTGAAATTCTCTCACAACCTGCCAAGCTTTGTCGAGATTCAATGTTGGGCAATTGGAACAAGCGTAGCAAGGACTATCAATGCAAATTGAGGACAGGGGACTTGTACGAGATTTGCAGAATATACAGAGATCTTAATCACTTGGCAGCGCGTAAAGAACTTTCCTTTGGAGAAAAAAATCTTCTTTTGCAGACAGAAGCTCTTCTTGTTGAAGAGATATCTTTAGTGAAAGAAGTGGAAGAGGAGAAGGCTATAGCACGGCTGCGGTCTCTTTTTATGGATACGAAGCCGATGGCATCAGGAGCTCGTCTCCTTTAAGCAGAACGGTGGGAACAGTTGAACAAATGTAAGGAATGTCAGGAGTCTGGCGACACTATTTCAGGCTCCTGATTTATTTATTGATATGAATATACAACAAAAACCATTTGCGCTTTTTATTTTTGGACCAACAGCAGTTGGAAAAAACGATTTTGCACTTGAGATTGCTCAGCACCTTCCTGTTGAGATTATCAACGGTGATATTGGTCAGTTTTATACGCCTCTCACAATAGGTACCTCTAAGCCAGATTGGCGCAATGAGTCTGTTGTGCACCACCTGTTTGATATTATAGACGAGCCGAAAAATTTTACGGTTTGTGACTACAGAGCTATTTTGATAAAAACAGTTCAGGATGTTTGGATTCGGGGAAAACTTCCAATTATTGTCGGAGGTTCGGGGTTTTACATCAAATCGATCTTTTTCCCTCCTAGCAAAAATTCTCAAGAAAATGATTGCAATGTCGTTGATGAAAAGTTTTCTGATGCGACAGCTTCACAACTTTGGGAGCAATTGAATGAAATCGATTCTAAACGGGCTGATCAGGTTGATAAAAACGATTTGTATCGAATCAAACGTGCGCTTATCATTTGGAAAAAAACGGGCCAAAAGCCGTCAGTATTTGTACCATCGTATAATCCACCATTTCATTTTATGGTTTTGAATTTGGACCGAGATACCGGCGAGTTGTACAACCGAATTAATACTCGAACAGGACAAATGCTTGGCGAGGGTTGGATACAGGAAGTGGAAAAACTTTTGAATACGGAATGGGAGCCGTTTTTGTACAAGAAAAAATTGATTGGTTACGATATTCTACTTGATTATTGCTCTGGAGAAAAAAGGAATGCTTCCGACTCTATTTCAAAGAAGGATGCGGTAGAGCTGATCCAGCGTTATACTCGCAACTATGCAAAGAGGCAAAAAACATTTTGGAAAAGTTTGAAAAAACAGTTAAATCGTGAAATTGCGGCAAATAGTAAAAAAAGCTACTATGGGGCGACAGCGTCGGTCAACTTGACTTTATTGGACCGTCCTTTATACATAAATCAGGTATCGAAAAAGTTGAGAGTTTACCTTAAAAAAGTGTAAAAATTATGAAATTTTCTCAGGAAGACAGTTCTCGATCGGGGCGTGAGCGAAAAGAATCAGGTATTTTTTTGACTAGCCGTCATGTTAGCTGGGTAGTTTCAGTTATTATTCTCGCCTGTTTTTTTATTTTTATAGCGGGCTATTTTTTGGGCAAAAAAAAGGCTGTAGAAAAATTTTATCGTAAGGTTGGCCAGGAATCTTTTTCTGATCATATCTACTATTCAATGTGTTCAATGTACGATAAAAGTGATTTGCAACAAGGTGCAGAGGGCGAAGAAAACACTTCAGCTAAGGTTGTTGCGGTTGAGCAAGATGTTTCTTCGCAGGATACTAGTATTGCAATATCCAGTACGCCTGCCATAGAAAAAGATATTTCATCTGTCGTGGAGTCAGAGGTTTCTAACAAGATACAAGAGGAAAAAGCGCCTGGACACTTTTATGCTGAACTGATTGGTTTTGGTACGCATAGGGCTGCTCGAAAGTTTGCAGACAAACTTAAAAAAGAGAATATTGCTGTTTCGGTCAAAAAACGAAAAAGTAAGACGGCTCGCGGAAAAGTTATTGTATGGTATCAAGTTATTACTCAAAAATTTAGCGACAAAAACGATCTTATTGCTTTGGTCGATGATATTTCGGCTCAGGAAAGACTAAAAGACGTACGTATTGTTTCATGTTGAGTTGGATAATCAATTAGAAAGATTACAAAGGTAGATTAATCGAAGAAAGGCTGTTGTCCATGATTACACAGATTCGAAGAATGCTAAAAAGTAAAGCTGTCAAAACTTTGCTCATATTGATTGTTGCAGCAGTCGGGGGTGTTTTTACTTTGCCCCTTATTTTTCGTCGTACAACAAGTGGTCCGTGGATTGCTACTGTAAATGGTAAATCAGTTTCTTATAACGCTTTTGTTCGAAAGACAATGGAAAATGAGCGACAAATTAGAGCGTTTCGTGCTCAATATGGTGAACTTGCAGACGCATTGGTTCAGGCAATGGGGCTTTCTCTCAATCCTCGAGTCTTGGCAGCAAATCAGCTTTTACAAGAAGAGTTAATTGATCAGTTGGCGGACAAGTTTGATTTGCATATGAACAAAGATTATATTGCTGACATTTTGTCTGACGTAGGCTTTGTTTATAGAAATCTTTCTCATTTGGTTCCTCCATCGCTTCTCGATCCAGAGGGTGGAATTGATATGCAAGGGCTGAAGGTTTACTTGGCGCGTCAAGGGATGACGATCGCTGATTTTGAATATGAGGTTGAGCAAATGTTGAAGCGATCCTTAGTCGTCAATTTGATGCTTGGTGCTGCTTATGATCCACTTTGGATAGTAAAAGAGCGTTATATTCGTGATTATGCAGGGCGGGGCTTTTCGGTTTTTCGTTTCGATTTTACTAATTACTTAAATGAGGCAAAGAAAAAGGATGTTTCTTCGGCACAGTTAAAGGACTTTTTTGACAGTCAAAATGCACAAGTCAAGCGATATTGGGTTCCCGAAAAGCGAGGGGGTAAAGTCTGGGAGTTTGATAGCGAAAGTTATGGTGTCAAAGTCGATGACGAAGAAATAAAAACTTATTACGATGATAATAAGCAAAGAAAATTTGTTGAAAAGCCAGTTAAGCTTAAGGTGCGTGTTATTTTAATTGCCTTTGATAAGCCGGGTCAAGAAAAATCAGCGTACGAAAAGGCGCGAGGCCTGCATGCTGAACTTGCAGCAAATCCCGCACTGTTTGAAGCAAAGGCAAAGGAGTTGTCGGATGATAAAGAGACGGCATCTAAGGGAGGGTTATTGCCAGAGTTTTCTCGTGGTACATACTCTCGCGATTTTGAAAAAGCAGCCTTCTTGCTGAGGAATGATGGTGATATTTCTGCAGTTGTTCGAACTGAACGTGGTTTTGAAATCATTAAGCGTGAAAACAGAATTCCTGCCGTTGTAAAATCATTGAACAGTGTAAGAGAAGATATTAAAAAAACTCTCGTGAGCAAGAAATTTAATGATAGATTTTATAGAGATATGAAGCGACTTTTGCGGGACGATACGCTTGACTCTGGTGAGAGAGAGGTGACTCTAGGCAAGGCTCGTTCAACAAAAGAAGTTAAACCCCAAGAAAAGACTGACACAAAATTATCACGAGCGCTTTTTGGGGGAGCTAAGGATACATTTAGATTTTATAGTGAGGGGGGAAAGGGTTTTGTTGTTCAGATAACAAAAATAGAAAAACGTTATTTGCCGTCAATTGAGTCTATTGAAGACAGTGTTAAGGGTGATTACTACGAAATGCATGCAGCAAAGCTACTAAAAAAGGATCTAGAGAAAGCCGAGAAGAACTTGCGAGCTGGAGGATCCGCGGAACAATTAAAAGAGGATTTTAATGTAACTGCGGAAAAAACAGGCATGATTACACTTGCCGATGAGCAAAAAATAAAACGGCTTCGAGAGAAAGGGATGCCTCTAGAAGTGATGCTTAAACTGGAAAGAGTAGGTGCTGTCGGTACTTTTCAAGGTGAATCTGACGGTATGTTGTTTGTGCTAGATGCGATTGAGCCGTTTGATCAAAAAGATTTTTTGCAAAAGGAGCCGGAAGTTCGCAAGACGTTGAGAGAAGAGTCGGTTCAGCTTACTCTTGCCTCTTTGGTTGCGTTTTTACGCAAGAAAGCTAAAATTAAAGTAAATAAATCTATCATTAACTTAGGTAAATAAATTTCAATATGAAAGATAAAACAGCTAGAAGTAGCAAAAAAACAATGACAATTGAACCCCAAGAACAAGAACAGGCCTTTAAGAAAAAGGCATTAGAGGTGACATTTGCTCAGATCGATAAGCAGTACGGCAATGGTGCAGTGATGCTTTTGGGGCAGTCTCCTCACAAAGGCATAGAGGCCATATCGACAGGCTCGATCTTAATAGACCAGGCGATTGGAATTGGCGGATTGCCTGCAGGAAGAATCGTTGAAATTTTTGGCCCAGAATCATCTGGAAAGACCACACTTGCTATGCATGTGATTGCCCAAGCGCAAAAAAAAGGCGGAATCTGTGCTTTTATTGATGCGGAGCATGCACTTGATCCAGCTCATGCAAAAAGGCTTGGCATAAATATCAATGATCTTATCATCTCGCAGCCTGACTATGGCGAGCAGGCCCTTGATATTGCAGAAATGCTTATTAGATCGGGTGCGGTTGATGTTATTGTTATTGATTCTGTTGCAGCATTGGTCCCAAAGGCTGAACTTGAGGGTGATATGGGTGATACTCATGTTGGTCTGCAGGCTCGATTGATGTCTCAGGCGCTGAGAAAGTTGACTTCAGTAGTGCACAAATCAAAAACAGTTTTGATTTTCATCAACCAGATTCGTCACAAAATTGGCGGAATGGTTTTTGCTAGCAAAGAAACAACGACAGGTGGAAATGCTCTCAAGTTCTACTCATCGGTTCGCCTTGATGTGCGCAGGATTGCTAGCCTGAAGAAAAATGATGTTCATTTTGGCAACAGAGTGCGTGTTAAGGTGGTAAAAAATAAGATTGCGCCGCCGTTCAAGAGCGTTGAGCTTGATCTGTTATTTAATGAGGGAATATCTAGAGAGCTTGACCTTCTTGATGCAGCATTGCATTACAAGGTTGTGAAGCAATCCGGATCATGGTTTTCGATGGATGGCCAGAAGATTGCTCAAGGGCGAGAGCAGGCGTTGAAGTTTCTCAAATCTAATGAGGATGTTGCCTCGACTATCTTTACAAAGGTCCATGAGGTGATATCTTTAAATGAGCATGGAACACAGGAAGATGAGTAAGGATTTTTGGGTTGTCACGGTAGAATGGCTTAAATTAACCATGGGTGGTTGTCATTTTGAAAGATAGAAGAGATAGAGCAGGATCCAAGAAAAATGTGATTCCTGTCAACGAAAACATTCGTGCTGAGAAGGTTCAGCTTATTGATCAGAACGGTGTTAATGTGGGGGTTGTTAACCGATCTGAAGCCTTACGTTTGGCGCGAGAGGCGGAGCTTGATCTAGTTTTGCTGTCTGAGACTGGCGCTCAGGGTGTTCCAGTCGTAAAGATTATGGATTTCGGTAAGGCTTTGTATGAAAAAAAGAAAAAGCTTGCCGAGGCAAAAAAGCGCCAAAAAGTTGTTCAGGTAAAAGAAATTAAGTTTCGCCCCAAGATAGGTGAGCATGACTTTGAGACAAAGATGAAACGGGGTATTGAATTTTTGAAAGCGGGCAAACATTTAAAAATTACTCTCATGTTTGGCCGCGGCCGTGAAATGGCAAAAAAGGGAGAGAGGGGGCAGGCTCTGTTTGAGCGTATACATCAGGTTTTCGAAGAGCACGATATGTTAAAAGATTTAGTGCAAGAAAAAGATTCGAAAGCCGGCCAGTTTTGGTCTAGAGTTTATTATTTAAAATGAAACACTGCCCATTGAGGGCTTTTAGGCGGGGAATGTTATGCCGAAAATGAAAACGCATTCTGCATCGAAAAAACGTTTTAAAAAAACAGGAAGTGGGCGAGTTAAAAGATCAAAGGCTTTTAGGCGCCACCTTTTGACTAAGAAAACAAAAAAGAATAAGCGTGATTTGCGAAAAAGGGCGTATGTCGCTCAATGTGATGCCGTAAATATTAAAGCGCTTCTTCCTTACAGCTAAATATTAATTGATTTGTGATTTGGAGTATTTGAATTATGAGTAGAGTTAAACGTGGAAAAGTTACCCGAAAAAAGCATAAACGCGTTTTGAAAAAAACGAAAGGCTTTTGGGGGCAACGTAAAAATGTTTTCAAAAGAGCAAAGGAGACTCTCCTTCGATCTATGGCTTTTGCTTTTAAGGGGCGTAAGCTGAGAAAGCGCGACATGCGAGCACTTTTTATTGCAAGAATTAGTGCTGCTACAGTTGAGCGAGGTCTTTCTTACAGCAAGTTTATGTCTGGTCTCAAAAAGGCAAACGTAGAGTTGAACAGAAAAATGTTGAGTCAGTTGGCTATTTTTGAGCCAGAAGCCTTTGCCCAGCTTGTAGATATTGCAAGAGGGTGAACCTCACTTGACAATCTTTTAGTGAAGCTACTAAACTTTAATCGAGTTGTGATTGTCTCTTAAAAAGGGGGAAGTTGAATGAAGGCTTTAAGTGTTTTAGAAGAAAAGATCTCTTTTCTGCTTAATTTAGCAAAAGAACTGAAGGCAGAAAATGGTGCATTGAAAGAGGAACGTGAGCAACTGAAGGCAGAAAGTGCACGGCTGATTGATGAAAAAACCAAGATAGAAAATGAAAAGGCAGCATTGCACAAGAATGTTGAGCAACTAACTGAAGAGTTAGAAGCGATCAAGACGTCCATGCTTGCGAATGATAAGAGTGTTGACGTATTAAATCAGGAAAAGGCTGAAACAAAGTTGCTCATCAATGATTTGATTAATGATATTGATTCCCTTGTAGAGAGTGAAAATCAGCAATGAAAAATGAAAAGAAAAAGTACAGTGTTTCCATTTTTGGCGATCAGTACACGCTGGTAAGTGATGAGCCCTCGGAGCATGTTATGCGTGTCGCGGCGCTTGTTGATTCTCTTATGCGGGATGCGGCGGAAGCTTCAAAGCAAACAGATACCAAGAAAATTGCAGTATTGGCAGCTCTGCAGATTGCAGACAGGTTGGTTTCGCTTGAGACTGCAAACCGCGACAGTAAATCTAAATATGAGGATCTTGCGAATCTGATTGATCGGGAGTGTGCGGCGGCTTTTTCTTCTAGATAACTGCTTTTTTCATTTCTTGGCTTTTTTTGCATCGGCTGGACTTCAGGATGCTACTATTTTTGTAGCAAAGATTTCCAGGTGGTGCTTTTTTGTTTTCACCTCGAAGTTCTTTTTCACTTTTAATTAGTGTACGAGCGGTTTTTTTATCTGCTTGTCAGGGTATTGTTTTTAATTTTAGGAATATATATGGTCGGATTAGGATTACTACTTGGTACATTTATAGTTGTACTGGGAGTGTTTTTGCTTTTATATGCAAAGCGAAAGGTTGAGTCGTCTCAAAAGATGCTTGCAGAAGCAAGAGATCGTTTGAAAAATGCGAAACGCGAAATTGAGGCTGAACGTCGAGAAGCTTTGCTTAAGGTAAAAGATGATGTTTATAGAAAGCGTCATGAATTTGAATTGGATATTAAACGAGAGCGTGCTGAGATAGACAGATTACACTCAAAACTGAATTCGCGATATGAATCAATAGAAAAAAAAGAACAACATATTGATGACTTGAGACGAGAGTTGCAGCAAAAGGAACGAGCTCTTCTCAGGACCGAAGATTCTCTTCGTTCTGAAGGGAACAAATTAAAAAATCTTTATAACGAGCTTGTTGCAAAGCTTGAGCGTTTAGGAAACATGACCCAAGTAGAAGCTAAGCAGGCGTTGTTAGACACCCTTGAATCTGAGGTAAAGCTTTCAAGTCAGAAATGGATACAGAAAGTTGAAGAGGAAACGAGACAGCTAGCTAGGGAAAAAAGCCGGAGTATTATCATTACTTCTATGCAGCGGTATGCTGCAGAGCAAGTAGTGCCGCATTCTTCTGGTGTTGTACACCTTCCTAGCGATGAGATGAAGGGTAGAATTATTGGGAAGGAAGGTAGAAACATTAAGGCGTTAGAAATGGCAACCGGCATGGAGTTTGTTATTGGCGATACGCCAGAGATGATCACTATCTCAGGATTTAATCCGGTCAGGAGAGAGGTTGCGCGTCGAGCGTTAGAACGGCTTATTGCAGATGGAAGAATCAATCCTACTCGCATCGAAGAGACCGTTGCAAAGTGTGAAGAAGAAATGGATGAAATTATTGAGGAATATGGTAGCCAGGCGGTGCTGGAATTTAATCTACAAAGCGTTGCTCCAGAAATTATAACATTGCTTGGCAAACTTCATTTTAGAACAAGTTTTTCTCAGAACGTCTTACTCCACTCCAAAGAAGTTGCCACACTTGCTCGAATGGTAGCAGAGGAGTTAGGTCTTGATGGACAAGTTGCTCTCAGGGCAGGCTTGTTTCATGATATTGGTAAAGCTGTTTCTGCGGAAGTTGATGGTCCGCATGCCCAAGTGGGTAGTGATGTTTTAAGGCGCTGCGGAGAGGATGATGTTATTGTCAATGCTGTTGCAGCTCATCACGAGGAGGTTTCATTTACTTCCCCATATGGTCCAGTTATTCTAATTGCCGATACAATATCCGCTTCTCGCCCAGGTGCTCGCAGAGAAACGTTGGCTTCCTATTTGAAGCGACTTGCAAAATTAGAGGAAATAGCAAACTCGTTTGAGGGCGTAAAAAAGGCATATGCATTGCAGGCGGGACGAGAAATAAGAATTATAGTTGAAGAAGACCGATTGAACGATGATCAAGCGAAAGAGTTGGCGCGTGATATTGCCAGGAAGGTGGAAGAAGAGATGAACTTTCCAGGTCAAATTAAAATAAATGTGATACGAGAAAAGCGTTCTATTGAATATGCGAGGTAAGGGGAGATGAGTCGTCTGAGAGTACTTTTTTTAGGTGATATTATAGGTAAGCCAGGGCGAGCGCTTTTTCAGAAACATGTTGATCGCATCAGAAGAGAATTTTCCATTGATGCTCTTATTGTAAATGGTGAAAATAGCACTCATGGTCGTGGTATTACCTCTCGCACAATGAAGTTCTTCAAGCATAACAGTGTTGATGTTGTAACATCGGGCAATCATATTTGGTCAAATAAGGAGATTTATCCATATTTGTCTCAAAATAACGATCTTTTGCGTCCAGCAAATTATCCAAGTGGGTGTCCTGGTTTTGGTGTTACAACGTTTGATTGCAAAGGTTACGAAATTGCAGTCGTTAACTTGCAAGGACGGACTTTCATGAGGGATGAAGTTGAATGTCCATTCAGAACTGCGGAATCAATATTAACCTTCTTAAAAAACAAAACCGATCTTATTTTTGTTGATTTTCATGCTGAAGCTTCATCAGAAAAAATGGGAATGGGCTATTTTCTTGATGGCAAAGTAAGTGGGGTTGTAGGGACCCACACACACGTTCAAACTTCCGATGAGAGGATTTTGCCAGGAGGAACGGCGTACATTACCGATCTGGGTATGGCAGGAGCACTTAATTCTATGATTGGGATGACCAAAGAACCTGTTATTCAACGCTTTCTGACGCAGATGCCGGTAAAATTTGTTGTTGATATGAAGCCGCCTTTCATTATGACGGGTGCGTGGATTGAGGTTGATACCAAGACCGGTAAAGCTGTTGATATTCAACGAATCCGAGTTGTTGACGATCAGGAACTTGTAACAACTGGAAAGTGAGGACAAATTAAAATGTTCCTTGTTATTTTTTTATATATGCTTATTGCAAGCACATTCACGATAGGAAAACTCGCTTTACAGTATGTGCAGCCGATTTTTTTTATTTCTGTACGAATGTTGGTTGGAGGTTCGTTATTACTTGGTTTTTTGTATTTTTTCCGTCGATCTGATCTCAAGATATATAAAAAAAATGTGTGGGATTTTGGGGCAATAGTACTGTTCCACATTTTTTTTGCCTTTGTTGCGGAGTTTTGGGCATTGCAGTATCTCAGCTCTTCAAAGGTTTGTCTCTTTTACAATCTTTCCCCATTTATTTCTGCAGTGTTTTCTTATTTTTGGTTTGCTGAGCACATGACAAAAAGGAAGCTTTTTGGTTTATTCCTTGGTTTTTGTGGTTTTATACCTGTCATTGTTGCGTCGGGAGTTTCAGATAGCTCCTCCAATGCTTTTTGGTTCTTTTCTTGGCCCGAGCTTGCAATGCTTATTTCAGTTGTTAGCGCTTGTTATGGCTGGATTGTGGTTCGGAAGTTGGGTAGACAGGGCTACAGCATGCTTGCGATAAATGGTATTGGAATGCTGGGTGGAGGGTTACTTGCTTTTTTTACATCTCTTGTGATTGAAGGAATGCCTGCATTTCGAGTTATATCTCACTCTGCAATGAGAGATTTTTTTGCGTGTGCAGGGTATGCCGCTTTGCTTATTTTGCTTGCCAATGTTGTGTTTTACAATCTGTATGGTTATTTACTGCGTCGTTATACAGCAACATTTCTTTCGTTTGCAGGTTTTCTTACACCAGTTTTTGCAGCATTATATGGTTGGTTATTGTTGGGTGAATCGGTTGGATGGTCATTTTTCCTAACTATAATCCTTGTGTTTTGTGGGCTTTTCATTTTTTATCAGGAAGAGTTGCGACAGGGTTATATTGTTCGTAGATAAACTATTGTAAAAAGTAAAAAAGAAGAGCGAAGATTTTTTGGGCGTCTTCGCTCTTCTTTTTAGAAAGTAGTAGTTTTCAACTATTTCTTTTTTTTCATTATTCGGCGTTTTTTCATTCTTCTTTTGGCGGGTTTTTTAGTTGCCTTTTTCTTGGCAACTTTCTTTTTAGCAGTTTTTTTCTTGGTTGTTTTTTTGCGTTTGGTTACTTTTTTCTTGGTGACTTTCTTTTTAGCAGTTTTTTTCTTGGTTGTTTTTTTGCGTTTGGTTACTTTTT
>CAYZEO010000002.1:28928-29598 GCA_964477815.1 uncultured Pseudomonadota bacterium | reverse complement strand
TCTTGGTGACTTTCTTTTTAGCAGTTTTTTTCTTGGTTGTTTTTTTGCGCTTGGTTACTTTTTTCTTGGTGACTTTCTTTTTAGTTGTTTTTTTGCGTTTGGTTGCCTTTTTTTTGGTGACTTTCTTTTTTGTCGTTTTCTTTTTCTTTTTTACAGCCATGGGTAAGTTTCCCTTTTTAGTTAGTATGTTTTTTATAACAGCACTTTTCTTTTTAGGTTTTCTCCTTTGATTATCTTTTGTTTCATTTACCTCTCCTTAAGGAAAATGTATGAAATCTGATTTCAGAAAATCAACAATTGTAATGTTGGCTGTATTTTTTTCCGGAGTATTTTTTTTGTAAAGGGCTTAATAACTGCATGGTTATTTTTAAAGCACAAAATTGGTTGCCCCTACTTTTGTAAGGGCAACCAACATTTTCTTGATTATTCTTTGTGGTTATGTTTTATCTTCGGCGTCGTCTTTTTGCTGTTTTTCTTCTTACTACTTTGCGTTTAGCAACTTTACGTTTCACTGTTTTGCGTTTAGCTACCTTTCTTTTGGTAGTTTTGCGCTTTTTGGTCACCTTACGCTTGGTTGTTTTCTTTTTAGCGGTTTTGCGTTTCTTGGTCACTTTACGTTTAGCTACCTTTCTTTTGGTAGTTTTGCGCTTTTTGGTCACCTTACGCTTGG
>CAYZEO010000002.1:0-28828 GCA_964477815.1 uncultured Pseudomonadota bacterium | reverse complement strand
TTGTTTTCTTTTTAGCGGTTTTGCGTTTCTTGGTTACTTTACGCTTAGTTACCTTTCTTTTGGTAGTTTTGCGCTTTTTAGTAACCTTACGCTTGGTTGTTTTCTTGCGTTTTTTAACAGCCATACGGTTCTCCTTTTTAGGTGGAAATGTCTTAACTAAACTTTTTACCTTTTCCAATTATTTCAAAATATAATTTACATAGCATTCTTGCTTCCTAGTTTTCATGTTACACAACTTGAAAATTAAAAATCAATAATTGCAAAGCAAAATTGCAATTATTCCGTGTTGTTTTCCGGGGAAAGTTTTTATTTGAAACGTTCGAATTGATTGTGTTGTTTCTTTTTTTAAAAACAGAATCCTTTAAAAAGGCCTTTTAGACGTGTTTTTGAGATGTTGATTTTTTTGCGTAATTTTTTAAAGAGATTTTGTTTTTTTATTTTTTTTGTTCTTTTTGCGTGTAAATTTTTGGATGCAAATTTGTTATTTTTTTGTGTTTTTTTACTGTTTTTTGGGGGTTAATTTTTACTTTTGTGCCTGTTTTTAGTATTTTTATGGATATTTTAAGTGTATATGTTCTTTTTTGGATGAAATAAGGGCGGATAAGTCGATGGCCAAAAGACTTCCAGACATTAAGCAGGATTTTTCTCAATGGTATCAAGAGTTAATCTTTCAGGCAGAAATAGCAGATCAATCCCCTGTTCGCGGTTGCATGGTCATTAGACCATATGGGACGGCTCTTTGGGAAAATATTAAGGATGCTTTAGATAAAAAAATCAAGGAAACAGGGCATGGAAATGCCATATTCCCTCTTTTGATACCACAATCTTTTCTAACGCGTGAAGCAGAACATGTTGAAGGTTTTTCCCCTGAATTAGCGGTTGTAACGCATGCTGGGGGCAAAAAGCTGGAAGAGCCACTTGTTATTCGTCCTACTTCCGAAACAATTATCCATTATATGTTTGCCAAATGGCTTCATTCTTGGCGTGATTTGCCTCTTAAGATTAATCAATGGGGGAATGTGGTTCGTTGGGAGATGCGTTCTCGTCCGTTTATTAGAACAACAGAAATTTTTTGGCAAGAAGGGCACACTGCACACGAAACACTCGAGGAGGCGAGGCAGGAGGTGCAGATGATGTTGCAGCAGTACGTTGACCTTGTGAAGGATTATCTAGCCGTCCCTGTTATTCCAGGCCAAAAAAGTGAAGGCGAAAAATTTCCAGGCGCTGATGAAACCTTTACCATTGAAGGATTAATGCCAGACGGAAAAGCTTTGCAGATGGGAACTTCTCATCAGATTTCACAAAATTTTGCCAAAGCATTTGAGATGTCGTACCAAGACAGAGATGGTCAACTTGCCTATCCATATTTGACCAGTTGGGGACTTTCAACTCGTGTTGTAGGTGCGTTGATCATGGTTCATGGGGACGAAAAAGGTCTTGTTATGCCACCTAAGGTAGCCCCAGTGCAGGTGATTATTGTGCCGATTGTAAAGGCAGGGGCAGACAATGAAGCTGTTTTAGCAGCTGCAAGTTCTATTAAAGACAAGTTGCAAAAGGATTTTCGTGTTCATATTGATTCTGATGATACAAAATCGCCTGGTGCAAAGTTTTATAAATGGGAACTGAAAGGTGTTCCGCTGAGGGTTGAAGTTGGACCTCGAGATCTTGAGAAGAACCAGGCTGTTGTTGTAGATCGATTAGGACTAGGAAAAAATCCAGTATCGCTAACAGAGTTAGGAAATTACATAGCGAAACAGCTTGAAGTTATTCAAAAGACTATGTTTGATCGAGCACAAGAGCGCATGAAACAACAGTGGCATTTAGGAGAAAAGCGGGTTGATTTTGGTTCAAAACTGGCAAAGGATGGTGGCTTTTATCAAACTGGTTGGTGTGGGTCTCCAGAATGTGAATCCGCTCTCAAAGAACATCAAGCTTCCATTAGGTGTTTGCTAAAAGAGAAAAAGCATGAAACCTGTTTTAATTGTGATAAAAAAAGTGAAACTGACGTGCTGGTAGCCAAGGCGTATTAAACTTGTAACTTCCTCAAAAAAGGGAATTGTTATGGAGTCTATGTTAACCAAGTTTGAAGCGTATTTGTTGACAGAAAAGCGTGTTTCCCAAAACACATTCGCTGCGTATAAAAGAGATGTTCGTCAGCTCGTTGATTTTTTAAAAAGAGTTTGTCACACAAGTCTTGATAAGGCAAAGAGAGATCATTTAAAACGATTTTTACACTATCTGAATGGTGAAGGATTAGCTGCGCGCAGTATGGCACGCAAAATCTCTTCTTTGAAGGTTCTTTTTTCTTATTTTCATCGATATCATGGTTGGGAGAATATTGCAGATGAACTTATATTTCCGAAGCTAGAAAAGAAACTGCCACGATATTTGCAAGAAAAAGAGATAGAAAAACTTTTTGATGTAGCAGATAGGGACAAAAGCGCTATTGGTACTCGCAATAAGGTTATGTTATATCTTTTGTATGTTTCGGGTATGCGAATTAGCGAGTTGATAAGTTTGACAGTTGGACAGATACAGTTTGATAGCAACCTGATTACCGTAACAGGAAAGGGGGGCAAGGGGCGAATGATACCGATTCCTGCGCAGATGATGACATTACTTAAGGATTATGTTGATACTGTTTTGTCGGCGTTGCTGGACAAGGGCGGAAAAAAGCGCAAGGGAGATTTTCTTTTTCCCGTATCATATTGTGGAAAAATTAAGGCTATTTCACGCCAAGCGTTTTGGACAATTTTAAAAAAATTATGGAAAAAAACCGGAATAGAAAAAACGATTTCCCCTCATCAATTGCGACACTCGCTGGCCACCCATATGCTCAAAAACGGAGTTGATCTGCGTTCTTTACAGCTCATCTTGGGGCACGAGAATCTCTCAACTGTCCAGATCTATACGCACTTGGAAACAGGCTATTTGCGAAAAGTCTATGACAAAAAACATCCACGATCATAGGGGTTGCTTCACGTTTTTAAATTTTTTCTCGATCTCATTTAGAGTCCTTTCCCCTACAAAATGTGAAATTGCTTTTTTGCAATCGGCCTCAGGATATTTTCTTATACATTTTTTTATGTTTGCCCGTATTTCTTCTTTTACTGCGGAGCAATTATCGTGCCTCTCTAACAGTTTTTTTAATTTTCCCGTTTCTATACTTATTTTCAGGTTAATATAGACTGAATTTCTAGTCAAAAGGTCCATGTGCCCTTATACTAAATAGCGTATTTTTGATGTTCAATCTTTATCATTATGCTGGACAAGAGAGAGTTTATGGAAAATAAATTTGTCGTTGATCAAAAGGCGCTGCTGTCAGTTTTGGCTTCAATGCAGCCGATTTGCACCAAAAGAACTACGCTGGATGCTACCTCTTCTATTTTCTTTCAGGTGGGACCGAAAGAACTGGTCCTTAAAAGTACCGACTTGGAAATTAGCTTGCAATCGAGTTATTTGATAAAAGATAGTGTTGTTGAAGAACCACTTTCTTTTTTGGTTTCTGGCAGAAGAATTTTTGATCTCGTTAAAGAATTGGATGGTGATATTCAGTGTTCGGTACAAGATCAGCAGCTTGTTGTGCAGGCGGGCTCTGTGAATTTGGCACTTAATATTAAAGATGCACAGGAGTTTCCACCATTTCCTGAGCGGATTGAAAACTTGATGCAGCTTGAGTCGTCCTTTTTGCTTGAGCTTTTAAATAAAGTTGCTTTTTTGATTCCACAAAATAATGCAAATCCAGCACTGAATGGTCTGTACCTGGAAATTTCGGATTCAGAGTTTAAAATGACGGCAACAGATGGCCATTGTTTGGCACAGGTTAAGTCATCCAGCTATACTCTTGATAAAGAAAAAAAATGGCTTCTTCCCCGTCGGGCTATTTTTGAAGTAAAAAAAATTCTTGAAAGCTCCAAAGAAAAAAATGTTTTTTTAGGTGTTTGCGGAAATCAGATAGTATTTTCTGGTGAATCGTTCAACTTTTTCTCAAAACTTCTCGTTGACCCGTTTCCTCAGTATGAAACCATAATGAGTAGAGATGGTTTTAAAGCTGCGACAGTTGATCGTTCTCACTTTGTCAAGACACTCCGGCGCTCTTCGTGCTTGCTTTCTGGTCAGTTTATTGCGACAAAATTTGATTTTGCTCCGGAAATGCTGAATGTTTCGATGCAAAACAATGAAGTTGGAAAGTTGGAAGAGCATGTTCCTCTTCATAATTTCCAGGGTGAGGGTATGGATATTCGATTTTACGCACCGTACTTACTTAATGGTTTACAGGTATTTCCAGGAGATAAGATCGGTTTTCATTTGAAAAATCCCTCACGGCCTATAATTTTTGAGTCAACAACGGATAATTACGATTTTGTTTATCTTGTTATGCCGGTTTCTCCGACCATGAGCTCGTAACAGTCAGATAGTTGTGCAACTGAAAAATATTGAGATAAAAAATTTTCGTTGTTTTTCACAAAAGGTTGTTAACCTTGATAGTAAAATCGTCTTAGTTCAGGGGGAGAATGGGACGGGCAAAAGTTCGTTGTTAGAGGCTTTGCACTACCTTTGTTATTTGCGCTCGTTTCGAACGTCCTGTCCGCAGGATTTGATACAATTTAGTCAAACAGGTTTTTTTGCTAAAGCCCTTTTTTCTTTGGGCGATGAACAAAAAGTTTGTCATAACTTACAAGTTGGCTTTGAACAAAAAAAACGCTCTGTGAAATTGAATAAAAAAGTTGTTACATCTTTTAAAGAGTTAATGGACCACTATCGGGTCATTACACTCACGGAAGATGACCTTTTTTTGATTAAAGGTGGGCCGGACGGTCGTCGTCAGTTTATCGATCAGGCAATTTTGCTTGGTGATCAAAACTATTCACTTGAGATGCGATCTTTTAAAAAGGTTTTACTCAATAGAAATAGTTTGCTGCAGACAAGAAGGTGTACCAAAGAGTTGTATGAGCTTTGGACAGAGCAATTATGGCACAAGTCGAGGTACTTGCAGGAAAGGCGAGTGGGTCTGCTTGCTCAGTTTCAGGAAATAGTTAACGATGTGCTTGCGCAAACATTTGATGAAAAAATTGAGGTTCGACTTGAATACAGATCAAAAAAAAATAGCTTAGATTTTAATTTTAATTCTTTTATGGAGCATCAAGTTGGTTTAGATTTTTTCGAGCAGGAGAATCGATTTGGACGATCACTTTTTGGAGCGCATCTGGACGATATTGTTATCAGCTTTCAGGGAAAAAAATCTAAGCAGTTTGCTTCGCGAGGTCAACAAAAGCTGACAGTTCTTTTGCTTAAGGTTGCTCAGTTGCGAGTTCTTGAGCAGCGACGAGGGGCCTCAGTACTTTTGCTTGATGACTTTATGACAGACTTTGATCCAAAACGGTTGCGCGTTTTAGCTGACTTTTTGTCGATCCTGCCAAATCAGAAGATTTTCACTTCTCCTTCCCAAAAAGGACCTTTTGAACTGCTTATCAAGTCTCTTGGGGCAAAAATAGTTCGATTGACAAACTGAAATAATCATTGGAGAAATACCACCTTCTTCTTTGTTTTGGCTTGACAGAAGGGGAGAGCGGACCTATCATATTAGCTAATATGGTAGAGCATTTATTGAAATAATTACATTTAATTTAATTGAAAAGTTTGACATTTCTGAAATATGTTTTATCATTAATTCTGTATTGGTTGGATATGATCAATGCGTTTAACTAAGGCTTCATTACTACTCTCCTTTTTTCCATCGCATTGACTTCGGTCAGTGCGATGGATTTTTTACGAGAAATTTTTTCAAGGAGAACAGGCGTGGTATTTTACTTTCTATCTATATAAGGAGTATTTTGGCGAATATGAAAATTGATTTTTCAAAAATATTTTTGATGTTGCTGATTTTTTGTTGTTCTAAGGTTGTAGCTATGTATAGGAATGTTGACGCTCTTCCGACAAGCAAAGTCAAATTTTTGCGAGAGACAGCAAGAAAAGAGTTTTTGCGTGAGCAAAAAGAAAAGGGCAAGCCAGACAAGAAAACAATAAAGGTTCTTTGTGTTTGCGATAAGATCATCAAGGAAAGAGAAAATCCACAATTGAGATTTTTCAGTTCTTATTTACCCTCTAGATATTACCTAGAGGCTTTAAGCAAAAAAAAGAATTATGATATTGTTGTCAGCAAAGAATGGAACTATAAAAGCAGGAATTTTATAGTAAGAAAAATCACAGCGACAAAAAGTAATGAGAAATTTCTTCTTTTTATTGACTCAAAATTTTGAGTGTACTATTTTAAAAGTAGTTGAAATTTCCTACTTCTTTTCTTCTATAAAAAACATAAATTCTTTTTTCAAAGACCCCGTATACTTTTTACATAATATACATTATCAGATTCGCATAAGGGCAAAAGCCTCTGGGGGCCGATCTTATTCTTTTCAACCCCTCTTTTATTGAACGAATGCCCGAATTTGGAGGTTTCATACTCTGGTCAGTATGTGAAGCATACTTTTCTGTTTACAGTTCTAAGGGAAATTTTATTTTTAGTTGATCCAAGAAAAATAGCGCTCAAATTTGGGCGCTATTGAAAACTTTTGATTTAAGTATAGTTGTGGGTCGAGGTGTATTTTTGCGAAGGCGTTCTCGACTTTTTGCATCTTTTTGGCGCGGTGTTCAGCTTGAAAAGAAAAAATATTCAGCCTTTATCATACGATACAATTAAGATTGGTATGAGTTGATCAAGTTTGAAATGTTTCATCTGGCGAAAACAGGCGGTTGTCCATTCACTGCGCACAAGTTCTCGAGTTGCTTCAACCCAGACAAAGTCGTAGTAAAACTGTTCAAGAAAAAACTCTTCTATTTTTAATTGGAAGTTGGATTGCAAGTAGCCGCCTTGCTCAAGTTCGTTATAAAGATTTGTTGCTTTGCTATAAAGTGGGTAGTTTGATGTTGTAAGACACGCGACGTTGCTGTAGTAGTTCAGTGAATCAAGAAACAGGTTGACGAGTTCTCTTCCTGATGTCAAATCGTCAACCTTAATATAATGTAGTCCATTTTTTAAAAAGATATCTTGTATGTCGAGGATATCTATGTCCGAAAATGGTTCTCTGATGTGGCGAGCTTGTTGCATTTCTTTACTGATTGTTGATGAAGAAAATTTTTTTTGTTTCAACTCTGAAATATTCAAATTTTTCATGCGAGGCTCCTTTCGCTTCCCTGCTTTCAAGGCCTCTTATCTCCCCCCTCTTTACAAATTTTTAATACCATACATAAAAAAGATAAATAAAAACAACAAATTACATAAAATAGGAATTTTTATTTTTCCATAGACCGCACAATGTGACAGCGAGCGCATCTGTTACATCGTCTCTTTTTGGAGGTTTCATTGTTGGGAAAAGTTTCAGAATAATTCTGGCAACTTGCTCTTTGCTGGCTCCTCCAAAGCCTGTAATAGAGCGTTTGACCTCTCTTGGAGAGAATTCGTGAATCATACAGCTGTTTTGTGCTGAAAGAAGATATAGTGTGCCACGCACATAGCCAAGTTTTAAAAAATTTTGTGCATTTTTACCTAAAAACGGTGTTTCCAGCGCTATATCTGTTACGCCAAAATGTTTTATTTTTTCAGAGAAAACAGTATAAAAAATATGAATTCGTTCTTGAATGGATTTTGATTGTTGTAAAGTGAGACAACCATGGTCAAGTAAAAAAGAGCGACCTTTTTCTTTTTTCAAAACTGCAAAACCGGCAAAGCGTAAACCAGGGTCGATGCCAAGAATGGTCATAGGCTCTCCTTTTTGATTTACTTTAGTACTCCTGCTCCATATTTTCAAATTTGGTTAACTCTTTAGAAAAGTTCAGAAAAACAGTTCCTGTTGGACCATTGCGTTGTTTTCCGATAATTAATTCAGAAAGTGCAGGATTTTCGGCATCTGAATTGTATACAATGTCACGATATAAAAACATTATCAGATCTGCGTCCTGTTCTATTGCACCAGATTCTCGTAGATCGGAAAGCATTGGCCTCTTGTCCATCCGATTTTCTACAGCTCTAGAAAGTTGAGAAAGTGAAAGAACGGGAATTTCTAACTCTTTTGCAAGTGCTTTCAATGACCTTGAAATCTGCGAAACTTCTTGGTGTCGATTTTCGTGACGCTTGCTTGAATGCAACAATTGGAGGTAGTCAATAACAAGAAATTGTAGGCCATGTTCGGCTTTTAGTTTTCGTGCCTTTGCTCGCAAATCCATAATACTGAGCATTGCAGTATCATCTATAAAAAGTTTCATCTGTGCAAGTTCTGCCGCAACATTAGTAAGACCAACCCATTCTTCTGAACTTATTGTTGCGTTTCTTATATTGTGATGCGCAATTCCGGACTCTGCAGAAAGTAGGCGCAGAGTTAATTGTTCGGCAGACATTTCAAGGGAGAAAAAACCTGTAGTGATTCCGTTTTTTGCTGCGTGACTTGCGATGGAAAGAGATAGTGCCGTTTTTCCCATTGAGGGACGTGCCGCAAGAACAATAAAATCTCCGTTTTGAAAACCAGAAGACATACTGTCAAGTTTCTTATATCCGGAGGGAATGCCTGTAACTCCTTTGCTATGGCTTTTAATATCCGAAAGGTGTTGGAATGTTTTTTTTAACCATATGTTCAGTTGAACAAAACTTTGACTAGTTCTTTTGTTGGCGATCTGAAAAATTGTTTTTTCTGCCTCATCTAAAACAGCAGAGATGTTTTCGTCATCTTGATCGTAACAATTTGTAATGATGCCGGTCGCGGAGTCAATTAATTCTCGTAGAATTGCTTTTTCTTTAATGATTCGCGCGTGTTGTTCAACAAGACCAAGAGACGGAATCTCTTCTTGGAGCGATAAAAGGTAGGTTACGCCACCGATCGAATCAAGCCTTTTTTTCTTTTTTAATTCATCCTGAAGAGTGACAAGATCAATTCGTGAAAATCTCTGAGAAATTTCTAGAATCGTTTCGTAAATAATTTTGTGTTGAGGATTGTAAAAATCGTTTGGCAAAAGAGTTTCAGAGACTTGTTGTAGCGTCTCGTCATTCAAAAGTAGAGCCCCCAACACCGCTCGCTCAGCATCAAGATTTGCCGGCAAAGATCTGCCCAGCACGTGTTCTGTGTTGATATGTTTTTTTTGTGTGCGCTGTGGCGCCTTGTGCATGAAAGTGCCTCAAAACAAGTAAAAAAGTTTATTTTTCTGAAATGACCTTAAGTGTTAGTTGTGGTTGAAGCTTTGAAGAAAGTTTGATGGTAACTTTATGGCTTCCTGTTGCCTTAATAGACTTTCCAAATTCGACTTGGTTTTTTGCCACGCTAACACCATGTTTTGTTAGTAGTTCAGCAATTTCACTACCATTAACTGCGCCGTACAGCCTTCCATCGTCGTGAGTTTTTCTTTTGAGGGTCAAAACGAGTTGTTTAATTTTTTCTGCAAGCATAGATGTTTTGCTTGAAATAACCTCTTTTCGATGCTCAACATTTTTTACTTTTGCTTGATAAAAAACTTCGTTTTTTGGAGTAAGTATAACAGCAAGTTTTTTGGGAATAAGGAAATTGGAAGCAAATCCTGGTTTTACCTTGACAATTTCGCCTGCCATTCCAACTTTTTCTATGTCTTTGAAAAGAAAAACTCTCATAATGAATACTCTTTTTAAAGTAAGTTATTTAAATTACTCTTCTTTGAACTTGCTTACAGTATAGACTAAAAATTGTCTTAGAAAAAGGAGCCCTTTTTAAAGGGCTCCTTTTTGGATCTATTGATTTGGTAGCTCTATGCCATCGCCATTCGAGGTCCGTAAAGAATAACAGCATTTCCCCATCTTCTTATGAATCGAGGAATTTGTGATGCAATATTATCAAATGGCCTCATGGTATTATGATCAGCGTGAAATACATTTGGTATTCCATAAGCATAGTCAACCTCGTTATTACAGGAAATATTTTCAAAATAATACGGTTCTAGTCCGCCTATCATTCCTGTTCCAACAAATGGTTTAAAAGCTAATACTCCACACACTTTACAGCCTGCTATCAAACAGTCTACCGGCGTTGTCATTACTTGGTAGGAATAAACTTTATCAAAAGTTCGGGCTGCGACCAAAAAGGCTCCACTTGGTGACCAGTCAGTGTAAGCAAAATTAAAATTATAACTTGTTATTGAAGTTGCTTTTTCTCCATCAAAACCAAACATGTTCATTGTTCCTCGATGAGTTATTGTAATATATTTTCCATAAGGCGACCATGAAACGCTATTCACAGTCTCTCCAATATTGGTGTCGTCCATTATTGAAAAGGAGGTTTGTTCGAAGTCAATAAGGTATAGGTGACCATCGCTATTAACATTGTTACCTGTTCCTGCGGCCACAACTTTTCCACTTGGCGACCATTCTATCGCCAATACTGTTCCACTGAGAGTTAGATCGGTAACATTTCTTAGGTTTCTTCCATCAAAGGTAAAGAGAGTTACTTTTCCTGTGTCATTTCCCGCTACATCACTTCCCGCAACAAGGTACAATCCATCGGGAGACCAGGAAAGAGAACGTATGTCTTGTCCGTTTAAATTACCAATAAATCCTGCTGGAACTGGAATTTGGATCAGTGATGTGCCGGTAAATCTGTAAAGGTGAATATCTTGAGGAAGGCCAAATGCCACATATTGACCGTCTGGTGACCATGCGACTGACATTACATCGGGAGAGGTAGAGAATCCTATCGACTGTAAAAGAATTACATCACTTTCATTAAAGCTAAAAAGATATATGGTTGTCGCATCGTCTCTGCTGTCAGTTAAAATGAGGGAATGCCCATCGGGCGACCAAACAGCATCACCATGATTGTAGCTTGCAACATTATATTTAATTAAAGTGACTAAATTCGTGTAGTCATTTCTGTGAATTTGCAGTCCTATATTTGCTGAAGATGCCATATATCGTTCATTTGGAGACCAAGCAATAGTGCGATTGTCACCCTCTATTAATGGAGTTTCTGCTTGATAAATAGCATCAAAAATTTGTTCTTCAGGGAAAAGGGTTGGTTCGAGTGCTATTCCATAGGCCAGAGCACTGCTAGTTTCTAGTTGTTCTGTTTCAACTTCATTCACAATACAATCAACAATTTTTGAGTCATTCTCTGTACCAGTCAACAAGAAGCCATATGCTTTGTTGGAAAATTCCACGGCAGATACTTTTGATTTTTTTGCTACACATTCTTTAAAGAGATTGCCGCTTCCGCTTTCTGATCTAAAACCTATAACTGTTTGTGGGCCAACTGTTTCTACTGCTTTGCAATCAACAATGCAGTTTCCTTCGCACTGAACGAGATCAAAGCCGATTCGGAGACAGTGAGTGGCATTACACTGTTCTATTCTATTGTCATTTGAGTGATCCATTCTGACGCCAACGGAGCAGGCCGTGAAATCGATCGCAACCAATTCACTTTCGATTATTTCATTTCCGTGTGTGCCTTCAAATTTTACTCCGTACCCAAAATTGAAAATCTCCAACTGAGCAAGATGAATCTTTGAAACGCCACTGTTGACCAGTATGCCACTTCCCGATCCAGGACCAGAAATACTTCCGATTCGCCCATTAGTTATTCGAATTCCTCGTTTTCCCGAGGTTATTCTAATGGCAGTATAGGCAGGGTTACTTATTTCAATAGAGCGACAACAAAGATTAAGGCACACATCATTTGAGTCAATGACAATTGGATAGCTTATATCTTCACCTAATCTGTAGTTGCCATCAGTAGATAAAGTGATTACCCCATTTTCTTGGTCACTGTTTGTTATTGTCGTGGCACGACATTCTCCAAGTCCTTGCGTAACAAGTGTATTAAGAGTTGAATTCATTGAGCAAACACATTGCCGAATTGAGTCGATTTCTACGTTGCAAGAGGACTGCGCACAAGGAACGGATGAACCATCCTCTCTCGGTGCACGGACATGAGGACTTGCCTGAGAAATGAAAGTGAGACTTAAAAAAACAAAAAAAGAAAGAATTATTTTTTTTTGTTCCATTTGAAAAACTCCTTTTTTAATGGAAAAGTGAACATACGCATTCTGGCACACTATATATTTTTCATTTACAGATAATCAAGAGATTACATAACTATAAGAGCTTCCAAGCAATGCAGCGTAGTTGTAACCCACAAAAAGGCAGGCTTTGTTTTGTTCAAGTACCTTAAAATGGTGCCACAAAAACATAAGGTGGCGGAATGAGTAGGAGGAGAAAAGTGAGTCGTTTAAAATTGTCAGAAAAAAAGAGTTATCAGACATTTTTATATCTCTTGATACATCAAAAAAAATTTCCGAGCAAATAAAAGGTTCAAAAAAAAAGTTGTTACTTATATCAAAAACTACACCCTTCTTTCGCATAGCAGAAAAGGCTCTACTTTTTTTAAAAAAAAGATCGGAAAAAAAGGGAACCTTTTCAAAAAATTTTGGCGTGTATTCTGCGAACGGCATAAGATTTTTTTTATCATAGACTTTTTTTATCTTGCCCTCTTTTATCCAGTAGAGAGAGTTAAACACCCTTCCCTTTTTATCTTCTCGGCATGCGCCGATAAAAAGATCTACAGAATTGTGCAAAACATTGTTGTTCCAAAGGTCTATAATATGCTTATGCTTGTTAAGGGTGAATCTATAGCTCAATTCTGGCATAACAATATATTTTATTTCGGGATATCGTTCGATCAAATCTTGCATTCGATAATAGATCTCTTGCGCTGCATCCATTGGATGACAAAAGACTTCTGGATCCGGTGGTTCTATGTAACCTAAAGTATTTGAGATTGGCGGAATTGTTATCTCTTTTGTTTGTAAAAAACCCAAAAAAAATGGCGCTAAACTCAGGGATGATATGAATAAAACGGGATAATATCCCTCTTTCTTTAAAAGTGAAAGGGTCATCGAAAAAAAGACAACACAAAAAACCAGAAGCTCTCGACTTAATGATGCAAGAAGATAAAGAAAGTGTGGATAATGTGCGAGTGGTAACAAAGGAAAGCAAAGTGGATAACCGACATACTGCCCAGAAATCCAAAGAAGACCTCGAGGTACCCACAAAAGATAAATCACGGTCCAACCCTGCCATGCTATTGCTTGAGCAATACGATTAGCACCCAATAAAGCAGCTGTTTTGTCAGCAAAGAAAAACCATATTCCAGAATGGGTTGCACAATAACCTATTAATAACAATGGAAACAAAAATCTCCCGGCCCCGTACGATTCTGTCATGAGAAGCTTTGTCACTGATAAAAGATGAAATGAATAAAAAATAATTCCCCACAAAAATCCCTCTTTAAAAGAAAGTTTAAAGCCTTTTTGTATGCAGAAAAAAAGAGGGATCAACCACACAAAAACAAGCCAAAAGAAAAAACGGGGCGAAAAAAAAGCGCACTGAAAAGTGATAGCTGAAACAAATAAATAAAGCCAACATTTAGGCATCCTCTTTCCATCGTGATACAAAAAAAGTAGGTTTTTTTTGTTTGTTTCTTTTACACTCTAGATCACATGAAAGTTGAAAGATGCATTTATGTTGATGACACATCATAGCCTCTAACTTAACGGACCGTTTGTATGGTGTAATGATCAGCTTCCCTTTGTACGGTGAATGCCCCTCCAATTTCCAAGTACCCACTTCCAGCGCAATTGGATTTTCACCTTTTAATGCTTTCTGTTGCAAAGTTGCAAATCGTTGTTTGCACAGTGCAACTCCGTAGTTTAAAACACCTTCAGTTAGGCGATATATTTGTTCACGATTCTGCCTCTTGAGAATAAGTTTTGTATTTAAACCAGAACATTTCAATATATTTAGGCAGATAAAAACAACTGCAGACATTACTACAACAACCGTCAAAATTGCCGAGCCAGGCTGACAATGTTTTGGTTTTTTCATAAGATCTCACCTGTTTTTAAAAAAGTTGTACGTTCAACCTTGATTTGAAAGTCCTTGATCTCTCCTTTGAGTAGTAGGCGTATTCCATGTAATAGGAGCTTATTATCAGATGCCCTTTCTTGATACTTGGGATGAAACTTCACAGATGTAATATGCCTGGCAAGCAAACTTTTTGTCTTTTTCCCCCATTTATTAAGCTTGCGATTGAATTTTCTTTCTGTGCGCACCAACGACTCTTTTTCTTTTCCAAGAAAAATTTCTCGTTCATCCTGTTTCCAAGAAATAAAATCTCCCTGGAAATTTTTCCACCGCTCTAATGATCCAGGCGCAACGGCAAGATCTCGAGCAACAACATCATGTGCAATAGAAAGGGACAAAAGAAGAGTTGATCGCCCTTCTGTTTGTACAACATTCTGATGTATCGTAAAAGCAAAGTGAAAAATGCCAGTTAACACAAAACTGATAAGAAAAAAATAAATCAGCCACTCAATAATGGTAAAACCTTGAGCTATCCTCATATACTTCTCCTATTTATCAGAAGCAGCAAAAAATCCCGAAATAAGCTGAAATCTTTTTTTTTGACCGAAACAATTTTTCCACTCTGACGTTACGAGAATCGGTTGAAATGGAATTTTTCCACCCTTTTTTGAGTAAGCTGGAATAAGCCTATCTATCTTTTCTTGCGTAATATCAATCCAAACTGGCTGTACAGTAACCGTGTGACTCTTTTTTTTACATGTACCACTTGGCAACTGTCTTTTATTGAGCGTTTGCTCAATCTGAGAAATCGCACTGTTCAATGCTTTTAATCGTAGTCGCAAATTTTGTTGATGTTGTATACTACGAGATAGGGAGCCCGTGATTGTAATCAGAAGGACACTGATAATAGAAAAAGCTATAAGAAGTTCAATTAGCAAAAAGCCCCGCACAGTTTTTTGAAACTTCAAACAGAAATATATTTTATCCTTTCCACGATTCACGGCTTCTACCTTTTGAAAATACACGAACCGGTTGATTGGCTGTAAAATACGTATACAATCTATGTAAGAAAGATGTATAAAAACAATAAAAACCAAAAAAGAGGTAACCGTGGCCATTAAAAGATCTTTTTACTCACTATTTGTTGTTCTCACTAGTTTATTTTGCTTGAGTTTTGGACTCATTTCAGAGGGCCAAGCCAACGTACCAATTATATCTGACGAAGAATACAAGTCGCTCTCCCCTGAGGAAAGACAGAAATATGAAACAAGGCTTAAGCAACAGATTGAAAGCATGTCTCCGGCCGAGCAAGAGGCCTACATGCAGGGAGTCGTGGAACAAATGTTTGAAAGCTTAACTCCTGAGCAACAAAAAGAAGTTCTTGATGAAGCTGCAAGAATAGAGCAAATGAGCGAAAAAGAACGTCAAGAATACTTTAAAAAGGTGGAACAAGAGATTGAAGAAGCATTTGGTACTCCAGGCAAAGCCCAACCTCAAGAACCAGAACCTGAGGAGCCAATGCCCGAACCAAAATCGGAGCCACAACCAGAACTTGAAGAAAAAGAACTTCCTGTAAAGGTTAAAACTTCAAAAAAAGAAAAAGCCATTAAGGAAGCACTCAGTCTCATCAATGAAATAAGGGACGGAATTGATAATTTGATGGTAAAGATAGAGGCCAAAGAAGACTTCATCGCAAAGCTTACAGTTTGGGGAAAAAAGAAAAAAATTAAGTCCTGGGATGGTGGATTTGAATGGGAAAAACTTAAAAACCAAATTTCAATATTCAGAGGGCAACTTGACAAACTAAAGGATAGGGATCCTAAAACAAAAAAACACAAATATTTGCCACATCTCTTGCAAAATGAAGAGCTTTACAATCAGCTATACAACACAAGTATTGACCTTGTGGATTACGAATCATCTGTACGTGTAGCAAAAGATAAACCTCTTACAAAAAAGATTCGAAAAAAATCAAATAAGGCTTTGAGATCTCTGATCGATATGTTTGTCGGTATTTTGTTTTCAGATGATTCTGAAAAGAATCTGATCAAAGCTCTAAATGATCTCTTTGTGAAGTTTGATCCTGAGGCAGAAAAAATTAGGGATGAAGAAAAGAAACTTGCAGAAGAAGCCCTAGAAAAATCCAAACGTAAAGGACGCTCTTCAAGGACGATTGTTGCAGGCCAAGGCGATGAACCTGATTTTATGGGATTTTCTGACGAATATGAAGATTATGATCCAGGATATCGCGATACAGATTGGTCAGATTATTCTCCAGATTATCCGTCCTCCTATTACGATGAAACTGAAAGAGGAGATGATCGATTTCCTGGTGAGACAAAACCGACAGACAAAACAACTCCCAAAAAAGATAAGCCAACAACAAAGCCTAAAAAAGAAGAAGTCTTTGTAAAAGACAGAAGATTTAAAAATTTACACAAGGCTCTTGAAAGTTCTCTAGAAGGAATTGCCGACACAGTAGATGAACATCCTAGAATAAAAAAGCTTAAACCATATTTCGTGGAAAACACCGTTGATAAAGGCTTGGTAAAAGCATTTTCTTCTCTCAAGAAATTCCTGCAAAGAGCAACAAGAAAACTTGAGGCAATGCAAAGTCGGATAAAAGATTTGAAGAACGAGACTACCAAAAAAGCCTACAAAAAAGAGGTAAAATCATCTATTGGTGAATATAAAAAGGACATCGAAGATATTGTCAATTCTCTTCAAGCTATAAAATCAGACAACACACTTTTGCAAACATTAAACAATGAGATGAAATGGGCTCACTTTAAAGAATGGCCTCCTCCAACAGGACAGCCGATCCCGGCACCACTTGGACAGCTCAAAACTGCAATCCCTGAACCCACAACAATAGACGAACTATTGGATGTAGCGCAAAAATATTTGGAAGAAGCAAAAAAGACAACAAAAAAATAGGCACTGCAAAAATATTAGAATAAGAATGAGGACTACCGTCAGAGATTCTAAAATCTGACAGTAGTCCTCATTCTTATTTGCTTGCAAATTCTCTTGTTCCAAGATCTTTTTTGTTGACTTTTAAGTTGTTTTTACTGTTTTATAAAATTTATAAAATTTTTATTTAATTACAAGGGAAAGCTTATGTTCTTTAAAAAGGTCATTTCTCTATTTGTCTGTTTAGTTTTTTTGTTTTGTAGCCTTCAAATGTTTCCAATGAAAAAGAAAACAACAAAACATGAAAGTCAAAAACAAAACGTTATATATGTAATTGATAGCGATATTGATGATAGCGACGATAGCGACGAGGAAGAGGAAAACGATGAAGAAAAAATAGGTGAACTAATTGAAACTGTTGAAACAGAAATAGAAAAAATGAAAAAGGCCAAGAAACCACACAGTATTAAAAAATTTCTTAAGAATGCCGAAACAATAATTGCAAAGATAGAGGAAATAAGCGAGAAGATCGCAGAAAGGTATAGAAAAAGACTATCAAACACCTTCAATTTCTCTATTGATAAAAATTACACAGTGAGATTAATTAAAAAGAAGTGGAATCGTTTTATTAAAAATCGCAGAAAAAAAATTAAACAAATAGAAGATCTAGATAAATATTTCAAAAAGTTAAAAAAAGACTACAAGAAAAGGATAAAAAATATAGGGGAGAAACGCGATGTCAAACCTGTTTACAATTTTGAAGAAGATATTGATCCGGATCATCACTACAAGCGTATTAAGAAAGAACTAAGCCAAAAGTTAATGGAAAAACTAACGAAAAAAGAAATAGACGATGATTACGACAACGATGATGACGACTACGAAAAGGAAGAAGAAAAAGATATTGAACTACTAAGCCAACTAGGCGCCAACCGAACTCTTCCTACTAAAACCCATGACAAAGAGAATGACGACGACTCTGAAACTGAATCTGGATCTGAAGAAGAAGATGATGACGACGACTCGGACTCTGAAGATGACGATAATAACGATGAGTGATCTTTGATTTACACGACCAATAAGTTGCTTAAACCCCCGCTCGAAAAGTTTTGAGTGGGGGTTTTTTCTTGTTTTTTAACCATTGAAATACAGTTGTTGCGATTGGAGCACAAAGAATAGATCCTACCCCAAAAAATAAAGATCCATAAAAAGACCTCTCAACTAATGAGGTTTCGATTTTTCTATTCTCTTGGTAGAAAACCCAAAGAGAGCTTAAATTAAAAGAACAAGCTGCTGGAACCAAAAGAAATATTTTCAAAATTGTCTTTAACCCGTTATTACACTGTACATTTTTTTTATTATCGGATGCTTGTAAAAAAATAGTAGAAAATAAACAACAGATGATAAGAATAATTTTTGTTGTTTTTTGTTTATTTAACAACATTTTGGCACCGTAAACAAAGCTTATTTTCTTCATCTGCTTCACTCCACTGCCAACATCGAGGACACTTGTCTCCTTTAGCATGTTCGACTTTTACATACAGGCCCGGGTGCTCTGTCGAGCTGAGTCCTTTTATTTCCGATGAAATCTCAAATTGTGACACAATTAAAAACTCTTTGAAGAACGCGTCCACGTCTTGTTTAGCATGTTCAAGCTGACGATAAAACTCTGCCATATTTTTTATCGAATTATTTTCCATGTCAAAATAAACGGTGATGCACGCTTCAAGCGAATGCTTCAATACGCGTTTTTCCCTTTTTTCTTCCATTGATTTTAAAATTGCATCACGGATGCCTTTAAGCATAGTCCAAAGCTTATCCTGCTGTGCAATAGAATTCATAAGTTCCACTTCTTCTAGCGCCGACGCATCAAATGAATGAAAAGGAACTCCTGGAATCGCATGATATTGAGCATACTCTTGTGCCAGCAACATCAAAATTTTGTGTAGATCCGCAAATTTTTGCAAGTGAATCGATTCTTTTTTTTCTTTTTGATAGTGGTCAGAAATCTGTTCAGCGGTAAAAGAGAAAATTGGTGCTATCAACCGTGTCAAGGCATCAAGGATATACCAACAAGCCGTCTGAGCGGAACGCCTTTGGTGACCATCAACTTTTGCGGTGTATAGCCGATCCTTAACAATATCTAGATAAAAAGAACTTAAATCAACAGCACAATAATCAGCAAGCTCATGAAATACTGCTGTAAAATCATACGACTTATAACAATCAAGAACTTCGTTGTTGATCCGACATATTTGTCCTAAGGCATACTTATCGATAGGCAAAAGTTTATTAAGTTCAATCGCATCTCTTTTGTAATCAAAATCATACAGATTTGAAAGTAAAAATCGACACGTGTTTCTCACCTTGCGAAATACCTGCTGAACATTTTTAACAAGAATATCTGAAACAATGGCATCTGATCGCACATCAATACTTGAAGACCACAATCTAAGGCCATCAGTCCCTAGTTTGTCTATCAGCTCTTGTGGAGCAACGACGTTGCCTAATGATTTAGACATTTTTCTGCCCTTGTCATCAACCGTAAAACCGTGCGTTATCACTGTTTTAAATGGCGCAATGCCGTTGAGAACTAAACTTGTAAGTAAAGAACTTTGGAACCATCCGCGATGCTGATCTTTTCCTTCAATGTATACATCTGCAGGAAACTGCAATGGAGGATTGTTCTTGAGAACAGCGTAATGACTTACTCCTGCATCAAACCAAACATCTAGAATATCGGTCTCTTTTTCAAATGTTTTCGATCCACAGTTGGAACAAGCAAAGTTTGTCGAAACCAAATCCTCCAAAGCAACATTGTCCCAATATTCAATTCCGAAACGCTCTGTTTGCAAAGCAACTTTTTCAATCAATTCTTCTGAGGTATGAGGAGTATCGCACTCAGTGCATAAGAGAGCGACAATAGGTACACCCCATACTCTCTGGCGAGAAAGACACCACTCCAACCGCCCTTCTATTGTTGCTTTAAGCCGATTAATCGATTTTTCTGGTAGTGCTTGAACTGTTTCGCAAGCAAGGAGTGCTTTCTTTTTCAAATCATCTTTAGAAAGATCACAAAACCACTGCTTGGTAGCTCTAAACATCAACCCGTTTCTACATCTCCAGCAATGAGGATATGAGTGACGCACCGATGTTTTATGTAATAACTTATCAAGCTCAACTAACTTTTTAAGAACCCAAATCTGACCATCATCTATAGGCATTCCTTCAAGTTCTTTCGGTTCAATTCCATTAGTATATTTTCCATCATCACTCAAAGGGGAAAAAATCTCCAGATCATTTTTAATTGCAATCTCGTAATCTTCTGGGCCACAACCCGGTGCGCTGTGTACACACGCTGTTCCTTCATCCAAAGCAACAAATGGATCAAACAAAATTGGAACCATGAGGTCCGGGACAAATGGATGATGTGCTCTAGCCCCCTTCAAATCTGCTGACGAAAACTCTTTTACAACCTTTTTTTCAATTTTCATTGCAGCACATAGCTTGTCTGCAAGTGCTTTGCCCAAAACAACAAATTTGCCATTAACATCAAGCACAACATAGTCAGCGTCTGGTTTGATAACAACAGCCCGATTAAGTGGTAAGGTCCAAGGAGTTGTTGTCCAAATGAGCAAGCTCACAGGTTGATTACCTTCAGGAAATATTTTTTTTATAGCCGATTTTTCCAGAGGAAATTCAACGTAAATTGATGGATCTTTCCGTTCTTGGTATTCAATTTCCGCTGTTGCTAACACTGTTTGGCACGAAGCACACCACGGTACCGTTTTATTTTTTCGCTCGATATAGCCATCAGAAACAAATTTTCCAAATGCTCTCAAAATAGAAGCTTCATAATCGGGAGACATTGTCAAATATGGGTAGTCCCAATCCATTAAAACACCAAGAGCCTTGAATTCTTCACGTTGAATATCAACCCATTTTTGAGCGTATTCACGACATTTTTTTTTCAACTCAGTGCGGGAGAGACCTGGATTTTCTGCTGTAACTTTTAGCTCTATTGGAAGACCATGACAATCCCACCCCGGCGTAACTGGAACCTGTTTGCCAAACATTCGCTCTGTTTTGCAAATAATGTCCTTTAAAATTTTGTTGTATGCATGCCCCAAATGCAAATGTCCGTTTGCGTATGGAGGTCCATCATGCAATATAAACCTTTCCTTACCCTCATTATGCGTAAAAGATTTGGCATAAAGTTCTTCGTTATTCCACCGTTCGAGCATTTTAGGATCGTTAACTTTTGACTCTGGTCGAATGGGAAAATCGGTTCGAGGTAGGTTTAACGTTTCTTTAAAATTTACCATTTTTTCTTTTTGCTCTGACATGCAATATCCTTTTGGTTTGGAAAACTGACCTCCACAAATCCAGCTCAAACGCTTTCATCATACGATTTTTAGTGTTTTTTTGCCAGGAAAGAGTCTATACTAGGCTTCGTATTTTTTTATGTACTCATCCTTAAAAAAGGAAATTAGTATGAAAAAAATAAGTTTTTCTTTGTCGTTTTCAATGATTTTATTTTCAATGAATCTGTATCCAGCGTATCTGAAGAGTTTTGCTCATAAGAGCATCAAGACACTTTTTCCATGCTTTTTTAAAGAGAACAAAAAGAAAAATAATATTTCAAAACCTGAATATCCTAATCCGTTTGAATGCATGAATTTAAAACCAGGAGAAAAAAAATTTATTTTGAGGTCAATAAAAAATATTTCTCCTAAATCCATATGCTTGCTTACCATGTACAGGATCAAAAAACCGCTTGCTCATTTTCTCAACCCTGAACTATATAGAGATATTCCAAAATTTGACATTGAATCCTTTTTCTTTTTGGCAAGTGCGAAAAAGCACCTTTCAAAAGCTGTCGAAAGTAAACTTGAAAAATTAAAAAAAAACAACCTTACAAAAGAAGCAAAGATTCTTCACAAAAAATATTTTGGCGAAGAAGGTTTGTTTGAGAAAGCAAGTAAAAATTTAAAACACAGGAATGATCTGGGCAAAAATATATCTAGTGACTTCCCAAACAACATGCTTGTTAATGATATCACTATTTTTCTTTTAAAGTATAAAGAAATAGCGCCTATAATGATCAAAAAAATTAAGCTTATTCTAGAAAAAATAATGATTCTATACCTTCTTCCTATTAATTCTTATTTCTCTTATCCCGAGAGCGAAATTCCCGGCCTCGAACCAGATGAAGCATTCATAAAAAAAATTAAATCATTTAGAAAGAAATTTGATGGAGAAAAGATTTTCGAACTTAGAAAAAAGTATTTTGGCACACTTGGAATTATTAGAATAATGTCTCAATTGAAATACGAAATTTTAGCCGAAAAAACAATTCTTCATGCAAATACACAAAAATCAGTAAACAAAACTATGCGGCTCTCCTGTAAAGAACGTATTTTCAATTTAATTTCACTAGAAAACCTAACCAAGCGAATAAAACGCAATGTTGGAATTTTTACTTACGCAGATTATCAAAGAATAGAACTAGGTAAAAGAATAAAACGGCGTAAAAAATTGGGTACAAATTTATTAAAACTTAAAAAAAAACAATTTTATTCAGATGCAACCATTAAAACTATCTTACCCTAATGACCTGATTAAGATCGGTATCTGGGGACTCGGTACAGTTGGCAAATCAGCCCTGCGTTATTTTCAAAAACAAGGCTACCAAGTGCAACTCTTTGATGATGGGAAATTCCATCAATATGAACTTACTAAAATAGAAAGAATGGGAACTACACTTATCAAAAATCGCAACCTTTTTTTACAAACCAATGATTTTATTTTGCCAAGTCCTGGAATTGATTTGAGACCATATAAAAAATGGAAAAAAAAATGGCTTGCCGAACTTGATATTATTCAACAACAGTTTACAAAACCGGTCGTTGCAATTACTGGAACAAACGGAAAAACAACAATAACACACTTGCTCTCCGAATTGCTTAAGGCCCAGGGACTGCGGGTTTGGACTGGTGGAAATATTGGAGCAGGCATGCTTGATCTTTTGGAAGAAAAAAACAACATTGATCTTGCAGTTTTGGAAGTCTCAAGCTTTCAGTTGGAGATTTGCAAATGTTTTGCCCCAACTCTGGCAATCTGGACAACCTTTAGCGAAAATCATTTAGACAGGCATGGAACACTAGAGACGTACTTCGCCGCAAAAAAGAAAATTATTGATAATCAAACAAAAAATCAACACGCAATTCTTCCACTTTCACTTGTAGACAAAAAACTTGACAATATTTTGAGCCAAATTCATTTTTTTACGAACAAATGTTTGAGTAATCCTTTGTTGGAAAAATTTGAATCTGAAAGTGAATTGATGTACATAAAAAAACGAGAAGTTATGCGACACAAGATCAATTTGCCACCACAAAAAACTCGCAATACCAATTTTCTCTTACAAAACCTTCCTCCCATTACTTTTCAGGAAAATTTATTGATTCTCGCAATGGCTACAAACATTATTTGTAGGTGGTTCGACAAAAGAGACCTTGTGGTGCCCAAAAAACTTTCTTTGCCTCCACACCGTCTTGAAAAGATTGCAACAATAAACGGAGTAGATTTTTATAATGACTCAAAAGCAACAACTCCCTCTTCAACAATTGCAGCTGTTCGACAGTTATCGTCCAGACCGATCTTGATTTTTCTCGGCGGCCTAAGCAAAGGAACGGATCGAGTAAAATTGGTAGAAAAAATTAAAAAAAATATAAAAAAAGTCTACGCATTTGGAGCAGAAGCAAAAGAAATAGCGCTTGCAGCTCAAAAAGCCTGCGTACCCTGTCAGCAGTTTTCCACCCTAGACGAAGCAGTAAAACAGTCGATTACCGAAGCACATCCTCAAGATCAGATTCTATTATCACCTGGAGGTTCAAGCTTCGATTTATTTAAAAACTACAAAGATAGGGGAGAAACCTTTAAAAAACTTATTTTGTCTTTCTGACAAAGACGAAATAATTGACCGTAAAATAATAAAAACAATAGACTGATAAGTAGATTTTATCGGCACCTCTTTTTATTGTAGGGCTATGTTACAGTCAAAAAAAAAGAACCTTGTTGACCTTCAGATTTTTCTTGGTATTGTCTCAGCGCTTATTGTTGTTGGTTTTGTTTTTGTATACTCTTCAAGTTCAATCTACGCTCTAGAAAAACTTGGAAGTTCTCACTACTTTTTAAAAAAACAATTTATCGGTCTCATTGTCGGTCTTTTAGGCTTTTTTGTTATTCGACTGCTGCCTATAAAATTTATAAAAAAATCTAGCCCCTATATCTTTCTAGCTACACTCGCCTTTACTGCCGCAACAAAAATTCCTGCCCTTTCTGTGCGAGTTCATGGTTCGAGTAGATGGCTAAAACTTTTTGGATTCACTTTTCAGCCAAGTGAACTACTTAAGTTTGCGATTATTGTATACGTCGCTTACTTCATCTCCAAAAGGATTGGCACCCTTTCATCTTTTTTGAACTCGTATCTACCCATTCTTCTTATGTTAGGGCTAACAAGTCTTGTTTTGCTTGCACAACCCGACTTTGGACTTACTGTCACACTATGCGCAACCGTATTTATTCTGCTTTTCATAGCACAATTTCCAACGCGATATCTTTTGGCAACTCTTGCATGTCTTATGCCGGTGGCAGTAACACTTGTTTATCTTAAACCTTACCGATTCAAGCGAGTACTTACATTTTTAAATCCGTGGGCCGATCCAAAAGGTGCCGGATTTCAAATTATTCAGTCCCTCATCGCAATAGGATCTGGAAGCTTTTGGGGAGTGGGCATTTCACACTCTCGACAAAAATTCTTTTATCTGCCAATGCAACACACCGATTTTATTTTTTCCATAATAGCTGAGGAAACGGGATTTATCGGTTCTTTGTGCCTTGTTTCATTGTATATAGCATTTGCATATTTTGGCCTGAAGATTGCACTTTCGATAAAAAACCCGTTTGGCATATTCACAACACTGGGTTTTGTTATTCTAATTAACTTGCAAGCTATTACTAACTTGGCCGTTACAACTGGGCTTGTGCCAACAAAGGGAGTCGGACTCCCTTTTGTAAGTTATGGTAACACAGCATTTGTTTGCAATCTTGCTATGCTAGGACTGATTGTTAATATCGTCTGTTCCGAATATTAAAAGCTTACTTCCAGCCCATCAAAAATTCTATCAACAACCGAACACCAAAACCAGTTGCTCCCGAACGGAAATAAGAAATATCAGGCACATTAAATGCAGTACCGGCAATATCTAAGTGCACCCATGGCACATCACCAACAAAATTCTGCAAAAAGAATCCTGCTGTTGTTGTACCTGCCATATATCTTTTGTCACCAACATTTTTTATATCAGCAACCTGGGATTTGATAGCAGGCTTGTAGTCGTCATTAAAAGGCAATGGCCAAACACGGTCTCCAGAAATACTTGACGCTTTCTGCACTTTTTTCGATAAGTGATCGTGTTGGCTCATTAAACCACAGAAAAAAGGTCCTAGAGCGTACAAACACGCACCAGTCAACGTTGCTAAGTCAATCAACGCATCAAGCTTGTAATGTTTTGTAATGTACGAAAGAGCATCGGCCAAAACCAATCGTCCTTCTGCATCCGTATTAAGAATTTCGGCCGTCTTGCCATTGTAAAATGTTAAAATATCTCCCGGCTTGTACGCTTTTGCACCAGTCATATTCTCTGCCAATGCAGCAATAGCAATAACGTTGACCGATGGCTTAAGGTCTGCAACTGCTTTCATTGTTGCAATAACGGCCGCAGCTCCTGACATATCATCTTTCATGTTTTCCATGTAAGCTGCTGGCTTCAAACTTAAACCACCTGAATCAAATGTAACTCCCTTTCCAACAAGCCCCACCGTCTGCGCATCTTTTTTCTTTGCCTTATATTCAAGGATTACAAGACGAGACTCTTGCTCAGAGCCACGAGAAACAGCTTCAAGCCCACCCATTCCTAATTCTTTTATTTTTTTTTCATCAAAAACAGTGATTTTTAATCCCTGTTTTTTTGCTAAAGCCCGTGCGTTATTCGACAACTTTTCTGGAGTCATATCCGATGCTGGAGTATCAATCCAATCTCGAGCATCATTAACTGAATCAGCAATTACGCCACCCACCTTTAAACCACGAGCAACCACGGTCTTATCTTTAGCAGAAACGGTTATGTGCAGATCAAAATCGTGCAGCAGCTTGCTTTTTTTATCGGAAATAAAAGTATCAAAATGATAGCTTGCCATTGTGACTATTGTTGCAACTTCTTTTCCCAACTGTTCAGCCGTCACACCAAACAAACTGCGGGGTGGCAACTGGAAACTCAGTGTTTTGTATTTGTTGCTCTCAGCAATTCGAATAAGAAGCCCAAGAACACGTCTGAACTGCTCGATAGCTATCGTTTTTTTTCCTGATTCCGCTTTTCCAAGCCCAATAAATAACAGATTGGTAATATCTTTTTCAAGCGGGATTGGTACTAAAAGACTACTCTGAGCCTTGCCAGTAAATTCACGCTTTTTCATCAATTTTTGCAAGTGAGGAAAGTAATAATCGGCACAATCGGAAAGATCTTTTGAAAAAGAAAAATCTTCTTCTACAAAAAAAACCAAACAGTCTGACTTTTGGTCCCAAATAGATTTTGTGTTGACGGTAATATTAACCACGGCAACCCCTTTTGTTCTGGTGTTTAACAATATCAAAAAGGGTAACACACCACCATGTAAACAACAACAGAAACGCCCGCATTCAAGCGGGCGAGCTTAACTTCACAAAATTATGAAACTTTATCGACAGCGACGACAACCTCCTCTACGCCGATATCTGTGACCTCTCCAACTTCCACGATATGGCCACCCCCAACTGTACCCATAATAAGGCCAACCGTAATACCCCCAACTATAGTAAGGCCAACCCACTCCATACCAATACGGTCCCCAACGGTAGGCGCGATCGTAAGCTCTTCTTTTAGCAGCTTTAAGCCGCCTTTGTTCTTCAACGTCTCTTTGTTTTGTGGCCTCGGCAATATCGCTTTTTAAATGTGAATCAATAAATTCCTTCACTTGTCGACGTATAAGAAAGCCTTTTTTTACCGCTACAAGTTTACCACCTCTAAAAAGAGCAAATATAGGCTGATCTGGTGTCGGCAATGGAATATTATAACTGGACAAAGCGCCACCTATTCTTTCTTTAGAAGCATTAACAGTAATAAACAAAACCTGAGCGTAGTCATAAGGATATGAGCTACTTATCATTTTAAACATTCGTTTTGCATTTTTCAGTTTTCTATAAAAAGCCTTTCTTTCAGCCTTTTGAAAAACCTCTTTCGATACTTTTCCTGGATAAATAAAAGCTACAACAAAAGAGTTATCTAGTGCTTCTTCAAATCTCTGCTCAGATGAAACAACTTTGTACCTACCAAAGGCACTGTTGAGCATGAATAAAGCCAAGGATGCCAAGCTGACAGATAAGCCGACCCTAAACCATCGTTTTATCTTCCTCATCGCCCACCCTCTTCTTTTACATAACCAACAGACACATTTACCGAAGTAGCCCTATGGTCAATATCCTCAATAATTTTTTTCTTTTTTCTTGAAATTAGTTGTCCAGAAACAACCTTATTGGCAAATTTTCCGACGCGACGAGCATACGCTTCAGGATTATAGAAAAATGAATCATAGTGACGACGGCCATTTGTCAACCATAATTTCTTGTATTTACTTGAAGCATTGTTAAAAACCCTTTTTACTGCAGGCACAGAAACTTTTTCATCATTTCTGCAGTGAATGACAAGCATAGGAGCAAAAACTTTTTTGATCGACTCTGCCGGATAAAGAGGATACATAAACGACTTGATACTTTTGGTATCCATTTTTGCAACTGTTCGAAGAAGAGTCTTTACAAAAGACTGGACATAGGGATGAAATACATATTTTTGCAAGAGCGATCTGCCTGGAATGCCAAATTCATAACCAAATAAAGATAGCTTCATGTTATCAAGACCGGATTTAATGATACTCTCAGTTGTATCAAATGGACAATCAAGGATCATTCCATCAAATAAATTTGAATCCTTTGCTTGCGCTTCTATTGAAGCTACAGCACCCATTGAGAAACCGTATACCAAGAGAGGATTTTTTCTCAAATCCGGATGATTTCTTAAAAACCGACCCGCCGCCATAACATCAAATGCTTCGTCCCTCCCGAACGTACAATATTGTCCTTTTTTGTTCTCACCATGCGCACGCATATCAAAGGTCATACAGTTAAAATTGGGAAAAAGAGACCTCAAAAAAGCAACATCTTCTTTTGTACACATGAAGCCATGAGCTATTAAAACTGTCCCCTTTGATTTTTTTCTCCTGATAAGCACAGCTTTTCGCATAATTCTTTCGTGTGAATTCGCCATCTTTCGCGGATAAAGAGCAATTTTTTCGATAATGGAGCCCGGAATGGAATTTTCGTCTCTGGAAATGATATCGCCATACACAACGGAGGAGTAACCAAAAACAGATTCACCGTATACGCAAACATAAAAAAGCGCCGTCAGAAAGACGGTTATCAGCATGCCGAACTGTCGAATACGCACATTTTTGGACACGTAGTTCTCCTTTTTTCTGACTGTGCTACCAACCCAAATACTTCATACACCTCTTATATAGAGTCTAGCAGGCGACGTTTTCACATTGCAATAAAATAGTTTTTATAGAATTGCAGTGCCGCCTAAGTGCTCGTCTTAAGTTATGCATACAAAAACACTAGAAACTCTTTAATTTTTGCCCGACCGCCTCTTATCCTTAAAGAAGGAAAGGATTTCTAATTGCCAGATAGGAAAAATATGAAAAAATTTTTATTGATTGTAGGAGCTCTCATTTCACTGAACTTCCCCCACACACAGGCAAAGTGGGAGGAATTCAAATACAAAAATAAATTTACTAATTTTCATAGTTTATCTGTAGTAAGCCCTCAGAGTATTTGGGCTAGTGTACAAAATAGAGATAAATCGGGTAAACCCACAACCTCATTATTTAAAT
>CAYZEO010000001.1:50918-110505 GCA_964477815.1 uncultured Pseudomonadota bacterium | reverse complement strand
TTACAAACGTTTCCTGTTTTGGCTCAAGATGCACCGGAAATTGAATTGCCAAAAACAGAAAAAATAACGATACAAGCCTTGGATCTTCATTTTTACTACACGAAGAAAGCACAAATTTTTGAAGATCACTCTTTGAGTCTTGTTATTCCTCGATCTCAAGAGTCGAAACTATATGGCATTATCGGACCATCGGGGGCTGGTAAAACAACGTTAATTTCTATCTTGGGAGGGCAGCTTCGTCCAACAACGGGGGATGTTGCTATAAATGGTGTTTCTATGTACGAAATCACCGATGATGATCGTCGTCAATTGGTTGCGATGCAAGGGCAAACGGCAAGTAACATGAGTGGCACGGTGCGTGATAGTTTATTGCTAGGTCTTCCTAAAGATCATGAACTTTTTCCTGACGATATATTGATAAATATGCTCAAGCGAGTTGGCGTTTGGATGATTTTTGAACAAAAGGAGGGTCTTGAGTCGGCGGTTGGTGAAGGTGGTATGAATCTTTCTGTTGGACAAAGACAGCGCCTTAATTTCGCATCTCTTTATTTGCGTACTAACTATTTTAAACCATCACTTATTTTAATTGATGAGCCGACGAGTTCTCTTGATGAAGTGAGTGAGCAGGCGATTACTGATATGATTGATGAGCTTGCCCGCTATGCTATTACATTTGTGATTGCACACCGACTACATACCCTTGAGAAGGCAGTCGGTATTCTTGATGTTTCTCTGGTTGCTCATGAGAAAAATCTTATATTCTATTCTCGTGATCAGTTGATGAAAAAATCTGATTACTATAAAAAACTTTTGCGCGGTGAAGTGGCAATCGAAGGCTAGGAGCAAGTTGCTTGGGTGATTTGCCATAAAATGTGCTATGATGAACCATTTAATAGGATAATGGTTTAAAAAAGGAACTTATATGGCAGCGGTACGTAATCGGAAGGCTGGTTTTTGGTCAAATATAAAAGAAATTGCGATTTTACTGCTTATTGTATATTTGATTAGAACTTTTGGTTTCGGTCTTTATAGAGTGCCAACAGGGTCCATGGAAACAACTATGCTTGCGGGGGAGCGTTTTTTTGCGGATAAGTTGACTCCATATTTCACCAGTATCAAAAATGGTCAAATTATTGCGTTTAACGATCCAACATACCAATATTCAAAAAATAAATTGGTAAGAATTTTTCAAGATTATGTCTGGGGACCAACCAACTGGACCAAGAGGGTGATCGGCATTCCTGGTGATCATGTAAAAGGTGTTATTGAAAATGGGAAACCAGTAGTTTATCTAAATGGAAAAAAACTTAATGAGCCGTATTTGAATAGCTATCCACTTGTGAGAGTTTGGAAGAAGGATCCTCGAAAAATTGCTCGGTATATCCGGAGAGATAATGTGCAACAATTAGGGGGCGTTATTGTGTCCAAATCATTCGATCCGAGTCGTCCTTTTAGTGATCAGCCATTTTATAGAATCTTGAAAGACAGAATTGTTATGGAAGGAGGCACTCCTTCAGTTGTATATCCAGGAACGCCAATATATCCTCAATTAGGAAATAGAAGTGAAGAATGCAAGGAAAACTATTGGACGGGAAGTGATGAATTTTCCGTTAAGTTAGGGGACAATCAGTTTTGGGTAATGGGGGACAATAGGGGTGGAAGCACAGATTCTCGTTGGTTTGGACCAATTGACGGCCGATTAATTCATGGCAAAATTATGTATAGAATCTGGTCGATAGATACAGACGAGGAATGGTGGATTTTAGATCTGATCAAGCATCCAATAGATTTCTGGAGAAGGGTTCGGTGGAAAAGAATTTTTAATAAAGTGATATAAAATAGTCTTTTTTGGATGAAAAGCTTTGCTATAATAAAAAATGTAAACAACTTTTTAATTATTTTTGAGTAAAATGAGGACATTATATGTCGACAGCATCAAGTAGTCAGTCCGGTTTTTGGATGAATGTTAGAGAAATTGCTTTTCTTCTTTTTATTGTTTTTTTAATAAGAACGTTTGGTTTTGGATTATATCAAGTTCCAACAGGCTCTATGGAGACAACAATGCTTGTTGGGGAGCGTTTCTTTGCGGATAAGTTAACGCCTTATTTTTCGAGTGTTAAGCGAGGAGAGATCATTGCATTTAATGATCCTCTTTTTTCTTATTCAAAAAATAAGATCGGGAGGCTCTTTCAGGAGTATGTGTGGGGCCCTTCAAACTGGACTAAGCGTGTTATTGGTATTCCTGGAGATCGTATTCGTGGAACAATTGAAGATGGGAAACCTGTTATTTATCTGAACGGCAAAAAACTTGATGAGCCTTATGTTAATAAGTATCCGTTAATTCGCGTTTGGAAGATTGATCCAAAAGATATTTCCGCGTACTTAAAAAAAGGCGGTTCAGAGCGTATCTGGGATTTAATTTGTCCAAAATCATTTGATCCTCATCTTTCTTTGAACAAGCAGCCGTTTTATATTATCAAGGAAGATAGGATTGTGACCGATGGCGAAGGTAGATCGGTTGTGTACCCAGGAACTCCAATTAGACCGGCGGAGGAAAAAGAGCGAGAGGTAGGTCAAAATTACTGGAGTGGAAGCGACGAATTTTATGTAGAGCTTGAAGAAGGTCAGTACTGGGTTATGGGGGACAATAGGCTTGGAAGTAAGGATTCTCGTTGGTTCGGGCCGCTGGACGGAAGGCTAATTCATGGCAGAATTTTGTACAGAATTTGGTCGGTTGACAGCGATGAATCTTGGTGGATTTGGGATCTAATCAAGCATCCAATCGATTTTTGGCGTCGCGTTCGTTGGCGTAGATTTTTCCAAAGAGTGCGTTGATTTGTTGCATATTGAGAAGGTTGTGCTACATTAATGGTGCTAATTAACTCTCTATAAGCTAGGAAAGAGACAGGTGAGCGTACACAAGAGTGCATTTAAAGGTATCCTTTTTTCGAGTTTATGTTTTTTGATAATGTTGCCAGCTTGTTGGTGGTCTGATGGTGGCAATAAATTGGAAAAATTAAGAGGTTTAGTTGTTATCAATGTGCTTGACAGAACATTGCATAATGATTGTCATATTAAGGGTTCAATTAACGTATCCCTGGAAGATCTTGAGCGTTATGCACAAAGTCGAATAGATAAGGATGCAGATATTGTTTTTTACTGCAGTAATTATATGTGTTCTTCGAGTGGGTTTGCTCGAAAACGCTTAGCTCAGATAGGATTTAAAAATTTGTCTGTTTACGAAGGTGGAACTGCTGAATGGTATCAGTTAGGTTATCCTGTTGTGGGGCCGGCTGAAAGTTCTTATCTTAAAAAGAAAATGCGGGCTCCTGATGAGAAAGAGCCGTATGTGCTAACAGCTCAGGAGTTGAAGAAGAAAATTGATGAGTACGAAAAAAGGGCTTTGAAATAATTCGATTGGGCGGCATAGCCAAGTGGTAAGGCATGGGTCTGCAAAACCCTGATTCCCCGGTTCGAATCCGGGTGCCGCCTCCAACCTTCCGCCTTCGCATAAAGCTACGGCGGACAAGTCGCTTTTTTAAAGGACTTTTTATAAAATAAAAAGACTAGACAACACACTATCTCTTTTAAAGAGCCTTTTTTTTTGAAATAAACTTTTAGGGGAATTGGGGATTTCAATATGCCGGGATGGCGGAATTGGTAGACGCAAAGGACTTAAAATCCTTCGGGTAATTATACCTGTGCCGGTTCGAGTCCGGCTCCCGGCACCAGCCTATGCCAACTGCGTTCTTCGTAGTGCGAAGCACGAAGTAGAAGGCTCCCCTTCTATACGCTTCGCTACTCAGGATAAATTCTTGGCATGGCCAGTAAGAAGGCGTCCTGTCCTCCGTAGTTTTAACGTAGGAAGAAGGCTGCCCGCTCTTTCGATGTACTCGAGATAAACTCCGTAAGAAGTTAAGGTATGAGTTCATCTTGGACGAATGAAATCAGAAGTATTTTTTTTGCCTTTTTTTTTAAAGTAGACTTGACAAAAACGATTGAGTGAATAGTTTACCAGATAGTACTAGTTTTGTTCGTTCATGAGCAGACGTTACAGCTTAAAGGATTTTTTATGAATAAAGCTAAGTTAGTTGAAACCATGGCGAAACTTACCAAGCTTCCTAAGACCACCTGTAGAGAGTGTCTTGAAGGATTCATCACTGTTGTTAGCAACTCGCTTAAGGGTGGTAAGCCTGTCGTTTTGACTGGTTTTGGAACCTTTATGGTTATGAAACGCAAAAAGCGGATTGGCGTGAATCCTGCGACTGGTGAAAAGATGGAAATCGCCGCAAAGAGAGTTCCAAAATTCAAAGCAGGTAAAGCACTAAAAGCTTTGGTCGCGGAAAAAAAATAGAAGCTTTGTTTACGCAAAGACGCAAGGAGACATCATCGTGATGTCTCCTTTTTTTATGCTTTCGAATGTTGGATTTACTTGCACCGTTTCTGTGTCTAAAGCTATACTATCATCAATAGGTGGGTAGATCATTTTGAAAAGGAGACGATTGTGAAGGATCAGATTGCTGCAGTTGCTGATAAGGGATGGTTTGAGTCGATTAAGGAGAAGTTGAATCTCGAATCTATTACAAAAAAGTTAAGTCTTTCTCGGGACAGAATTATTGAGATAGGCCTCTATTTAGGAATAGGTTTTCTTGCCGGGTTTCTCTTTAAAAAATATGCTAAATATCTTGTTATTGTTGTGATCACCATTGTTGCTTTGATTTTGCTTCAACAGTTAAAATTTATTGACGTAACTATAAATTGGAATAAAATTCAGGGTATCCAACCCGTATCGGTCTCAGAAGGTGCCGATATGTGGTCCGTTTATTGGCAATGGATCAAGATGAATTTTGGTGTAATATTGAGTTTTTCAGTTGGTTTCTTTGTAGGGTTTAAGGTCGGTTGAAACTGGCAAAAGGACATCCTCATGGAAAAAAGGGAGGCTTTCACGCAGGGGCTTGCAGAAATATTGGTCAAGAACAAAATTTTTGATCCAAATGAAGCAAAATCAATGCAAGAGATGTTTAAAGACAGCACGAAAGAGACATTTGACGATTTTTTGTTAGAAGAAGGCTTAATTGAGGAATCCGATTTACTCAAGGCGCTGAGTCAGTACTATCAACTTCCATCATTTGATGTAGTTGGTTATTTTTTTGATCATCATCTTATTACAAAGTTTCCAAAGGGTTTTTTGCTGCGTAACGGGATAATTCCACTTGAGGTTGATCAAAACATGTTAATTGTTGTTGCAAGTAACCCCGATATTTCTGGTCTAGAAAGTTCCATAAGGGATTTTGTTTCATACGATATCAATCTAATGGTTGGGCTTAAAAGGGACATTTGTGATGCAGTTAAAGAATTTTATGATCTTGCGCCGTCGGAGGTTGACGAAGATATTGATTTGCGTGAAGAACGGAGGATGGGACAAGAACTTGAAAGTGAAATAGATTCATTGTCCAAGTCGAAATTATTGGATTGAAAGTGTCAAAGCGTAATGATGCTTCAGTTGTACATTTGGTAGATGAGCTATTGCGTGTTGCGATTGAACGTTCTGCTTCCGATATTCATGTTGAGTCTACACCGAAAGGAGCGCGAGTTCGGTATAGGATCGATGGAGTTTTATACGATCAAGAGATATTACATCCATCTTTAACTGCACAGGTTGTTTCACGTCTGAAAATTCTTGCGAACATCAACATTGCAGAGCGACGCATTCCGCAAGATGGAAAATTTAGAATTTCCATTGACGGAAATGAAGTTGATTTGCGGGTTTCTACGTTTCCTTCGATTTATGGCGAAAAGGTAGTGGTTAGGATTTTAGATCGAGCCAAGAATATGCTTGATCTTGATTCTCTTGGTTTTGATGACACAAAAAGAAAAGCATTTAATGAGCTTATCCACTGTTCTAGTGGATTTTTTTTAGTTACAGGTCCAACCGGTTCCGGGAAAACAACAACATTGTACGCGGCGCTTTCTGAGTTAAACACACCAGAAAAAAATATTATTACCTTGGAAGATCCCGTTGAGTATAACTTGAGTGGTATCACGCAAGGTCAAATTCATCCCGGAGCTGGTTTTACATTCGACAAAGGTATCCGTGCCGTGTTGCGTCAAGATCCTGATGTTGCAATGGTGGGAGAAATTAGAGATAAAGAGACAGTTCAGACTGCTATCGAAGCTGCGCTGACCGGTCATGCTGTTTTTAGTACATTGCACACCAACGATGCTCCCGGTGCAATCATGCGTTTAATGGACATGGGGGTTGAGCCGTTCTTAATTAATGCTGCAGTAACTGGAGTTTTGGCCCAAAGACTCGCGCGTACAATATGTCCTGATTGCAAACAAGCTGTTTCCCCTACAGAACAAGAAAAAAAAGTTTTGGATCGTCTAGGAGTATCTCTTGATACTCTTTATGTTGGTGCAGGTTGCGATAGTTGTTTCCATCTTGGCTACAAGGGGCGGGTTGGAATTTTTGAGTTGCTGGTGATGACGAGTAGTTTGCGATCTCTGATTGTTCATCGTCCAGTTTTTGACGCAATTTATCGACAAGTTCGAGACGATGGAATGGTGACACTTCTTAATGATGGAATTGAAAAAGTAAAGGATGGGGTTATTTCTCTGCAAGAGCTTGGACGGGTGGTTTTGTAAATCTTTTCTTTTTCCTTTATCATAAGGTAAAAAGTTCTTTTTGTGGCCGTTTTTATTTATGAAACAAGTTCTGAAAATCAATAATCTTTTTGTTAACGTGAATGACGTATCAGTTATAAAAAACTGTTCTCTTTCAATTGCTCCGGGTTCGGTGCATGTTTTGATGGGGCCAAATGGTTCTGGAAAAAGTACGTTGGCTTGTGCACTGATTGGTGATCCGTGTTGTTCTGTTACATCTGGAGATATTTTATTTAACGGTAAGAATATAAAAATGTTGAGGCCGGACGAGCGTGCTCGTCTTGGCCTCTTTTGTGCGTTCCAACATCCATGTGCCATTCCAGGGCTGACTGTTTTTTCTTTTTTAAAGGCTGCCTATAATTCTAGATTTGCAACAACGGTTGAAGTGGATCAGTTCAGACAGATTTTGTACGAAAAAATGGATGTTCTAGGCATTGACTATTTGTTTGCCTTTCGTGGAGTTAACGAAGGATTTTCTGGAGGAGAAAAAAAAAGGCTAGAGATTTTGCAGTTGCTTGTTCTTAATCCGCGGCTAGCAATTCTTGACGAGATCGATTCTGGTCTTGATATCGATGCACTTTCTGTTGTTGCCAACTCTCTTGTTAAGGCACAAAAAGAAAATTCAGATCTGTCTTTTTTGATTATCACACATCGCCAAAATATTTTGCAGCATTTGCAACCAGACCACGTTCATGTTTTTTGCAATGGATCGATTGTTTGTTCTGGAGGCAAAGAAGTTGTAGCAGCCGTTGAGCGGGATGGATATGAAATATTTGTCTCGTAATGCTCGAGGCTTTCACGATTCTTTTTCGGTGGGGCTCAACAGAAAATTTATTGCCGATCTTTCTGATCAGAAAAATGAACCAGGCTGGATGACAGATTTTCGACTAAACGCTTTTGAAATTTTTGAGCGCATACCGATGCCAAGCTGGGGTGTTGATTTAGGTGGTTTAAATTTTGATGATCTGTCGTACTACATTCGGCCAGCGGAAAAACAGTGGAATTCTTGGACCGATGTGCCCGAAAAAATAAAAAAAACATTTGAATATCTGGGAGTTTCAGAAGCGGAACGGGCTTTTTTAGCAGGTGTTGGAGCACAGTATGAATCTGAAGTTGTATACAAAAATTTAAAAGATGAATGGGAAAAAAGAGGTGTTATTTTTGTTGATACATCGACAGGGATGTTTGAACACGAAAAACTATTTAAAAAATATTTTGCAACCATTGTTGCACCGGATGACAACAAATTTGCTGCTTTGAATTCTGCAATTTGGTCGGGTGGTAGTTTTTTATTTGTTCCTACTGGTGTGCATGTTGAGCTGCCTGTGCAAGCGTACTTTCGGATTAATTCGCCAAAAATGGGGCAGTTTGAAAGAACTTTGATTATCGCTGAGCCTGGAAGTTCTGTTCACTACGTTGAAGGGTGTAGTGCTCCGGTATATCAAAGAAGCTCGCTACACAGTGCTGTAGTTGAGGTAATTGCTTTGCCTGGCTCAAGGATTCGTTACACAACGATTCAAAATTGGTCGTCCGACGTGTACAACTTGGTTACCAAGCGTGCTGTTGTAGATGAAGATGCGACTGTTGAGTGGGTTGATGGAAACTTTGGGTCAAAGGTTACTATGAAGTATCCCTGCATAGTACTTAAGGGGGAACGAGCAAAGGGACAGATTATTTCGGTTGCTCTTGCAGGAAGGGGGCAACAACAAGATGCAGGAGGAAAAATTATTCATGTGGCACCAAATACAACGTCAAGTATTGTTTCCAAATCAATTTGTACATCAGATGGACATGCTACTTATCGAGGTTTGGTGCGGGTTGATGAAAAAGCATATGGTACAAAATCGCATGTGCGATGTGACGCACTTTTATTAAGTGAGCAATCTCGTGCAGATGCAAAGCCAACAATTATTATAAAACAAGATGACGCGCAGGTGGGACACGAAGCTTCAGTAAGTACAATTGATGAGCAGCAGATTTTGTATTTGCAATCACGCGGCTTGAGCGCAACACAGGCTCAGGCGTTAATTGTGAATGGCTTTATCGATTCATTTGTTAAGGAATTGCCGATGGAGTATGCCGTCGAGATTAATAGGCTGGTTTCTTTGGAGATGGAGTAATCTGTTGGATAAGTTTAAGATGGCCAAAAAAGTGCATTTGCTCGAAAATTCTCGTGATCCTGCAAAAAAAATAGTATTGCCACCAGGGGCAGACATAACGGCCTATGATACAACATGGCAAAAAGAAATTGTCTACGAGTTGAATGAAGAGAGCAAGCTGACCTATATTTTTATTTCAACTGTACCTATGAAAAAAAAAGTAACATTTATTTTAAATGGTAGATCTGCTTTGGTAAACGTTTATGGTATTTATCTTTTGAATAAGGACCAGTCGGTTTCTTTGATAACTCGACAGGAGCATTATGCCCCAGGAGCGAGCAGTACAGTTACTCTTCGAGGTGTTTTGGCGGACGGTGCGCAGATAGATCACAAAGGTGTTATTTTTGTTGATCATAGTGCAGAAAGGACGAATGCTTCGCATTACAATAAGACAATCTTGCTTTCTCGCAAAGTGCAGGTGAACTCAAAGCCGGAACTTGAAGTGAGGCAGAAAAATGTGCAATGCTCACATGGAAGCGCGGTGGGGTATGTGGACAAAGATCAGTTTTTTTATGTGCAATCACGAGGGATATCGGAGCCAATGGCGCGGTCTATGCTTTTGAAAGCTTTTTTAACCTTTTCTTGTGACGCTATGCGTGATAAAACTTTAAAAGAAGATCTAATGAAGCAGCTGAATGAAAAAATGCGGGAGATGGTATGAAGAATTTGCGTGATGATTTTCCTATTTTCAAAGAAAAAATTAACGGTTATCCACTTATCTACTTGGACAGTGGCGCAACAAGTCAGCGACCTAAACAGGTGATCGATAAGTTGGTCGAATTTTATTCACGATTTAACTCCAACATCCATAGAAGTGTTCATGCGTTTAGTGAACAAGCGACCGGAATGTTTGAAGAGGTTCGCCAAAAAATGGCAGATTTTATTGGCGCTGAGGATGCGGGTGAAATTATTTTTACGCGAGGAACAACAGAAAGTTTGAACTTTGTTGCTGCAACCTGGGGACGTGAACACATCAAGCCGGGAGATGAAATTTTGGTGACAGAAATGGAGCATCATGCCAATTTGATTCCATGGCAGCAGGTGGCGAAAAAAAATGGTGCTACGCTCAAATTTATACCTATTAACGAGGATGGCTCACTTGACCTTTCTAATCTTTCAAATTTGATAACTGATAAAACAAAGTTAGTTGCAATTACACATGCATCAAATGTTTTGGGCACGCATGTTGATGTGTCAAAAATAGCAAAAGAAGCACGCAAAGTTGGTGCAACAATTGTTGTTGATGCTGCGCAATCATCTCCGCACCAAAAACTGGATGTCAAAGAGCTTGACTGTGATTTTCTTGCGTTTTCTGGGCACAAAATGTTGGCGCCAACAGGCATTGGTGTGCTCTACATTAAAAAAGACATACAAGAAACAATTCCTCCATATCATTTTGGTGGAGGTATGGTTTTTGAAGTTGATTATGACAAAGCTTCGTGGCAGATGCCTCCTTACAAATTTGAATCTGGAACTCCAGCTATTGCGCAAGTTGTTGGTCTTGGAGCGGCAATCGATTATTACAATGACAATATCGATTTTGATGAAATAGAAAAACATGAAGCACAGTTAACCAAACAGGCTATTGAAGGGCTAGAACAAATAGAACGCGTCCGTATTTTGGGTCCAATTGAACAGCTGAAAAAATCGGGACACTTAGTTACTTTTGTTGTTGATGATTTGCATTCTCATGATGTTGCTGCTTATTTGAGTAATTTTGGAGTGTGCACACGCGCAGGACATCACTGCGCACAACCGCTTGCTAAGAAATTAGGTGTCATATCATCTGTTCGTGCAAGTTTCATGTTTTACAACACACCGCAAGAAGTGGATGTATTTCTAAAAACAATGAATGACATGAAGTTGTAAAATTCCAAAACCTTGATTTAATCCCTTATTCTTGCTACTTTTGTTCAATCTGAATGATCAAAAAAATTACTGCTTCTTTTGGAGTTCTTTATGAAAAATTTTACCTTTTATTCAAAACTTTTTCTTTTGACCGGACTTCTTTTTTCTTCTTGTGGTCAAATGAACGGGATGAAGGGTTCTCAGGGTGAAATTTCTGTTTTTCCAATTGAAAATGGGGGAGTCTCAAGCGTTCCTCTCAATAAAAAAAATAAGAGAACTCAGAATATCAATGATATTATTGATAAGATGGGAAAAGTAGATACAAAAGTGGATTTGATAGATAAAAAGCCTTGGCCAAACCCATTTCTTAGTCCCGGTAAGTTCATAAAGCATGGTATTAAGAGCAATGGAGCCAAGATGAGTTTTTGGGGGATTCTTGGTGTAGTTTGTGCATGGGGATTCTACACTTATTCTCCTCGGCTGGTTAGAAGGTTTCTTGGTACTAGAAGAGGAGGACTTTTGCAATATTTGTTTGTTGGAACTTTTGGTGCAGGATGGTCATTGCTCTCTTCTTGGAGCAAAGGGCAGAGTAGGTTAGCAAAAAATCAAAAGATAATTGCAACAAATCAAAAGAAAATAAATGAAAATGTAAAAAAGGTTTTAGGAATTTTAAATAGTGGGCAGGTAAGCGCTCGCAAGGATCGTGAAAAAAAGCATAACTGCGTAGTTAACTTGCTGGATAGACTAAGTGACCAGACTTCTGGAAATTCAATTTTATTGCTTGGTGTTGATAACAAACTCGTCAATCTTGATAAAAATGTTCGCTTAATTGCAAATAAGACAAACATCAAACTTTCAGAACTTGCCAAAGGTCAGGTGAAAATTCTCAATGGGCAGAATGATATAAAGAATTTGGTTACTCGTGGAAATCAGTTTAATCAGCAGACTAAAGATTTTCTCACTGAAAAAATTGAAAAGACTGGAAAAAATCAGGAAAGCCTATTTAAGAAGTATTTTTCGCTAAGCGCGTCTAGAGGAAGTGTGAAGAATTAATCTCCTTGCCTCCCACTTCAGCAACTCAAAATCAGCAGCATCTCATTATCGAGGTGTTGCTGATTTTTCTCATCTCAGTATAAAGCTACGGTGGGCAGGCTTTTTTCCCGAAAGAGCCATTTTTTCCAATTGAGGCCGGCAGTTTCAATCGGTCCTTTGGGAGGGCGAATCAGCAGGCTTGCTGTCCTGCCTTTTTTCTATCTGAAATATTTCGCCCCCTGTTGAGAGGTTGCGTCTGCCGTGCTAATATCATAATAGATAATTAAAGTGTGAGGTTGAAAATGGTTTTTAGGAGGTTTGCCATGAAAAAGGCATCGAAAATATCTAAAATACTTCTTACTGCAGCAGTTTGTTTTTTCGCTACGCAACCAGTATTTGCAAGTCAGGAGCCAAAAAAAACTCCTAAATCTAGCGTTATAGGTGGAATTTTTAAGGATATTGTAAAAAGTGTACCGATTGCACTGGGTTTTATTGGCGGTGGATATCTAATAAATAAGTTTTGCAACAGGTTAAAGTTGCCGGAATCTTCTGGAGCGGCTTTTGGTCTGCTGTGGGGCTCCGTGCTTGGATATGCTTTTTATCATTTTTTTAGTGACTACGGGCGGTTAAGACAAGAATGTGAGCGGTTTAAAGTGGGAGGTGCCGCTGTGTGGAAGGTGCTTGTAGAAAAGAGCCAGGAAAATGAAAGTTTGAAACAAACGGTCAATTATTTGAATAATCAAAATACAGAGTGGGTTAATTTAATTGACCCAAAAGGTAAGATTGGTTACAAACAGCAAGGTTCTACGAACAATTAAAATGTGAGGTTATAAAGAATATAAAGGGGTTTGTCGTGAAAAAGGTATCAAAAATTTCAAGTTTGTTTCTTGCTGGAGTAATCTGTTTTTCTGCCGCGCAACCAATGTTTGCGAGTCAGGAGAAGAAGGAAGTCATAAAAATTGAAGAAAAAAAGAAGAAAAAAGATAAAGTTTTTTGGAATGGTGGTTTTAACTTTGACTGGGAAGTATTGACCAATGCAATAATCAAAGCTGTTGAAAGTAAACTTTCTGAAATAATCAGCGGCAAAGAGAAGATTGCTAAAGAAAAAGTTGAAAAGGAAATCGCAAGGCTTAAAAAAGCTGTAAAAGAAGGTTCTCCTAGGCTTAAAGAAACTCTTCAAATGTTTGTAAAAATGTTTAGTAAGACTTTGGAAAAAAATCTTTTCGATGGAGTGAATAGTTTTGATAAAAAGCTAAAAGAATGGAAAAGAGAAATTCGCAACAAGCTTGAGCAGGAGGCAAAAGAAAAGTGGAGGTGGTTCAACGAATCCAGAATTGTCAAAACTTTCAAATGGATGCTTGGAGGTACGGTGCTAACGTCGTTGCCATTTTTGTTTCGAGGTGGTTTTTGGGATATGTGGAAATGTAAGGGTTATGTTCTATTTGGTGGACTTTTGAGCGGATTATATTATTTCCGCCATCAGCATCTGGTCAATAAGTGCGATAAATTGAAAAAAGATCTTAATATTAGTAAGAATATTAGTAAGACCCTTAGAATAAAAGCTACAAAAGAAAAGGAAAAGCTCAAAAAAGATTTCGATGAATTCAAAAAGAAACACGAAAAACTTAAGGTTGGGCTTGAAAAGCTGACTGAGCTCGAGAAGAAAATAAAAATAGATTCAAAAAATATCTAAATTCAGCCGATAAAATAATTTTATAAAAAAAGATCCGCAGTCTTTATCGGCTGCGGATCTTTTTTTGATCAAGCAATTTTAAAACCATTGCCCATTATTGTAAAAATCGCCTAATGTAAGATAAGTGGAGCTTGAGGGAAATTCTATTTTGGGGCAGGGGGATCATCTGTGAAGAAGAAAAAATTGATCTGGCTGGGCGTTCTGGTTTTTTTTATCATCTGTATAGCCATTTTTTACTATTTTGATGTCGATGATTTTTTTAGTCTTGCACGGTTACAAAAAAACAGCTTAGCGATGTTGCAGTTTGTGCAGCGTAATTATTTGCTCTCTGTTGGACTGTATATCGCACTATTTGTTGCCATGATTGCGTTTTCACTCCCAATAACTGGTCCTTTGACTGTTCTGGGGGGTTTTTTATTTGGTTTTATTCGAGGTACATTGTATGCAACAGTAAGTGCGACTGCAGGAGCATCGATAGCATTTCTCATTTTTCGTAAAGGTCTGACCGATGTTGTGAACAAAAAATACGGTAAGCGACTTGAAAGATTAGAACAAAGTATAAAAAAATATGGAGCTTCATACCTGCTGATTTTGAATTTTTCGACTATGGTTCCGTATGCGGTTATTAATGTTTTGGCGGCATTGTCAGATATTAGATTGTGGACAATAATTTGGACAACGTTTGTTGGATGTATACCAATCTCTTTGGTTTATACATTTGCAGGTAGTCGATTCACAAATATAACGTCTATGAGTGAGATTTTTTCATTTAATGTTATTTTTGCATTCATTCTTTTGATTTTGGTTATGTTAATTCCTTTGGTCATTCAGCGTTTGAGAGGGGGGAAACTTTTATGAAGGGATCTCATAAAAAAAGAATTATTATTGGTCTACTTATTGTGTGCATCATTTTGCTGCTGCGTTACTTAAATATTGGGAAGTACATCAGTTTAGAATCGATTAAATCAAACAGAAAATGGTTGCAAAATCTTATTGATAAAAATTTTTGGCTTTTTGTTGTTGGCTATGTAGGAACGTATGCCGCTGCCATAACGTTGTCTTTGCCTGTGTTTGTGATGATGAGCATTGCAGGAGGATTTTTTTTTGGGGTAGTTCGTGGTGCCTTGCTTGCAAATCTTGGCGCAACATTAGGTTCTACTGTTTCATTTCTGCTGATACGACATCTTTTTGGAAAAGTGTTACACGAAAAATATAAAGATCGCTTGCGTGCCTTCAATAGAGAGTTTAAAAAATATGGCTACAGCTACTTATTGTCGCTGCATTTTTTCTTGATTGTACCGCTTTTTGTTCCAAATGTTCTTGGCGGACTTGCTAATGTATCGCTTTGGACATTTGTGTGGACAACGTTTGTTGGCATGATACCGGGAACTTTTATTTTTGCTTTTGCAGGCAAACAATTGATGACGATTCAATCTTTAAGAGAGGTGTTTTCACCCCAACTTATTCTTGTAGCTGTTTTTTTCTTATTTTTGTCGTTAGTACCATTTTTTGCACGATGGTTCAAAAGTTGGAAGCGGTTGAGGTCAATTAAAGATTTAAGTGATCCTCACCTTTGAGTGGGGGCATATTTTTCTGTTATAGTTCTCATGAGTTTGTAGTGACCAGCAGTTCTAAAGCAAATTTGTTCGGCAATTTCCTCCTCGTAGATGTGAGAGGACATGTTGCGGTCATCGATCATTTCAAGTAATCTTTCTCCATCAAGTTCGGTTAGCAACTTTGCTTTGATCGCATCTCGGATTACTCCTTTGGGGGAGTTTACATCTACCATTTGTTTTTGTTCATCTATCATGTATCGTTTCAGATATTTCCAAAAGAGATCTGAACTTAATTCGAATCTTTGTATTAAAGAGTCTCTTAAAGATCGATAACCTCTTTCTGTATCTTCGATTCCGAGTTTTTTGGATTGTGTTTCAAAATTTTCAAGATCTTCGATAGATTCTACTAACCTGTCAAGTGCGGAGACAAGTTGTTCGTGTTTTAGCTTTAGCTTTCCCATAAAATACCCTCGTTATCGATGTCCGCCCCTTGGTCATTTTCATTTAATTTTAACTTTTTATATTTTAACAAACATCGTAACAGGATACCAAAGAGAATTGAACGTTCTGTTTTGTAAAAAATAAAGGCTGAACAACAATTGCATAAAACACATAGTCCATAGTAGTGTTAATTTTTAGTTTTGAGCATAGGTGAAGTTGTATGGTGCGTAGGTGGTAGATGAAACACAAATATCGTTTTTCATGGGGTATAGCCTTTCTTCTTGTTGTGATAGGGATTTATTTTTTAGGTGGGAGAAAGCTGTTGACTCTAGAACATTTGCAGGAATATCGTTTGCACCTAGAACAGTTTATTCAACAGCGATATTCGCTTTCTGTTGTACTTTATATTTTTCTTTTTGTGTGCGTTGCTGTGATGGGAATTCCAATTACAGTTGTTCTGACCATTGCAGCAGGATATTTTTTTGGTTCGGCAGCCGGAACGTTGTATGCGGTTGTTGGTGCAACAATTGGAGCGGCTATTTCCTTTTTGTTGTTTCGATATCTTCTTGGTTCATTTGTGCAAAAATGGTATTCACAAGAACTAGCGCATTTTAATCAGAACATAGAGAAACATGGACATCATTATCTTTTGACACTTCAGATTTTGCCTGTGACGCCAACCTTGTTGATCAATGTTTTTGCAGGGATGACAAAACTGAAGTTTTGGACTTTTGTGTGGACCACAGCGGTGGGAATTTTGCCTGGTTCACTTATTTATGCTCTGGCCGGAAGACAGCTTGTTTTTATAAAATCTGCGAAAGATATTTTTTCTACTTCTACAATTGCCTTATTGATAGGATTGGCGTTGCTTGCCCTTGTGCCACTTTTTTTCAAACGATTGAAGCGATAGTAGTAGTTCCTTTTACAATTTTATCAAGCTCTTTTTGCACATGCGCAAAGTCTGGAGAGGAGCAAAGTAATCCCTTTTTCTTTTTGCACAAGATTCCGTGAATTCCTAATTTTCGTGCAGACTCTATGTTTTCCTTCTGATCATCAATAAAAATGCATGACGACGGATCAAGACATCGATCTCTCAAAAGAGTTTCATAAATAGCTGGATCTGGTTTTATCTGTCCCATTTTGCCGGAAATAAAAATATTTTCCTTTTTAAACAATTCAAATACATTCGAATATTTTTTTTGCAAAAGTTTAAATGATTCAGCATCAAGATTGGAAAGAATCATGACATCAAATCCTTGTTTTTTGCATTTTTTTACGAATTCTACTCCTGCCTGCACAGGGCATTGGATTTTGGCTATCGATTGTGGGGTAAAGGTCATTTGTGCAGCGGCTTTGATTAACTGTTGCTCCGTTGCGCTGGCAAAGCGTTCTGGATGCTGACTGATAAAAAGACTCACAGATTCACTTATTTGTGCAGGACTGTGTCGTCCCGAAAGCCAGTCATGAAAAACTTTAGGTAACAAACGAGATCCGTCGGGCGTCAAAGCTCGGGGTGCTTGCTCAGGAAGAGGACATACAGCATCGAGTATGTTGTATAGTTTTTTTGTAATTTGAAATGGATTATGAAGTCTTAAAAGATAATTCAAAACTTTTATGATCCCGATTTGCTTAAAGGCACTTGTTTTGTCTGTATTAAACAGAACGCCCCCAAGATCGAAAATAATAGTTTTGATTTCTTGTTGTTTTTGTGTCTGTTGTGCTGATTCGAGTGTTGCGCTTACAAGGGGAAATAAGACTGTTGTAAAAATGCATAAAAGGCCAATGAGCGCGCATGTATGCGCAGAAAACACGAATTTTCCCATTTATATGTCCAATCTTAGTATTTTTCAGGTTTTATATATCTTATTTATACCTTATTTACAACATGACGTTCTGGGCGCAGAAAGTCAATCGGGTAGGTTTTTTGTCCTTTCAGAGGGGTTTTTGATGTTCAGGTTGCCACTTGACTTCACGCTGCGAGTAACTATACTGCTTTTTTGAAGTGAAATTTTTTCTGATCTGAAAGATGTCGTCCAAATGCATGCAGAATATATGTAGCCGGTTATAGGGCATTTAAGGGACGGAATAGATTTTTAGCGCGTTGTTTTATTGTACTAATTACAAAATGATGGGAACATAATTTATGGATAAGTCACTAAAAACAAGATGGGGCGTTTTTTCTGGTCTAATTGTCGCAGGAATGGTTTGTCCGGTTTTTGCCATGGAACAGCAACTTCCCTCGCAAATTGGAACAAAAATTATAAAAAAAGATTTGAAAAAAAATGGGGATGCTTCAAAGCCTGAAAAGGAGTTGGCAAAGGAAAAAGAAGAAGCTAGAAATAAAGAAAAAGCTCGGCTTGAAAAAGAAAGAATAGAGAAAGAGAAGAAAGAAAAAGCGCGGCTTGAAAAAGAGAAAGCAAAAGTTGAAGTAAAGCCTGCAAAAGTAGAAGATAAGAAAGAAGAAAAAGCCGTTGTAAAATCATCATGGAAAGATAACAAGGTTGTCGTTAAGGTTTTGGCAAGTTTGGCCAGCACAATCAAGCGTCTTGATAGCAGAACGACGTTGAATGCTTACAAAGAGAGGGCTTGGGCCGTTCGTGTATTCCATCAATTGCTTGATTGGATGTATGCAAAAATAACAGGCAAGCTGCTCTTTACTATGCCAACATTCAAGGATGTATGCTCAGAAGCTGGAAATATTATTGATGGCCTTAAACTAAAGAATAAAGAAAAACTCAAAGATCTCCTTGGGCGTGCAGGGCAAGGCAAGCTATCTAAAGAAGAAATTGAAGAACTCAAAAAACAGTTGAAAGAAGCTCAGGGTGATACGTTTAAAGGATTGAACGCTATCAAGCAGGTTATTGATTCACATAAAGCTCTGCGCCTTGTGATCAAAAAGCGTGATCTGGCAAAAAAAGATCTTGATTCAGAAAGCAAGAAGCTTGATGAGTTAAAAACGTCACTTATTAGTGGAAGATTTTCATTTATTCACAGTCTTGTTAAAAAAGCCAAGATACGTTTACAAAAGTACAAGGTTTCGGGGATCAAAAAGTCGATTGATAACAGAAGCAAGAAGATCGACCCAGGCTTTGAAAAAGGGCTGAAAAAACTGCTTGACAAGAAGTAGTAGTTCTTTGGTTCTTTCTCGTTTTATTGGATAACGAAAAGCACAGCTGGCGACATTGTCAGCTGTGCTTTTTTGTGTTGGCTCTTTGCTGTGCCTAATTGAAATTGGTACCATAATATTTATGAATAGTGAAAACGAGATGATTTATCCTGAGGGGAGATAATGAAGCTATACAAAGAGCGTGTTATGGATCATTACCATAATCCTAGAAATCGTGGAAGACTGGAGAATCCAGATTTTTCTACTGGTCAGTTTAATCCATCATGTGGGGACTCTGTTGGATTTGATGCTCACATTGAGGATGGCAAGCTCAAAAAGTTGATGTTTACTGGCGACGGATGTGCTGTGAGTCAGGCTGCAGCTTCTATGCTTACTGAGTCCACTCAGGGTAAGCCGATTGAAGAGCTTTTAAAGCTTGATAAAGATTTTATGCTTAAGCTTATAGGTATGCCACTCGGTCCAATGCGTATTCGATGTGCTCTTTTGCCTCTGCAGGCCCTACAACAGGGAATTAAAGATTATAATGAAGGCAAAGGTGGAAGCAGTGAAGGAAGCTTTTAGCTAGGCTTTAGGATGCTGAATCATGCAAAGGTAATGCGTGAAATTGAGCGGGTAGCAGATCGTCTTTTTACCGACAGTTCTCACGAAGCTCATCTTGCCCGTCTTGTTTGGGCAAAAATAGCGAATGATTCAACGTTTGCTTATAAATTAAAAGAGTTAAATGTTCCATGGTTAATTCCTTCTTGGGTTGGAAGATTGGATGATTTTTATTCTGTGTCTCAGCGTTTGGATTGTTATCATGCACTTTCTGTTGATGGTTCACAAATTTATCCGGATCGACATGAGGGGGTTGGTTGTTCACTAATTAATATCGGTTTGGTTCACTTGAGTTATGGAGTTGGCTGCAAGAATGTTTATTTAGATTCTGAGCCAACTATTTTTGTTGGGGATCAAGAGGATGATCGACTGAATGAAACACCGCATGAGCTTGTTAATTGTCGTCGTCAGGAGTTAGAATTCATTGCCGGTCTTGAGCAATCGTTAAAAATTCATAAATTTTGTGATGGCGAGATCTCTTTTGTTTTTTTATTTGATGGATCTATTATTTTTTGGCATTTGGAGTCAAAAGACAGGACGGTAAAACTTCGATTTTTGGCAAGCTATCTTGACTCATTACAAAAGTTATATGAGGCGGGAATCTTGACGGCTGGTTACATTAGTTTGACCAAGAGTAAAGAGCTGGTCAATCTAGTGCGGGTTGCCTTAACAGAATTTGCAGAATATTTTGGATTTGAAGAGCTTACTAAATACATGGATCTTTCTATTGAGCATATGACTGATGCCAAAATTGTACGCTTTTTTTTAAAACCATTCACAAGAACAACCATTTTTAAAAATCACTCAGCGATCACAAAGCACTATCCTCAGCATTTACATCCACATTTTTTTTACCTACACGTTGGAGCTGAAATTGTTCGAATAGAGATTCCCTTTTGGATAGCGGAGGATGAGTCTTTGGTTAAGTCTGTTTCTCTGATGATTGTAGACCAGTGTTGCAAAGGGGATGGATACCCGATTGTGCTCGCCGAGGCTCACGAGCAAGCTGTGGTGAAGGGGCCAGATCGTGATTTTTTCTATCAGATGATAAAAAAGGTGGGGATGTCAAAAAATCATGTGCAAAAATTTTCACAAAAGGTTAGGAAAAAACGGGGAATGAGGTTTTGATCAGTCGTGCAATACTGTATCATTGTCGCCCCATTTTTTTTTGTCATATTCAGTTTCATGGTTGCGAGCTTTTTGAGCAATTTTTATATACCAATTTATTCTATTGTTGAGATTCTCAAGTTCAGAGGTCTTTTGTTCAAGCATTTCTGGTTTTGGATTTTCTTCATAGATAATCCATTTTCCTCTATTAAGAATAGAGGAAAGTTTATGTACATTTGTTTCATATTGTACCAATTCTTTTTTATATTTTTTTCTTTTGGAGTTTTTTGTTTTTCGTTTTCTTTTTTTGCCGATTATTTTTTTGTCTATTGGTTTATTTGATAGTTTAACCGGAGGGGGTGGAGGAGTAACATTAGGTTGTTCATCATTTTGTCGAGTGTATTTTAATAAAAAGGGATATTTTTTTGTCAGGTCTTGTGGATCTTCTAAAGTATCTTTTATCTCGTATTTTTCTAAGTCAATCCACGGAACGAGTTCTTTATCTGTCTCTTGAAAGTAAAAATACGGCAGAGGATCTGATTTTTTATTTGATAGATCAATCGGAGAGAGTGGCGGGGAGTCATCATTATACTGAAAGTATTTTAAAATGGGATATAGTTCTGTCAGGTCTTGTGGATCTTCGAATGGTTTTTCGATCTTGTATGTTTTTAAATCAGGAAAAAATTCCTCCATACAAGACAAATATTGTCTCTTCGAAATAAAAAAAAGAAGAATGAGCAACGCTGTTTTTTTCATAGTTGTTTCCTTTTATGTTGCATTGATATCGTGAATAATGTTGTGAGAAAATCATTTATCTGTCAAGAACAATTGATTTGTATCTTTCTTTTCTTTATCATCTGGTATTGTTTTTTGTCTTGAATAGAAATAGTTACAAGCAAAAGTTATAGGGGAATTGTGATATGAAATTGAAAAAATGTGCACTCTTTTGTTTTTGTTTTATTTGTTTGGGTACTTGTTCGGACTCGGGTGCGATGAAGAATTCATTTGAGAGGGTTTTGAATAGTTATGGGAGAGAGATTTTGATACGCAGTGATTATATAGCGGAAGAGCCTGAATATATAAAAAACACCCCCAAGAAAAAAGACAATTATCTGCAAAAATTGAACGCAAAGGTCGATGAAAATGTCAAATCGATCAATGAGCTGTCAATGTCAGTTAAGAAAAAGAAAAAAAATGAGAGGTTGCAAGTTTTAGAGAGCCTTGTGACTTCTTGCAATAAGCAGATGCAAACATTCAAAAAACTAATCAATGCGACACGGGAAAAACAAAAAAGTTTAGAAGACAAACAAAAAAGTTTAGAAGCGGATATTAATAATATCAGTTTGGAAAAAGTTTTGGGTGTAGATCCGTTATCTTCTGATGAAGAGACAGACGAGGATAACAGCAAGCTTAATAATTTGTCTAAAAACGACATTAAGAATTCATCTCATCAAGCGAATCTTAAAAGTTTTTGCCTTTACAGCAAGAAGAAAAAAGGAAAAACTGATAATCTCGAAGAGATAGTTCTTAAGCAAAAGAATAGAATTGACAGATTGGAGAAAGATCAGAATCTTTTGGGAAATGATTCTGTTGATCAATTGAATAGAATACAGAATCTTGAAGAACAGATGAAAATTCTTTTGAATACCAAAAAAAAGTGATCAACGAGAAGTCGCATACAATATCTATACTTGCTGAAGACGTTCAAACAATGCGCAATGATTTTAAGTGTTTTATCGAAATGACGAAAGATCAGGAAAATCGGATATTAAATATTGAAAAATATAAAGAAGAACGAGAAAAAAAAAGAAATAAGAGAAGAGAGAAGAAGAATAGAAAAAAGCTGAAAAGGAAACTGTCTTTTACTCAAAAGACCTTGAAAGAATTTGAAAATAGACAAAAAAAGAAAAAGAAGAAAAAATGAAATTAAACCGTATTGTTCATTGTATTTTCATTACCGGTATATTTATTTCCCATGGCGATTCTGTTGCTATGCAATTAAAGCGGGTTGTTGATTTGTCTTTAGCCAAGGATTTGCGTCATGTTTTGAATCGTGTCAAGGGAGTCGAGAAACGGGTGAAAAAGCTTGAAGAATCAAATCAATTTGTGGATAACGAATTGGATAAAATTTTCAAGTTTGTTTATTCGAATAAAAAAAAGAGTAACAAGATTGATTTGGGTAAACCATACCTAGCTATTTTTCTGAGCAAACTTTTCTCTTTGGAGATCCTGTTGAGGAATGATAAGAAAAAAGATTTGCGAATTGAGAAATTAGAAAATGAGTTGAAGTGTTTTAGAGAACAGGTGGTGCTACAAAAAAAGAAGATGGGCAGATTGGGAAAGATAGTTCTCAGTCATCAGCTTAAGATATGTTCATCTAAGAATTTTTTGGATAAAGAAATAAAGAGAATCACAAAAGATTTTGGCAATGAAATTATGCGTCTGAAAAAAAAGGTCCAAAAAGTAGAAAATATAGCGAACGAAGCTAATAATTTCGCTCATTTAAGTAATCCTTCGGGACAAGGAATTTGATTTTTTATATTTACAGCTGTGTATCATAATAAGGGGTTTTTATATGATTTCTTTTTTAAAATCGGGGTTGAATAAAAGTTTTTTTCTCGGTGTTTTTGTTTGTTCGATTTTGTGCGTATCAAACGCTGGGGCAATGAAGGGCAAGCCTGGCAAGATTTCTAACTGGCTTAAGGTATTTAAGACAAAGGTTCAAAATTTTAAAGTTACCAACTTAGGGCCGTTGCAGATCTTGCTAAATGAATCTCGTAAGTACACTATCGAGAATAAAGATACATTTGGTCTTAATAAGCTTTTGTTCAAAAAGAAAAACGTGAAAGAATAAAAAGAGTTAAACAAAAGAGGGGCGGGAGCAACAAACAATTGCTCCCGCCCCTCTTTTCATTTAGCTTCTAGCCCAAAAACTTTTTGAAAAATCCTCCAATACTTCCATTGCTGTCTTTTACCTCGCTACCGATCTGTTTTGCGTAGCTGTTGAGTGTTTTTTTTGCATCTGCAGCAAGTTTTTTCGGAATGTGGCATTGCGGAATGATAACAAGGTTACCACGACTGCTGCCGCGTCTTTTTTCAAATCCTTTTCCTGCAATAATGATAGGTTCACCAACCGGGCAACCCTTTGGGATTTTTATGGTTTCTTTTGTGCCGTCGATATTTTCTATTTCAACATGTGCACCAAAAACAAGCTGAGGGTAGGTGAGCATTACGCTGCACTCAAGATCGTCGCCAACACGCTTGAATTTTTTGTCTGGCATCACGCGAATGCGCAAAAAAAGATCTCCTGACGATCCACCATAAACCCCAGCATCACCTTTACCAGCTACTCGGAGTTCCGCTCCGTCAAAAATTCCTTTTGGGATGCTGATAGAAAATTTATCGAACTTTTGTGTTCTTGATTGCCCTGAACAGCTGTCGCACGGCGATGGAATAGTGTACCCCTGTCCACCGCAGGCCCCACAGGTTTTTGAGTACATGAAAAAGCCCTGACGCTGGTTAATTTGACCTGTTCCTTTACACTTATTGCATTGTTTTGGGCTCGTTCCAGCTTTGGTTCCTTTACCGTCGCAGGTTTCACAGGCAAAAAAGTGGTAATATCGAATTTCTTGCTTTGTACCGGTGTAGGACTCTTTAAGGCTGATTGAGACGTCCTTAGAGAGGTCATGCCCCCTTTTTGGTTCAGGGCCAGAATTACGGCGTTGTCGCTGACTTCCGACACCAAAAATATCGCCGAAAATATCGCCAAAATTGGAGAATATGTCATCCATATTCATTCCTTGGCCGAAACCTCCTGCTCCACCGCCTCCCATGCTGCTATCAACACCAGAATGCCCGAACTGATCGTATGTTTTGCGTTTTTGAGTGTCAGAAAGAACTTCGTAAGCCTGTGCGGCTTCTTTAAACTTATTTTCAGCTTCTTTATTGTCTGGGTTTCGGTCTGGATGGTATTTGAGCGCCTTTTTACGGTAAGCGGCTTTGATTTCCGATTCACTGGCAGATCGAGAAACCCCCAAAACCTCGTAATAGTCCCGTTTTTGTGTCATTTTTTCACACTATTTTTTACTTCAATTATTAACCTAAAAAGGGTGGTTTTAAACCACCCAACAAGGTCTAATAATAGCACAAAAATAGGATTTTTTCTATTGATGATAGAGTCAGTTTTTGTTTCTGGAGATGTTCAGCTTGGATTTTAAAATTTTCTCTTCTTGTTTATACGATTTTTCGCGGTAGGAGTTGTACAGGTCATAGATGCCACTAATACAAAGAGCTGTCAATCCGATGGTGCTTATTCCGTAGCTGATTAGATTGCTAATTTTTGTGTTGTCAGTTTTATCTTTGATAGTTTGTTCAAACCAATTTAAGAATTTTTTTGCGAAATAACCCCCTGTTAAAATTTTTGCTGTGGCGACACCATCCTGAAAGGTAGTGTTCTCCCATAAACCATGATTTTTCTGTTTCTTAGGTGTTTTGGTAGCATTTATCTGTTGAGCAATTCCAATAATAAGTGTTGCGCATGTCAGGGGGAGGATCCATTTTTTCATATTTTCTCCTTTGTTTTTGAGATGGTTAAAAATATTCAACACTTTGCAATCTGTTTATATCTGCAACAGAATTTTCTATATCCCCGCAGCGAGCAGGCTGGAAAACCGGTTTTTTGCTGTAGGCTGGAAATTCTTTTTTTAACTGTTTAATAAGTTCCAGTATGGTTTTGCCTTTTCCAGTTGCAATGTTGAATGGTCGGCCATCCATAATAGATTTGTTTTGTCTTCCCAAAAAAAGATTTGCCTGAACAACTTTTTCTACCGGTATAAAATCTCGTTTTTGAAAGCCGTCGCCAAAAATGGTTATTGGTTTATTGCGACTCATTAAATGTTTAAATTTTGCAATGACTGCAGCATATTCGCCATTTGGATTTTGTCTGTGTCCAAAAACATTAAAATATCGTAAGCATGTTGTTTTGATGCCGTATGTTTGCGAGTATTGTCGACACAATAGTTCTCCGATGAGTTTTGAGGTGCCGTAAAGAGAGAGTGGCTTGCATTCCATTTCCTCAGAGCAAGTAGTACCTTTTTGTGCGCCATACACCGCTGAGGATGAAGAAAATACAAACCGCTCGACATTATTGTGGCGAGCGGCCTCTAAAAGGTTGAATGTTCCGTTGACGTTGATTTCATAACAGTCACGAGGATTTTCCACTGATGCTGGTACAGAAATGAAAGCAGCAAGGTGAAAGATTATTTTTTTATCTCTGGTTACTTGCATACAGGTATCGGGGCAAGTGACGGTTCCGTTTATTGTTTCAATTTTGTCATCGATCTGTTCGAGGTTGTGTTGACTTCCTGTTTCGAAGTTGTCAAGAACGGTAACCTGTGCTCCAAGTGATACTAAAGAATCTACAAGGTGTGAGCCTATAAAGCCGCCCCCCCCAGTAACGAGGATTCGCTTATTTTTATAAAAATGCTTCATACTAAAAAACCTTTTTTTATTTTCCTTGTTGTTTTAGTTCCTTTGTTTTGTCCAATGAGGTTGAAGCTGGAAATAGTTGTGGGCCGCTTGTTGTTAGCAGCTTTTCTGCTACGTTTTTTCCATCAAGAATTGCTTCTTGCATGCTTGAGTATTTCCATTCTCCATAACGGCCGACCGAAAAGATTGATTGCTCGTTTAGCCGTTGATGTATTGTTTTGATATTGTTTTCTCTCCAAGCGTCATAAATGACGTATGCGTGCGGAATAGCGGTTATAGTTTTGCTAATTATTTCTGAGTTTTCTATACTGAACATTTTCATCGTCTGATCAAATGCAAGATCGATTCTTTTTTTGATTTCAACAAGAGAAAGATTTAAATAAGAAAGCTCACCTGAGAGTGAGCTGCGTTTTTTGTGAGCCATTTTTGGCGAGAATGTGTGTGGAAATCCAATCCGATAGAAGCAAAGTTCTTTTTCTGGATAGTAAACCCAATGCTTGTCAGAAACATTTTCTCTCGCAAGGCCTAAGTTGAAGTTGACAACTGAAGTGCACAGGAGTTTTTCGTGTACCTTTTGTAGGTTTGTTTTTGATGTTTCCTTAAGGGATCGCAAAAGTTTGTCCAGAGGCATAGTTGTGATTAGTTGTTCGAATGGTTCGACGTGGCCGTTTGTAAAGTGCACAGTTTTTTTATTCAAATCAATCTGATTTGCACAAAAACCGGTGTGAGCTTGGTTGATAATAAATTGAGAAAATTGTTTGACCCAGCTAATAATTCCGCCTGCCTTTGGATAGAAAAATGTGGCATTGTAGCCGACTTTCTTTTTATTTTTTTGGTTTGCACCTTCTGTGATTTGTTCTAGTGTCGTGTTGGGTACGAATCGTCCGGTCCATGAGCTGGTGAGCTTTTTAATGTCATAAGAAAATAGCTTTTCTTGATAGGGAAAAAAGAAATGCTTTCCAAATCCAGCTCCGAATGTTTGCAAAATCCATTCATGCCAATTTGTAGATTTTGTTGATGCTACTTTTCTTTTTATAAATCCGTCTATACATTCATTGATAACCGTTTCTGGCAATCCAAAAAGATTGGTCTGAAAAGGGTAGTCTGTGTAAACCCCATTTGAGTAAATGAACGAATTGCGTGTTAGTTCATTAAACATTTTAAAACGAACCGTTTTTTTGATTAAATCGTATACATACGGATCGTTGATATGAAGAAGGTGGCCTGCATAGTCAAAGGTAAATCCGTCATGAAAAGAGGATCGACATAAACCTCCAATATACTGTTCTTTTTCAAATAATTTATAATCAAAAAAACCATGTGATTCTAGGTGATATGCGGTTGAAAGTCCAGTTAGGCCAGCTCCGAGGATAACGATCTTTGCCATGCAGCTCCTTCTTATGATCGAGAATATTTAGTTTGTGCTGCAGTAGTTATAGGACGAAATTAAATTAATGTCTAGGGTTGTATGAACATGAGTTATGTAGACGATGGAATATTCAAGTCATTGAGAGCTAAAGAAAGCTTGTGGTCCTTGACATAGTTTCTGTATGGCATTGGTAGGCCGTTTTGTTCAATATAAAAATAACCGTTCTTGAGCTTGTCTTCAATTGTTTCAGGAACGGTTAGAACGAGGTAAAATGTGTTAACTGCACCAAGTGTAAGTGTGCGATTAAAGCGAAGAAGAAGTTGTTGCGTTGAACGTTTCCAGATGCTGTCACATACGAGATATTTTTCGATTGGCAAGAATGATGCTGTTTTGTCATTTTTTTCGTATAAAGAACCAATCAACTTATCTAAGCTTTCTCCTTTCCAACTCAGTTGAATTTCATCGAGAAATACTATATCTGAAGATCTTTTTTTAAAAGTTATGCTTCCTGCAAGAATCCATTTTCCTCCAAACTGCTGCCTTCGATTTGGATCTGTCTCAAGGTCTTGCCACTTTGCTTCAAGAATGACTTTGTATGGTTCTTGTTTCGGGAGAATTGTGAAAAACGCTAGTGCTGTGCCGAACGGGAGCGCATAGCGTAGTTTTTTCATCAACATATCCATTTTTTAGATGTACAAATTTCATCTGTTACCAATCATAGCACACTGAGATTTTTGTCGTGAAGCATTTTGTATAATATTTTCACATTGTGATGAATGAAAGGCTCATCTCAGTGTGGCAACAGGAATATTACATTGAATAGGGAGAGAGTAAATGCTTGTGTTAAAATATGTTGGTACCGGCGGAAAAGAACGAGCTGCATCTTTAAAGACCTTTTTCATGAAAAGATCAAATTGATTATCTCCAGAAGATTCCACTATTTTGAACGAAACAATTCTTCCTGCTTTATTCAAGTCTATCAGGACAAATATTCTCAAAGAATCAGTGTTTGGTCTTTGGGCAAATCTGAATTGTCTACCAAGAAATTTAAATGAAACATCTATACAATCAAATAGTTTTTTAACATACCGTTCGTGCCTGAGCTGCTCCGCTGTTGCTTGTCCAATATTTTTTCCTGTGACGTGAACAAGATGGTTTGAATTTGAATTTTTAATAGCTCCTTCTTTGCGCGCAAATTCCATAAAGCCTTTTGAAATATCTGCAAGCGTTACCTTTTTTTGTTCTTGTTTTGATGTGACAGGCTTTTTTTGTTGAAGTTTTTGTGTTCTTTGCATAAAGGTTGTTGTTTTAGGCTTTTTTCTCAGGACCGGTTCTTTTTTGAGAATTTTTTTCCCGCTTTTTTCTGATTTTTTTGGTTCGGGTTCTATAGGTTTTGTTTTAACAGTAATGGGCTGAGATGTTTTTACAGGTTGTGGTTTCGTTGGCATAGGTTTTTGTACTTCTGGGACTATGTGTTGAGCTCGTAATGCCGGAGCCCCGGATGTAAATTTTGGAATGATTTGCTTTTTTTCTTTTGGTTTTTGCTTTTTTTTAGGTTTTGGTTTTTTGGGCAGAGGTTTTGAGATCTTTTTTTGTTGTGGTTGTTTAAAAACAACCTGAGCTTCCTTTTTTTTCTGGGCAAGTTTTTTTGACGCAATAAGTTTGTCCTTGTACTGTCTGACTGAACTGTCCAACCTTGATAGCATAAAAAAAGTAATAAGAACAAGATGGAGAAAAAACGATACAATAATGATCAGAATTAGTTCGCGTTTCGGTTCGTCGTACATGTATTACAATGCTCCTCTTACAATACTCCCTTGCCTTTGTTACAAAGAGGACTTACTGATCCAGCTGATTCCTTTTTTCTTTATAATACTCCAGTCGGGACAACATTTGTGAGATCCTCCGCTAGGTTGCTTCAGGAAACGTAATAATTCAGAAAAAAATCCTTTGCTCACAGGAAATTGTATATTTTCAGTGCAGAGCCAGAAAAGCAGAACTCTATTTTGAGCAACAGAATCGAGAGCGAAAAGTTTTTCCGTGTTTATACACCGGCCGATTTTGTTTTGAATGGTAATTTCTTTAAATATTTTTGTGGTTTCTTTTTGAAGATAAGTTTCTGTTTTTCGTAAACTCTCAAGTGTTTCTTTAAATTTTGTGTCAAAACGTTCGTCACACTTTTTTAGAGCCGGTAGAACATGTTTTCGAATTTTGTTGCGCAAAAACTGTTCTGATTCGTTCGTTGGATCAGTTATATAGGGGATGTTTTCTTTTTTCAAAAATGAGATAATATCCTTTTTGTTAGTCTCAAGTAGCGGGCGAATGTAAGAACCGTTTTTTGGTTTCATTCCTGTCAGGCCGGTTAGCGTTGCGCCGCGCAACAAACGAATAAAAAATGTTTCCTGCTGATCCTGTGCGTGGTGAGCAAGAGCAATAAGATCAAGATTGTGTTTTTTGCAAAGTGTTTCAAAAAAAAAGCGACGAGCACGTCTCCCAAATTCCTCTTTTGAGCCATTAAATTTTAACGAGATTGCAAGTTCTGATAGTTTTGAATCCACGAATTCAACATTGTACGAACTTGCCAATTTACGGCAAAATTTTGCGTCTTTACCAGAATCTTCTCGCCATTCATGGTCAAGGTGTGCTGCGATCAACGTTTTTATTTCTCCTTGTCTTTGTTTATGAGCAAGGAGGTGTAGCAAAAAAACGGAGTCGGGCCCGCCAGAAAGCCCGACTACTATTTTTGCTTGTCGTTCAATGAGATTGTTATATTCAATAAAACGTTCAATATTTGAAAGCATCACTTTTGTTTCTATTTTAATCGTCCCTATCGTTGCTCGTCCAATCATCTTGTTGGGCCATTCGAGTCCACTGAGAAGTTGTTAATTTTTTGTTTTTACGTTTTTTCTTTTTTTTATTTTTGCTACATTTTTTTTGTCGATCATTTTTTTTCAATCCCCCGTCAAACCATTTATCTAAACGAATTTTTTTTTTAGACAATTTTCCTCAAAATTAGCCTGAGCAAACTCCTTTAGACTAGGATTTCGTTTGATTTTCTTTTTTTCAATGATTATCCATTCTTCTTTATTTTTTTCCATTGCGACCATGTTTGCAGAATACGCAATTGAAAATACAAGAATGGTAGCGAGCTTTTTCATTTTTTATTTATCTCCAAACTACTACTGGTTTTAAAAAATATGGTCACAATACGATTTGTTGATCGTTGCTGCAACTTATAGCAATTAAAATTTAAGGTCAATTCTATGAGACAATCAAGACGCCTAGACGTCTAAGTTTTTAACAAAGTGGCCGAACTCTTTGATAAATTTTTTTCGTCCAGAAACGTCATCTCCCATTAGAGTATTAAACCATGCATCAGCTGCAATTGCATCTTCCAAGGTAACTTGCAATAACGTTCGTGTCTTTGAATCCATTGAGGTTTCCCACAGTTGCTCAGGATTCATTTCACCAAGACCTTTATAACGTTGTATTCGCATGTACGGTTTGCTGATATCAGAAATACGTCGAATCAGTTGTAAAATACCACTGTCATCTATTTTGCGATCTTTATTAACAACTTTTAGTGTCCAATTTTCATTTTGGCTCAGCATCAGATTGTTCAGATGACTAATTAGTTTATGTAGTTCTTCTGACTTGAAGAAATCTAATTCAACATTCCACTGAGTGTTGAGCAACTTGAAGATAATGCGTATTTTTTTTCCTTCAGGTTCCATCAGTTCTTTGTCTTCGCCTTCGTCTGTGGGCGCTGGTTCTTTAAGGAAAATCTCGTGATCCTTGAAGCGTTGCTTTAGGATTTCAAGTAGTTTTTCAACTCCCTCTTCTAGTTGCCAAGGGTTTTGATTTATCAGGGTTGCAAGTGCGTGCGCGTTTGTATAGGTCAGATGAAAATTTATGCTTGTGTGTTTTAGCTGTTCTTCGTAGCGCATTAAGTTGTTGAGTAACGTTGTCCATTTATCTTCTGGTAGCTCTTTATTGTTAATGATGAGTCTTGTTTGTTCTCGCGCCCAGTCGTAAAGAAATTGTTTAAATTCCTTGTCATCTTTAAGATATTGTTCTTTTTTTCCTATTTTTGCTTTGTACAAGGGTGGTTGTGCGATGTAAAGATAGCCGCGCTCAATGAGAGGTTTCATGTATCTAAAGAAAAAGGTAAGCAATAGCGTTCTGATATGTGCACCATCAACATCGGCGTCTGTCATCAAAATAACTTTGTGGTATCGAGTTTTGTCTGGATTAAACTCATCCGTTCCAATGCCAGCCCCAATTGCTGAAATAAGTGCCTTGATTTCCTCGTTGGACAATACTCTGTCAATTCGAGCTTTTTCAACATTCAGAATTTTACCCCTGAGAGGCAAAATCGCTTGATTAAATCTATCTCGTCCTTGTTTGGCAGAACCGCCTGCAGAATCACCCTCAACTATAAATAGTTCTGTTGCAGATGGATCTTCGTTTGAACAGTCAGCAAGTTTTCCAGGAAGGATTGCGGATTCTAATACTGTTTTACGACGAGTTAACTCACGTGCTTTGCGTGCTGCTTCTCGTGCTCGTTTGGCGACTTCCGCTTTGTGCAGAATTTTTTTAATAACAGAAGGATTTTCTTCAAAGTAAGTATCCAAAAATCCGAAGGTCCACTTGTCAACGATTCCTTTTACGTCGCTATTGCCGAGTTTTGTTTTTGTTTGTCCTTCAAACTGCGGCTCTGGAACTTTGATATTGATAACACACACAAGTCCTTCTCGCACGTCATCACTAGAGAGGCTTTCCCCTGACTTGAGTATTTTCATGCTTTGAGCTTTTCTATTGCAAACCTTAGTCAGAGCTGATTTGAATCCTGAAACGTGTGTTCCACCTTCTATCGTGTTAATGTTGTTTACAAATGAAAAAAGTTGCTCGCCATAACCGTCGTTGTGTTGCATTGCGAGTTCAAGAACATACCGATCATCACTTTGCTCAAAATGAATAATCTCTTTGTGCAGAGGATTTTTTTTCTTGTTAATGTGTTCCACAAAAGAAACAATACCGCCTTCAAAGAAAAATTCGCTTTCTTTGTTGTTAATTTCATCAACAATAGTGATGCGTAATTTTTTGTTTAAAAAAGCAAGTTCTCGCAGGCGAGCTGCTAGAGTATCGAAACTGAAGGTCGTTGTTTCGGTAAAAATTTTTGGATCCGGGATGAACCGAATCAATGTTCCGTGTTTATCTGTGTCACCAGTAACTTCAAGTTTACCGACTGGTTTTCCGCGTTTGTACGATTGTTGGTGAATTTTTCCATCTTGAAAAATGGTCAAATCAAGCGAGCTGGACAAGGCGTTTACAACGGAAATACCAACGCCGTGAAGGCCACCGGAGTATTTATAAGCATCCTTATCGAACTTTCCTCCGGCGTGCAGCTTGGTCATTGCAACTTCTGCAGCAGAAACCTTTTCTTTTGGGTGGATGCCGGTTGGGATTCCTCGTCCGTTATCTTCAACAGAGCATGAGCCGTCTTCATGCAAAATAACTTTGATTGTATCGCAGTGTCCCCCCATGGCTTCGTCAACAGAATTGTCTACAACTTCGTAGACTAGGTGGTGAAGGCCTCGTGGTCCGGTACTGCCAATATACATGCCGGGCCGCTTTCTCACGGCCTCTAGGCCCTCCATCACTCGAATAGAGGTTGCTCTGTATTCTTTGCCGGTAGACTTACTATCTTTCGCCATAAAGTTTTCTCCTGTCCCCGAAATAGGTGAATAAGGCGTTGTTTGGTTTTAAAAACTGATTTATCCTTAGATTATATAAAATAGTTAACGTTTTGACCATATTTCAAGACTTAATAAAGCTGTGAACAGACCTTTTGATAAAGAAGATTGCTTTTATATGGAACATGCGCTTGTGCAGGCGGAAAAAGCCTTGGCCAAGCAGGAGGTTCCGGTTGGGGCGGTTGTTGTTGATCCTCAGGGAGCAATTGTTGCGCGTGGGTATAACCAAGTTGAAAAGCTAGGGTGTCAGATTGCGCATGCAGAAATGATTGCTGTACAAAAAGCATGTAAAAAAATCGGAGATTGGCGTCTTAATGGATATTGGGTGTATGTGACCCTTGAACCGTGCTCGATGTGTATGAGTTTTATGAAGCTCAGCAGGGTTGCTGGATTGGTGTATGGTGCGGAGTCTCCGCTCTTTGGGTATCATCTTGACAAGGATACAGGGCTTCGGTTATACAACAGAGATGCTGTAGAGATTGTGGGGGGAATCTGTGCAGAAAAAGCGGCGAGTTTATTGAAGCGTTTCTTTAAAAATAAAAGGAAAAAAGGGTGAGTGAGGATCGTGGGCCTGTATGGTCGAAGGGTGCATTGGAGAGCATCAAAAAAAAACTTGTTGCTCGTAAGATTGAGCTTGAAGAGCAGTTGGATAATCTTTCAAGTGAGCAGGTGTCAGATGGGCAGGTGCAGGATCAGGGCGATCAAGCCCTTTCTTCAATTATGGAAACTCTCAGAAGTTCTTTGCAAAATGCTGAGGTTGAGGAGTACAAGCGAATAGCAAAGGCTCTCAAGATGATCGATGATGGAACTTATGGGATCTGCGAGGATTGTAGTCAGGCAATTTCAGAGAAGCGATTGAAGCTTTTCCCCAATGCGGTCCGATGTCTTTTGTGTCAAGAAGCAGCGGAAGAGTCTCCATAATCTGTTAAAAAGAGCTTGCACTAGCCTTGGATAATTTATTTTTTCCTGATACCATTTAACCTCTGAAAGTATCTTGCAAGAAGGCCGATGTAGCTCAGCTGGTAGAGCAACTGATTCGTAATCAGTAGGTCGTCGGTTCAAATCCGATCATCGGCTCCAACCTACGCTCCTGTGGAGCTACGGTTGGCGGGGCCAGTTCCTTAAAAGAAATGATTTTAGCAATTAATAAGAGCAGGGGTGTAGGCTGTCCGCTCTCTCGACAAACTCAAAGCGGAGTTGGCCCCAAATGAATGAAATCAGTTGAAGGAGCTTGTGGGGCCAACATTGACATTTGCCTATTTTTAGGTAGTATCTGAAATAGTTAGCTCTGATAAATCGCATCGAATTGTAAAAGGTCGAAAAAGAAATGAAAAGTGCAGAAAAGACTCAAACAAAGCAGTCAGGACGGGTTTCTAGCCCAAAACCAGGAGCTCCAATTGCTCATGGTATAGGTCGTCGAAAGAGTTCTATCGCGCGTGTGTGGCTTCGTCGTGGAAAAGGAGTTGTTACGGTCAATGGCAGACTTGCGAATGACTATTTCGACACAGATTTCAATAGAGCGCAGCTTTCTCTTCCTCTTTCTCTTCTTCCAAAAGGCCTGGTTTATGATGTTGATGTAAACGTTTCTGGTGGTGGGGTTAATTCACAGGCCGGAGCGGTTAAGCTTGGCATTGCTCGTGCGCTGGTTGATTCTGACGAAGCGATGAGAAAGACGCTCAGAAAGTATCGGTTGTTAACGGTCGATTCTCGCGTTAAAGAACGTAAAAAATACGGTCAGCGGGGAGCGCGTCGTAAGTTCCAATTTGTAAAGCGTTAATTCGCTTTTTTATTTTAATTTTCCCGGCCAGTTGATTCCTATGGATCATGTTTTAATCAACAAAAAAAAGGATGCAAAAGATGTGTAGTGTTGTTGGTTACATAGGTAAGGATTACTGCAAAGAGTTTGTTTTAGACGGTTTAAGACGTTTGGAGTATCGGGGTTACGATTCGGCTGGGTTTTCATGTCTGCATCCAGAAGATGGGAGACTTTTGTTTCTTAAATCAGAGGGCAAGTTAAGCCAGTTGGTTCAAAAACTTTCTGACTCCTCGGTTGATGGATTTATAGGTATCGGGCACACTCGTTGGTCCACTCATGGTCCAGCATCTGAAAAGAATGCACACCCACATTTTGATTGTCAGAAACAAATTGCGGTGGTTCACAATGGGATTGTTGAAAACTGTCGTTTTTTGAAAAAACAACTTCTAGATTCTGGGCACGTTTTTCACTCTGATACAGATACTGAAGTAATCGCTCATCTATTTGAGAGTCTTCTTTTTTCAAATAAAACATTTAAAAATGCACTTGTTGAGCTTGCCAATAGGCTCGAGGGTGCTTTTGCATTTATTAGCATCTTGCAGGACCGGCCAAATACTATGGTGCTGGTTCGTAAGCGTTCTCCTTTGTGTATTGGGGTAGGTGATGGTGAGATGTTTGCGGCTTCAGACTTGATTGCCTTTGCCGGTAGAACTAAGAAGGTTATTTTTATGCCGGATGAAAGTTTTGCTATTATTCGTGACGAGATGGTAGAGCTTTACAGTTTTTCTGGTGATTCAATTCCGGTTAAAATTCAGGAAATAGACATTGATGTTGATGCTCACGAAAAAAAGGGGTACCAGCACTACATGCTCAAGGAAATTTATGAGCAAAAAACTGCTGTTGCAGGAACTTTAGATTTTTTAAAGTCTGTTTCTGCTAATGTTTGGGACCATTTGGGGCTTTCGTTGGAACAAGTTTGTGAACTTGATAATATTTCCGTTATTGGTTGTGGAACATCTTGGCATGCTGCTCGTATTGCTCAGTTTTTTTTCGAAGAAATTTGTTTGGTGCCGACGAGTGTGTATTTGGCGTCAGAATTTCGGTATATGAGCTTTTTCCCGTCAAAAAAATCTTTATATATTGCTGTTTCGCAGTCTGGTGAGACGGCAGATACGCTTGAGGCAATTCGTTTTATTAATTCAGCCGAGCTGCCAACTATTGCTATTACTAATGTGGCTTCAAGCTCGATGGTTCGCGAGTCTGGAGGTTTTTTGTTGACTCAAGCTGGACAAGAAGTTGCAGTTGCTTCAACAAAAGCTTTTTCTACACAGATTTCAGCTCTTTTTTGGCTGGCAAATAGGTTGGCGCTTGAAAAAGGTATTATCTCGCATGAACAAATGATTTTAGCACAAGATGATCTTCTTGTTGCTGCGGAAGTATTGGAAAATAGTATAGAGAATTATAAGTTCGATATTACGCAAGGGCTTGCCAAAAGGTACGCACAGTACAAAAAAAGTATTTTTTTGGGCAGAAATATTAGTTATCCATTTGCGATGGAAGCTGCTCTTAAGTTGAAAGAGATTTCCTACATTTTCTCCCAATGTTACCCAGCAGGCGAATTAAAGCATGGTCCGCTGGCTTTGATTGATAGTGAAACGCCTGTTTTTGTGTTCTCGCACCAAAACCAGTTGATTTATCAAAAAATTGTGGGAAACGTTCAAGAGGTAAAAGCTCGAGAGGGGCATGTTATTGCTTTTGCGTTTGAGGGGCAAGATGAGCTTCATGAGTTGGCTGACCTGACCTTTACCATTCCACGGGTAAATCCGCTTCTTGGTCCGCTTGCCATGACAGGCCTCATGCAGTTTCTGGTTTATCATATTGCTCGCGAACTAGACCGTCCCATCGACAAGCCAAGAAACCTTGCAAAATCCGTAACTGTAGAATGAAAAAAGAAGATCTATTAGGTTTATTCGATCAATTGAGGAGTCCTTCTGAGGGGGTTTCCGTCCGTTATTTTATGCGGAGGATTATTGTTTGTTAGAACAACAAGAAGTACAACAACAACACCAGTGATTAAGCTCACTGACAAGTGGTATCGGGAACGTTTGCTCAGCGATAACTTCATTTAAAACCTCAATATATCCACCATAAACACCAAAGAACCCTGTATTTTTAGGGTTTTCACGTTTATAGTACTCCTACGATTGAGATTGTCAATGGGTGTATTTTTAGGCTTTTATTTCATCCATATTGAGTTTACCGTTAATTGCAAAGATGCTTTTGAGATAATCAATTGCCTTTGCTCGCTTGTCGACAAATTTAGGATTTGTTTTTGTCGTTTTATCAAGAAGGTTAATAAGTGTTATTGCACTCAAAAATTGATTGTCCTTGGCTAGTGATTTTCTCATTCTATCAGACCAGTTTTTAGGTCTTTTGTCCTCAGGTTTTTTCTTTTCATCCGATTGTTTTTCTTTTGTTCCAAATGGTTTTATATAGTCCTTTAGTGCTTGTTCGCGGCCATAAAACTTTTTGAACCATGCAACCTGTTCTGGTGGTGGAAATTGTTTATCCACTTTAAAGTCTGGCTCTATTCCTGTTCCTTGAATTGTTGAGCCGTCTGGTAGGTGATAAAGTGAGGTGGTTATTTTTGCCGCAGAATTTTTTCCAACCGGTATGATTTCTTGAACAGAACCTTTGCCAAAGGTTGGAGATCCGACAAGAAAAACCATCATCTTCTGATCATTGTTTGAGTGTATCTTTAGGCATCCAGCAAGAATTTCTGCAGCAGATGCTGTAAAATTGTTTGTTAAAATAAATATTGGCAGACCGTTGTTGGCGACTGGCGGTTTGTTTGTTTCGTAGCGATCAACTTCCTTGTTGAATTTGTTTCGTGTTGTTACAACCAAACTTTTTTGTGGCAAGAATAGGCTTGCGATATCAACTGCAGAGTTTAGAAGGCCTCCTGAGTTATTTCGTAAATCTAAAATAAGGCCGCGGCATCTGTTTTTTGTTGATTCTTTCAGAAGCTTTTCTATTTGTTTGACAGCATTGCTTGTAAAACTTGTCAAAGAAAGATAATAGATATCATGATCCTTGAGATAGAAAGCAAGAGAGGTTTGTTCTTTGACTACATCACGAGTAATATCAAACGGCATAGGTTCGGGTTTTTTCTCTCTGAGTACTTTGATGTGAACTGTTGTTCCTTTTTCTCCGCGGAGCTTAGCTGTGGCTTCTTCTGTTGTCATTCCCTCTAGGGTCTTTCCATCAATTTCTATAATTTTGTCGTAAGGTAAAAGTCCAGCTTTTTCAGATGGGCCGTCAGGAATAACGTCCAAGACCATCAAGAATCTATCTTTTGGTTTGCGAGTTGCATCTATCACAATTCCTATTCCGAAAAATTCGCCACTTGTTGTTTCCAAGATTATTCTGTAAGTTTTTGGGTCCAAAAAGCTTGAGTGAGGGTCTAATGTGGACAAAAATCCGTTAATGGCTTTAATCATGGCCTTTTCCGGATCGGAGATGCTGTAGTGTTTATCTTTGGCTAATTTTAAAACAGTTCCGAATGTGTCAAGCCAGCCAAAAACTACATCGTCAAAAACAACCTCTTTTTTTTCACTTTTGTCTGCGATCACCGTGCAACTAGCAAGTATTCCCAGAGCCAAAATTTTTGCGATCTTCATCGAGTCGTCCCTTTTTGATATTGATTTGTCATCTTTCTTTTTGAGAGCGTAAAGACAAATCTCTTACTAAGTGAAGACTCTTGTTTTATTGTTCCTTTAATATACTTTTTAACAAGCTTCTTGTGGTTCAAATTGGTTCTGTGAAAAAATCATGTTTAAATGAGTGAATGTTTGGTGAGGGGTAGAGAATGAAAACATTTAAAAGAACAATGTTAAGAATTTTTTTTGCCGTAGAAATTTGTATTTTTGTGGGGGTTTATCTTTTTGGGCCAAGGGGATTGCAAACAATGCTTAGATTGGAAAAGGAGAATAGGGAGCTTGATCAGGAGGTTGCGCAGCTCAAACAAGAAGTTCTTAATTGTAAGCAAAAGATTGCAGTTTGGCAGTCAGATGATTTTTATAAGGAAAAGATTGCACGAGAACAGCTACAGATGGCAAAAAGGGGTGATGAGATTTTTTATCTGCAGTGACTCGGAAAATTTTTATTGGAAACATTTTTCTAGTTGTTATACTGAGTAAACCGTTGTTTTAGACTAATCAAAGACTGTTTTTACACATCTGTTTCACCGGACTGATTGGTGGAATCTGTTCAGAAAAAAATATGTAAGGGATTATAAGATTATGGCTCACGAAAAAGAAGCAGAACTACAAGTTTCTGGCGAGCATGAAGTACGTGTTCAAAAAGTAAAAAAACTGCGAGAGGGCGGCATAGAGCCGTGGCCTTATCGTAAAGAAGTTGATGCAACGTGTCAGCAGGTGATCGACGAATACAAAGAAGGTGAAGAAAAAAACTACAAAGTTGCTGGACGACTGTTAACAATTCGACTGCATGGTAAGACTGGCTTTGCTACGATACAGGATTTCTCCGGTAGAGTCCAAATATATATCCGCAAAGATATAGTTGGAGAAGAGCAGTTTGAGCTTTTCAAGCACAATATTGATTTAGGTGATATTGTTTGGTTTGCAGGTAGTTCGTTCAAAACAAAGATGGGAGAGATAACTATTAAGGTGCAAGAGTTTAATCTCTTGAGTAAATGCCTATATCCTTTGCCAGAAAAGTTTCATGGCCTTGCTGATGTCGAGATTCGATATCGCCAACGCTATCTTGATTTGATTAGTGATCCTGATTCTCGAGAGAAGTTCAGAAAGAGGTCTCGGATTATTAGTAGTTTGCGTTCGTTTTTAGATCAAAATGGGTATGTTGAAGTTGAGACTCCGATGCTTCATCCGATTCCTGGGGGTGCTGCAGCCCGTCCTTTTATTACACATCACAATGCACTTGATTCTGATTTTTATCTTCGAATTGCTCCAGAACTATATTTAAAACGTTTGGTTGTTGGTGGGTTTGATCGGGTGTATGAAATTAACAGAAACTTCAGAAATGAAGGAATTTCCACGAAGCACAATCCTGAATTTACAATGCTTGAGTTTTATACAACACATGAAGACTACCATTTTGCGGCTGATATCACCGAAAGGATGCTAAGAGAGATCATTATAAATAGTGGGCTCGAGCAAAATGTTTTATTTGGTAAACATTCACTTGATTTTTCAAAGCCATTTCTGCGGTTGACGATGAAGGAAGCCGTGATGGAGTATGGCAACTGCACGGAAGATGATTTGTCGGAAAAAAATATCGATAAGGTGTTGGTTGCTAATAATATTGAATTGGATGATAAAGATAGTTTGTGGGGGCACAAATTATTTGCTCTTTTTGAAGAGCTAGTTGAGCCAAAGCTAATTCAACCTACTTTTATTATGGATTTTCCAATTGAGGTTTCTCCTTTGGCCAAGCGAAATCCAGACAATCCTTCTGTTGCCTATCGTTGGGAGTTGTTTGTTGCTGGTATGGAGCTTGCAAATGCTTTTAACGAATTGAATGATCCTTTTGACCAGGCTGAACGTTTTAGGCAACAAGTTAAAGCTCAAGAACGTGGTGATTCTGAGGCGCATCACTATGACGCAGATTATATTCTTGCTCTTGAGCATGGTTTACCGCCAGCTGTTGGTGTTGGAATTGGAATTGATCGTCTTGTTATGTTGTTGACAAATACTACGTCGATTAAGGATGTGATTTTATTTCCAACGCTAAAAAAAAGGTGATATAAATATTTTTTTCATTTCATAACTTTTTTATGGTCCCGTTCAAACATAAAGTCTTGAACGGGGCCTTTTTTGTTTTGTAGAGTGCTCACCAGGTTGTCACGTAATTTTTGTAATTTTTTGGGGAGTGGTTATGAGAATGAGATATCGGAATCTTATTTTTGTTTTTGCTTTTGTTTCGTCATTTTATCGTGCTACAGGCGGGGAAGTAAAAACAGCAGATGATATTTTCAATATAGAAGAGTCGGGTCGGGCAGACGGTCAATTTATTACTCGCAAGGGTTTAATAAATCAGATATCACAAGCGCTTGAAGGTGTTGCTTCTATAACAGAAGATATTCTTAACGTTATTTTATTTCCCGTAAAAGAGTTAATTAAATTAGATCAGAAGGCGATAGTAGAGAATCAACACAAAAAAGATATTGCAACTGTGAGGTTAGGTTCTCCGGTTTGCGATGGAGAAATGGAGTTTCGTGAACGGCGTTTTACTATTGTAAAAGATGCACAAGAACGATTTTTGGAAATGGATCTTGATGACGAAGATGTTCTCGAAATAGCATTTTGTACAAGTGGTGGTGGAGTTCGTGCAAAAGCGTATTCTTTGGGAGCTTGTGTTGGAGCAGACAAGGTGGGATTGCTTGACACTGCTATGTGTATCTCGGGTCTTTCTGGTTCTACGTGGTTTATTGCACCATGGATTTCCAGTGGCTTGCCAATTTGCGAATATAGAAAAAGAGGAATCAGTGAAATTTTTGCTGGTATCGATATTTCTTCTTCAAAAGACATTGTTACAATGCTTGACGCCATTTGGGTAAAATTTGCTTACAACCAACACTTAAATATTGTTGATTTGTATGGTGGCATTCTAGCTAATAATTTTTTGCGTGGATTGGGTGTAAAGCAAAATATGGTCTATCTTTCTGATCAACAAAAAACACTAAGTGATGGTATTTTTCCTCTTCCTGTTTATACAGCCGTGCTTGGCAATCGTGATATGCCTAATTATTGGTTTGAATTTACTCCGTTTGAAGTTGGTAGCCGTTGGCTTGGAGCTTATGTTCCATCGTGGGCATTTGGCCGAAAGTTTAAGAACGGAAAATCGAAGTCGTCTGCTCCAGAAATGAGTCTTGGGTTTTTGATGGGAATCTGGGGTTCTGCTTTTGCTGCGAGTTTTGAGGAAGCGTACGAAAAGGGAATAAAAAACATGAAGCTTCCAAAATTTCTCAAGGGTGTACCTGGAGCAAAGTTAATATTTAATGCATTGAAAAAAACTTTAGCAAAGCTCGCTTATTTTTCAGATTTAGGGGAGCTGAGAGTTGCATGGGGGCAAGTCTTTAACTATGTGTATAAAATGAAGGAATCTTCGTTTAAAAAAAGTAAAGATATTAAGCTCGTTGATGCTGGAGTTGATTTTAATAATCCAGTTTTTGCTACGTACAGGAAGCCTCCATACGGCGATGCTCCAGATGTTATTTTTGTGTTTGATTCTGGTGGAGCTGTAGGAATTGAGGAGCTAAAGTTGTTGAAAGAGTATGCTTGCCAGTACAATCTAAAGTTTCCTGAGATTGATGAAGAAAACTATGAGCAAAGAGCAATAACAATTTTTGAAGATAAAGATGACCCATCCATACCAGTAGTCATCTATCTACCTCGAGTGGCCGATCCGTATATGTTTGGTCGATACGCTAAGGACGAGCAATTGGGACCATTTGTTCAAAAGTTACAAGATTTTGACATAGAAGAGGCTATTAAGTCAGGTTTTGCAGGGACATTTAATTTTGAATACATGCGCGAAGAGGCAGAGCTTATTGCTGATCTAGCGGAATTTAATATTCGGGCCGTAGCTTACAAGATAAAAGATGCGCTCAAAAGAAGACTGAAGCTCAAGAGAAGAATTCGTCATTAAAAGAATTCAAATTTTTAAGATAGGAGATTGAGGCGGTGAAAAGGCGGGTTTTTGGTTTTTTAGCAATAGGATTGGTTGGAGTTGCTCTTGTTGGTGTTAGATGGTCTGTTGATGTTTCGGCGAAATCAAAAGAGAAAATGAATTTTTTTGACAAGGCTCTTCGAGAGATTGTTAAAGGAGTTGAAAATGTTGAACGTGGGGCGAGAGTCGTTATTAGAAAAATAGGAGCGGCGCTCAGTTGGCCATTTAAAAAAAGTATCAAGACATTTCATGCACCGATTTCTCGTAATCCTTTTGCTTTTATGAAGGCAGAGGTTCGACGTGAGGGTGGGCCCTTATCATATGGCGAAAAAGAGTTTTTAAAATTACGTCGTCCTTTGGCAAGAAAGGTTCTAGAGAAATTTCTTGGTAAAAAATTTCCTAAAAATGTTTCTCTTCCCGATGTAATGGTTTCGCTAAGTGGAGGGGGAAACCGAGCAGCAATTTATTCTTGGGGCTTCATGCGAGCATTGGAAAAAATAGGGCTTCTTGATGCTGTAACTCACGTTGCTACTTTATCTGGATCAACTTGGTTCTTGTGGCCGTGGCTAGTAAGTGGCCTTACTGTTCAAGAATATGAAGAAAAACTTCTTTCTGCTGTTACGCATGGGCCAAGTTTAAGGTCAGCTCGAGATATTGTTCATGCTGCAAATTTCGTTTTGAGAGAGCTTGCGTATGGAAGAACGTTGTCAATTATTGATTTTTATGGAATTGGTCTTGGATCTATATTGTTTCATGGAATGGGAGAAAACAATGATCCCTTACAGGTGTACATGAGTTCTTTATATGGGGCGCTGGGTTATGCTTCTATTCCATATCCTATTTTGACAACCATGTCGGTTCCTGACATTCGGTGGTTTGCTGTTACTCCTCACGAATTTGGTTGCGCAAGTTTGAATGCATATATTCCCGTTTGGTCGTTTGATCGAAGATTTTTTGATGGCAAGTCTGTGGGTAAAAAACCTTATCCTGCTCGAGTAAGCTTGGCAGACTATCTTTCTATGAGTTCAGCTGCAATAGCGGTAAGCGCGGATGATGTATTTTTTAATCTTTTTTCTTCGATGAAAGAAGGGCCAGTAAAAAAGACTTTACGTGCTATTTTAAAGGAGTCTCCGTTAAGCAAGTTGCGTCTTATTTACTCAGATAGGAACAACTTTCTCTATGGTATGAAGGATCTACCTTCTTATGATGCTGCAAGATCAAAAACGTGGGGAGAAATAGCAAATATAAAGTACACAGATCCTGGAGTAAGATGGGGTAATCCTATTCCGGTATTGCTCGAGCGTACTCGTCCAGATGTTCCAACTATACTCTTAATTGCGGACGCCTCCGCTGGGATTGGTGCACCGCGTTTGCATGATGCTCAGGAGTTTGCAGAGGGTGACAATCCACTTAATAAGAAGTTTCCATTTCCAAAGGTTGCCGCAGCTGGTGGATTTGCTGATCGTGCTATGAGTGTTTTGTCCACAGACGATATTCTTGTACTTTACTTTCCTCGAATTATTGATCGTGAGTTGATTGAAAAAAATAAGAAAAATCCTGATTTTAAAGATTTGATAAAAAAGCAAGATTATAATATGGACCAAAGGTTGAAGAAACAGTATTCAACTTTCAACCTTAAGTATACAAGGAAAGGTGCGCAAGAACTTGCAGCAGTTTCTCTGTTTAATGTTTTGGCAAATGAAAAGGAAATAAAAGGGGCAATGGGAGATTTTATCGAAAAATATATAAAACGAGAATCGCGTGAAGAAAAAAAGAAATCCAAAATACCACCTGCTTCATATTCCGTACCAACGGGACATGGATATAAACTTGATGTAAAAAGACCCGCATCAAGCAAAAGGGAGCGCAAAGGAAAAAAGACGAATCAAGCAGAGGTGAAAAAAAGAGATGCATCAAGCGAAAGATAAAGATAGCACACGTTTTTTATCTTTCCATTTCATGTGAAATAGGCTACTTTATAGCAAATAATAAATTTTGGATTCATCAGGGCAAAGGCCGCACATGAAGATGCTTCAGGGAGAGAAATATCTGTGGAGGATTCCACTAAAAAACAAACAGCTTGTTTTTAAGTTGGCCGCGGCATATAATTTGTCTTTTCCAGTAGTTCAGTCTTTGATTTCTCGAGGTTTTACAACAAATGAATTATTGGATTCCTTTCTTTTTAGTTCATTTGAAAAAGATGTTGCGCACCCTTCGTTGCTTGAGGGTGCGCAATCTTCTGTTGACAGAATTTTGCATGCTGTTGAGAAGCAAGAACAGATTTTAATTTTTGGTGATTATGATGTTGATGGTATCACATCATCAGCGCTCATGATGGCTGCATTATTGCCACTTGGCGCACGAGTGAATTTTTTTCTTCCACATCGTGTGCGTGATGGATATGGAATTTCAACTAAAATTATCGAACGGGCAGCAAAAAATAACTACAAGCTTATCATAACTGTTGATAATGGAATAACTGCTTTTGAACCAGCAATTCGGGCAAAAGAATTAGGAGTCGATTTAATTATTACAGATCACCATCGGCCACACGAAAAACTTCCTAATGCTTTTGCCATAGTTGACCCAAACCAGAAGAGTTGCACTTATCCCTATAAACATTTTGCCGGTGTTGGGGTTGCTTTTAAATTGCTTTCTCTTTTGTATGAACAGAGGGGGCTGCAGCTACCAGAAAAGGCGTATGAACTTTTGCTTTTAGGTACTATTGCGGATGTTGTTCCTTTAACAGGAGAAAATCGTTTTTGGGTTCGATACTGTTTGAATCGCATTAATGGTTGTAGCAGTTATCCGTTTTCAGTTCTAAAGAAAAATGGCAAGGTGGTAAAAGATTCTATTTCATCGACCGATATTGGATTTTGTATAGCTCCACAGATTAATGCGTTAGGACGGCTTGAGGATCCGCGTCAGGGTGTAAAATTTCTTTTGGGTTCGGATAAAAAGGAGGTCGATGAAGTAGGTCGTATTTTATTTGAGCTAAATCAGGCAAGGAAAGCTGTTGAGCGTTCAATTTTTGAGGAAGTGGAGCAGGAAATTGAACAGAAACGGATTGATCTTGATAAAGAAAATATCATTATTGCTGCAAGTCGTTCGTGGGCGCCAGGTGTTATCGGTTTAGTGGCATCTCGTATTGTTTCTGCTTACGGTAAACCAACTTTGTTGTTTCATCTGGGAAAAGATGGTGTTGCAAAAGGTTCGTGTCGATCGATTCCCGAATTTAACATATTTGATGCTTTGAAGTCTGCTTCCAATATTTTAAAATCTTTTGGTGGCCATTCTTTTGCTGCAGGGCTTTCTTTGCCTATAGACAATCTTTCTGATCTTAAGGAGCATCTTGAGACGCTTGTTTCTGAACAGTTAACTGAATTTGATCTTAAGCAAAAAATAGAGTTGGACGCTTCGGTTATGTTAAGTGATTTAACAAGAAAGTTTGTTGATGACATGTCATTGCTTGAGCCGTTCGGAAATGAAAATAGGCAACCTGCTTTTTATCTCAAAGATGTTGTTCAGGTGAAAAAGCCGACATTGCTCAAGGATTTACATGTAAAATGTTCTGTTTTTTCCGATGGGGTTATTAAGCCTCTTATTTTTTTCAATAGGCCAGAGCTTTTTGAAAAATTTCTGAATCATGGAGAAAAACCATTTCATATAGCGGCACACGTTACAGAAAATCATTGGGCAGGGCGCGTTAGTGTTGAATTACTTGGCATAGATGTCATGTTCAAGTAGCCCTTTTTTTCAATCGAAGGAGCACAAAAAAATGGATTCCGATGATCGCCTGATTATTACTATTGACGGTCCTGTTGCAAGTGGAAAGTCAACTGTTGCTAAACAATTGGCAGAGAAACTTGGGATTTATTATTTGGGGACGGGGCTTATGTTTAGAGGTGCCGCCTATATTTTGATGCATAAGTTTCTATATAAAAAAGATGATCTGGCACATCTTAATCGTGAAGATTTCGAAGCCTTTCTTAAACCTCAGCGTTTTGTTTATAAATATAAGTCGTCTCGAGAAGAGCAGCTTTTTTTTGATGGTTGTGATTTAACACCTTTGTTAAAAACAAGGGATATGGATGAGCCAGCATCGATTGTGAGTACAAACAGAGATGTTCGAAAAATGTTGCTTGAAATCCAAAGAATGTGCGCAGAAAAACATGATATTGTTGCTGAGGGTCGCGATGTTGGATCTGTTGTTTTTCCTCAAGCGTCTTGTAAATTCTTTTTAACCGCATCTGTAGGTGTGCGTGCTGATCGTTGGAAGGCTGATAGACTAAGAAAGAGAAGTACTATATCTCGTGCCCAGGCGATTGCCATAATTACTGAGCGTGACAAACGGGATAGAGAGCGTGAAGTTGCTCCATTAATAAAGCCGGCCGATGCGGTTGAGATTGACAATTCTGACCTTAATTTAAGTCAAACGGTTCAGTGGATGCAAAATTTTATTCTGCAAAAAAGAGCGTAGATATTTTGGTATCTAACGCTCTTTTTTTATTTTCTAAAAGTTAGTATATTTCTTCCGCCATTATCATGTCGTCTGACATCTTCTTGTTTTTTTTGTATTTCTTTTTCTTGTGCCTTTTCTTTTTGACTTTCTTTTTCTTGCGCCTTTTCTTTTTGACTTTCTTTTTCTTGCGCTTTTTCTTTTTGACTTTCTTTTTCTTGCGCTTTTTCTTTTTGATTTTCTTTTTCTTGCGCTTTTTCTTTTTGATTTTCTTTTTCTTGTGCTTTTTCTTTTTGACTTTCTTATTTTTCTTTTTCTTGCGTTTCATCTTCTTGTTTTTTTTGCGCTTTTTGTGCATTTTTTTGTGTTTTTTCTTAGACGCTTTTTCCATCATTTTGTTGGTTTTATGTTTCTTTTTTTGTCTGTATCGTTTGTATTTTGTATATTCTTTTACTTTGTTTTTGGTTTCAATTTTTGTAAAATTTTCTTTTGCGGGCATCTGTTTTTTGATTTTTCTGGTTGTTTTCTTTATCGGTTTTGATCTGGGTTCAGGTTTTTTACAGGCGGGGGCAACAAGAATAGCAGTTACGCATAACAGCGCCAATATCTGCTTCTTCATCTATCTTCTCCTTTTTTGTAAGAAAGAGGTTTTTATTACTTTTTTTACTCAAAATCGTTCTCTTGTCTATGGTATGAACACGGAAGAACGTATTTCAAGGTTTTTTATTTTTTCCCTTTGATTTTTTTTATAGGTACCAGTTACTGTCTAGCATTATCTTAAAACCGGATGCTAGATTTTTTATGTGAAGAGTGTGTTTTTTACTGGCTGTCTGCTGTTTATTGAGTCGAATTATTAAGTTGATCGTCGCTTTGTTGTTTTTCTTTTAGCAGACCTTTTTTTATCAAATGCTTTTTTACCGAAAACTGCGTCAAGAACTTCATCCATATTGTTTGCAAAGGCAAGCTTCAGGTTTCCAAGATCTGTGTCTTTGAGTATTTCCTGAGCATCATCGTAGTTTTCCTGAGGAACAACAACGGTTGAAATTTCGTGTTGTTTTGCTGCAAGCAATTTTTCTTTTAATCCACCGATTGCAAGTACTCGACCTTGAAGTGTGATTTCTCCTGTCATTGCACAATTGGGAATAAGCGGCTTTTTAGTAAGGGCAGAAATCAGAGCTGCGCACATAGAAATTCCTGCTGAAGGGCCGTCTTTAGGAGTTGCTCCTTCAGGCATGTGAATATGAAGATCTTTTGACGTGTAAAACGAACTTTTCAATCCAAGTGCACAAGAGCGAGCTCGAATGTAACTCAATGCTGCTTGTGCAGATTCTTGCATCACATCTCCAAGTTGTCCTGTCATGGTAAGTCCACCCTTGCCAGATATGGCAGAGGTTTCAATTTCAAGGACGTCGCCACCAACTTCTGTCCAAGCTAGACCGGTTGCAATGCCAATCTTTTTTTCTTGTTTGTTAAGACTTGTCTTTCTAAAGGTTGGGTTGCCGAGCCATTCTTTGACGAGCTTGTCTGTTATAGTGACAGATTTAATAGAAGTATTTTTTAAGATTTTTTGAATTGTTTTTCGCATTAGCTTTGTGATTGTACGTTCAAGCTGTCTGACCCCCGATTCTCTGGTGTAATTATCTGTGACGTTGCGCAGTTGGGCTCGAGAGATTTTAAATTCTTTTGTTGTAAGGTTGTATTCTTTTAGGTTTTTTGGAATCAGAAATTTTTTAGCAATTTCAATTTTTTCATCACTAGTGTACCCATCAAGATTTACAATCTCCATTCGATCAAAAAGAGGGTACGGTATTCCCTCAAGAACGTTAGCCGTAGCAATAAACATTACTTTAGAAAGGTCGTATTCAACATCGAGAAAGTGATCGACAAAGCTGTTGTTTTGTTCCGGATCTAAAACTTCTAGCAACGCAGAAGCAGGATCTCCATGAATGTCCTGTGATATTTTATCGATTTCATCAAGGAGTATAACTGGATTTTTAACACCAGCTTTTTTCATACTTTGGACAATTTTTCCTGGCAAAGCCCCAATGTAAGTTCGTCTGTGTCCTCTAATTTCTGCTTCGTCTTTCACACCCCCCAAGGATATGCGAACAAACTTTCGACCCATGCTTTGAGCTATTGATTGTGCAAGCGACGTTTTACCAACACCTGGAGGTCCAACAAGACAGATGATCGGCGAACGCTCCATTGTCTTGGAATATTTTTTTGCGGCTAAAAATTCAATGATGCGTTCTTTTGCTTTCTTGAGACCAAAGTGTTGCTGATTTAGTATTTTTTCAGCTTGTGAAAGACCGATTTTATCTTTGCTCATCTTTTTCCACGGCAACGATATCATCCAATCAACATAGTGTCGACTCACAACCGCTTCTGCTGAAAGTGGAGGCATCTGCTCCAATCGTTTGAGCTCCTTTTCAACTTTTGCTGCAGCTTCTTGAGAAAGTCCTAGATTTTTGGCTTTCTTTCTGATTTGATCAAGTTCTGATGCGTGATCTTCTCGGCCAAGTTCCTTTTGTATAGCCTTCATCTGTTCAGTCAGATAATATTCACGCTGATTTTTTTCAACTTGTGTTTGAATTCTTCCGCGAATTTTCTGTTCCGTTTGAAGAATCTCTATTTCCCTTTTTAAATGTCTACAGATGATGAGCATTCGTTTCGGCAAATCAGCTGTCTCTAGTATTTCTTGTCGTTCGTGAATTGATAGATTAACGTGAACAGCAATTGTATCGGTTGTGTAATCTATGTCAGCAATATTTTTTGTTGCTGAAAGAAGATTGATCGGAGCTTTTTCATTGAGTTTTGCATAGGTATTGTACAGTGTTCGCAATTGTCTCCAAAGAGCTTCGATTTCAACTGTATTTGCTATATTCGTGGTGGGAAGGGTTTCGTAACGAACGTTTATGAAACCATCAGTTGACTCTGCATATACTATTTTTGCTCGTGAGATTCCTTCAGCTAAAATTTTCAGAGCTCCGTTGGGCATTCGCATGACTTGCAAAATGGTTGATTTTGTCCCATAGGAAAATACGTCTGAAGGCTTCGGCTGCTCAGTTTTAAAATATTTTTGTGAAGTGATGAAGATGGTTTTATTCTTTTTTAGAGCATATTCAACCGCTTTTATTGAAGCACGTCTTCCTACAATGATTGGAATGATACTTTTGGGTAGCATTACAACGTTCTTCAGAGGAAGGAGGGCTAGCGTCTCTTCAGATATATTTATTTGAGCGGAAGGCTCAATGTTTTTTTCTATTTCCATTATTTGCTTCTTTTTTCTTTTCTATTTGAAAAATAAGGGCTTTGAGTTACTATATATAGTCTATTTTTTGGGTAGATTTTTGCAAGTTTATTTGGGTTGTTGAGTTCATAAGGGTAGTTTTTGTTGTGATGAGGGTAACCTCGGCCCCTTTTGGGGCCATTCTGGATAATTTTTGTTATAAAATATTGCTTTTCAGGTTCCTTGGGTCCTGTAATAGTATACTCTAATAGTTTGCTATTTGCCATTGAAGTTCTTGTTAGGCCTTGTATGGATTGCGGGTATGCCGATATACAGGCCATATGGGATGTTTTGTGTTCATTGAGTTGTAAAGAGGCGCATAGTGTGTTGCTACGTGAGGAGGGGGCATGACTTGACTGTTAGGATCAAGAATGGTGGTTAAAGAAGCCCGATTTATTACTGGGTTTTTGTTTTATTTTTACAGATTATGAATCTTTTGTTACGATATTCATGCGTACAAAGATCTCACTGAAATTTACTGTTCGTTATAGTTTCCATCTTTTGAAAGGGTTCATGAATGTACTCCTTTGTTAACATGCTGCTCACAATAGGAGCGCTTGTTTTTGGTGTTTTATTTGTCGATTTTCTTGTCGGCACAAATTTCTTTTCATTTATCACATATAAGATTTGGGGAAAATTTGATGATCGAGCAGAACTTAAAAAGTTTGCCAAGCTCGCAGTCGTTTTCTTTTTCGTTATATGCGTTTATTGGGGTTTGCGTCCGATGAAGGACGGCGTATTTGCAAGTGTTGTTGGTGTTGATTATCAGCCGCTTGCGAAGATATTATCTCCGTTCATTATTACGCCTCTTGTTATTTTGTATAGCAAGTTGGTTGATATCTTCCCAAGAAACAAAGTTTTTTATGTGCTTTTGAGCATTTACGGATGTGTTGCTCTTATATTTTCTCTATTGTTCTCCTTCTTTGTCGATTTGACTACCGTTGTGCCATCAGTCTATAACGTTATTGGCTGGTTGTGGTATGTATACATTGAAAGCTTTGGTTCTCTGGTTGTTGCGTTGTTCTGGGCGTTTACAACAGATATTACCATGCCTATCTCTGCAAAGCGTGGTTTCCCGTTGATCTATCTTTTTGGTCAAGCAGGTAACCTCATTGGCCCTCTGGTTATGAGGGCAGATCGTTTAGGTTTTTCAAGTAGTGCCCCTGTTATGGCGATCATAGCAGTTCTCATGTTCGTGACCGGATTTTTGATGTGGGTTTTTGTAAAGACAACGCCTACTTCGCAAATGAAGGGATATCAGGCAAAAGAAGTGGAGAAGAAAAAAGAGAAAAAAGAGGAAGAACCAGGATTCCTGGATGGCCTCAAGCTCTTGTTTAAACATGGGTATTTATTGGCGATTACCGGTATCATTATTTTTTACGAAATTGTCGTAACCATTCTCGATTTCTTTTTCAAGTCATCTGCGGCAGATCACTTCAGATCAGTATCTCCTGCTGGTTTGTTTGAAAAAAATCTTTCAGGTTATTTGGCAGACTATGGTGTTTGGACCGGTATTGTTGCAACGTTGTGTGTATTGTTTGGTATCAACAACATTCACAGAAAGCTTGGAACGGCAGTATCGCTTCTTTTACTTCCAGCCTTAGTTGGAATTGCAGTTCTTACTCTACGTATTAGTCCGACATTGACCGCAGCTTTCTGGATTATGGTGTTCTCAAAAGCTATCAACTATGCGTTGAACCAGCCAACAATTAAACAGCTTTACATTCCAACAACAAAAGATACCAAGTACAAGGCGCAGGCGTGGATCGAGATGTTTGGCTCTCGAGGATCCAAGGCTATGGGCTCGATTATCAATTTGTTTAGAGGGTTTCTCAAAAGTTCGATGGGGGCGCAAGCTGGTGTTGCGTTGTTTATTACGCTGAGCACGGGTGTATCGTTTGGTCTTATCGGTGTTTGGTTCCTCGTTGCTATATATGCTGCTCGCGTGTACAACAAAGCTATTGCTGAGGACAAGGTAGTATGTTAATAGCGCGACAGACAGATTGCGATTTAATAATCATGTGGATGATGTAAAAAGCTTCCCCCAAGTATTGGTTTTCCAAGCTTGGGGGAATTTTTAAAAGAAGAGAAGTACTAAAGTGAAAGGGATGGCAAAAGAGAGAGGTTGACCAAATTTTAGGGAAAGGTCTTCATGAGCGGGATGCTGGGTCGTATTTTTGGGGGTGGTTCAGATAGGAAAGAGGAGACTGCAGGAAGACTAAAATTACTGCTTCTCTCTTCAGTTTATTTTTTGATCATTGCTGCCTATACTATTTTGAGGGATCTCAAAAACTCTGTTTTCATGGCCGTTGTGGGCAAGGAATACATACCATGGGCAAAAATTATCGTTCTTTTGGTTTTGGTTCCTGCAATACTATTTTATTCAAAGCTTGTTGACAGAATTCGTAGATATCGATTGCTGGTGTTTTATAGCCTGTTTTTTGCGGCGGCATCGGCTCTTTTAGTTTATTTTATAGCGCATCCGACTATAGGTATTGGCAACACCGATCAAAGTCCATATCGACTTTTTGGTTGGATCTTTTATTTTCTTGTTGAAGGTTTTTCTCCATTTGTATTGAGTGTTTTTTGGTCTTTTGTAAGTTCTGTGACGACACCGGATGAAGGAAAGAAAAATTATGGGCTGATGGTCGGTGGGTCTAAACTTGGAGGAATGTTTAGTGCGGGTATGGCTTGGATTCTTTTAGGTTCCACGGCATTTCCTATCATTGGGGGCGTGTCTGATATTGTCAAACACCAGATTGTTCTGGTTGCTGTTACGTTCTTTCTCCTTATGATACCGCTTGCCATAGCTTTTCTCATGAGAAGGGTCAAAGGAAGACTTTTGCATGGCTATGAGGCTGCGTATAAGGTAGAAAAAAAGCGAAGCAAAGAGGGTTCTTCAGGTACGGGTATTTTTGCTGGCTTGAAAATGTTTTTCAAATATCCTTATGTTCTAGGGATATTTTGTATGATTTTCTTTTATGAGATGCTGAATGCTATTTTGAGTTATCTTCGTTTGCATGTTGCTCAAACAACAGGTGGTTCTGTTGCGGGTGTTTCAGCCTTCTTGTTTAAGTGGGTTTTTATAATGCAGGCTGTAGGATTTGTTTTTTCCGTGTTTGGAACAGCTCGTATATTGAAGCGTTTTAATATGAAAATTAGCTTGCTGATGATTCCTGCATTCATGGCTATCGGTTCGCTTGTATTTTTTTCAACAAGCAAAGCTTTCTTGATAATGCTTGCATATATTATGACTAAAACGACTCACTATGCCTTTAGTTACCCTGTTAGGGAGCTGCTATACATACCGACTCTGAAAGAGATCAAGTTTAAGTCAAAATCATGGATTGATGCTTTTGGAGGTAAATTTGCAAAATCGACTGGTTCAAGTATTGTGATTGCGGCCAACAAACTTGGGGGTGTTTTTTTCTATCCGATTTTGATGGGAGTTTTCACTGTAGTAATAGGTCTGTGGTTCTTTGTTGCCTTCTTGCTCGGACTCCGGCATGAAAAAGCGATTAAAAATAACGAGGTGATCGGGCTTGTTGATGAAAAGCCAGAAGAAGACGACGAATAAAAAGGCTTATTTATTGCAGTTTCGTTCGTATTTGCTATACTCGCTATGAGTGATATTTTTACTGAAATTACTGTTTTGATAACACTTGTCTCTTATCATTAGGGTGGTTGCTGATCGGTCGATCTGATCAGGCCCAGGAGGCAAAAGTTATAACCCTGAAAGGTTTGATATGATAGATTTTAGAGAACTTGTACGGCTTGGTGCTCACTTTGGTCACATCAAGCGTCGTCTTCACCCTAAAATGGGACGTTATATTTGGGGAGTTAAGAACAACGTTCACCTCTTTGATGTTTCCAAGACCGCGAGGCTTATTGAGTCTGCGGCGAAATTCTTAGAATCGATTGCGGCGGATAAAAAAACAATCTTGTGGGTTGGAACCAAAAAGCCTGCGCGAGATGCGATATTTGCCGTAGCAGAAAAGCTTAAAATGCCTTATGTAAATCACCGTTGGATTGGAGGTACCTTGAGTAACTTCAGTCAGGTGAGAAAATCTGTGACCAAACTTTTGCACTACGAAGATATTTTAGAAAAGTCCAAAGACAATCCTTATTATACAAAAAAAGAACTCAACACGTTTAGCAAGATGGTCGATAGGTTGAAAAAGAATATTGGTGGTATCAGAAACCTAACTTGGCCAATCGGTGCAATTGTTTTAGTAGATGTTATCAAAGAGGGTGCGGCTCTCAGAGAGGCGGTTACAGTTGGGGTTCCTGTTGTTGCGCTTGTTGATACAAACAGCGATCCTTCTATGGTTGACTATGTTATTCCTATTAATGATGACTCTGCGCGTGTGATCACCTTGGTTATGGATCGCTTGAGTGACGCTGTTGTTAAGGGACAAAAAGAAGTCAAAGCTCTGGAGAAAAAAAAGAAAGAAGAGCAAGAAGCGAAAAGAGCAAAAGTGAAGGCTGAGGGGGAGAAAAAAGATCCAGCTCGTGAAAAAAAGGTTGCAAAAAAACCGGCAGCAAAAAAAGCTGCTTCTGGTGCAGCAGTGAAAAAGACATCTGCCCCTGCAAAAAAGACGAGTAAAAAAAAGAGTGTTAGCGTGACTAAAAAGTCTGTTGCCACAAAGCCAGTCGCAGCAAAGACCAGTGCAAGTTCTACTAAGAAAGAAAAGGTTTCTGAAGGCAAGAAAAGTACAGAAAAGTAATTGCACATAAGATTGAAATATTTGGGAGAGGTGTCTGAGTGGTCGAAAGAGCACGATTGGAAATCGTGTATGTCTCGAAAGGGGCATCGAGGGTTCGAATCCCTCTCTCTCCACCAGTCTACGCTCCTGTGGAGCTACGCCTGGCAGGCCAGCTTTCTTCAGTCCGGCGTAGCCGTTAGGCGAAGACGGATTAAAGAAAATTTTGATTGGAAAATAAAGTTTGAAATAGACTTCTTTAAAAGGTTTTGAAAAAACTTTTGTAGAAGATTTAATAAGATCTAAAAAGAAGATCGATAAATTTGGGGAAGTGAGTAAGAAATAGTTGTTTACTTTGTCAGGTCCGAAAGGAAGCAGCAAGAACAACTTCCTTTCTGTATACACTTCCCCGCTTTCGTTTCAGGTACTTGATTAATTGAGATTGATTATGAATGATACACATCTTAACTTAGCTAGAAAGTGGCGGTCTAAGAACTTCGATCAAATTGTTGGTCAGGAGTTATCGGTGCGCATGCTTAAAAATAGCTTGTACCTGAATCAATTTTTTCCAGTTTATCTGTTTTCGGGGCAGCGCGGTTGTGGGAAAACTACAACAGCACGTGTTTTTGCAGCAGCGATCAATTGTAATAAGCTTTCTACTTTCAGGAAAGAACCAAAAAATAGTGTTGTTCCATGCCTTGAGTGTTCTTCGTGCAAGGCTATGCTTGCGGGAAAGCATCCGGATTTTATTGAAATTGATGCCGCTTCTCATACCGGTGTGGATAATGTGAGGCAGATTGTGGATGCTTCGCAGTTGCTTCCTCTGATGGGAGACAAAAAGATTTATCTCATTGATGAAGCTCACATGTTAAGTAAAGCTGCGTTCAACGCTTTTTTGAAAATATTAGAAGAGCCACCGTCATCTGTTCTGTTTATTTTGGCAACAACTGATCCGCAAAAAATTATCGATACGGTCAAGTCCCGTTGCTTCCAATTATTTTTTAAACCAGTTTCACATGATCCTCTGCTTGGGCATCTCAAGCATGTGTGTGATGAAGAAAAAATTACGTATGAAGATTCTGCGCTTGGTTTAATTATCAAAGAGACGCAAGGTTCTGTGCGTGATGCCCTCAATGTTATTGAGCAAGTTCGTTTTGCACGTGGTCGTGTGACAAAAGAATCCGTTCTGCATGTCTTGGGACATGTTGATGATGAGCGAATGTTGCAGCTGTTTTCTGTTTTATTAAAGGGATCGCCAAAGGACTTATTGCTTTCTTTGCAGGAACTAAAGTTCACACTGTTTTCTGCAGAATTCATTTGGAGACGACTTGTTGAAATTATCAGGGCTGCGGTTTGGTTTAAATATGGTGTTGAGCCGGATTGGTTTCCGCAGTATTCGGATCAACTAAAAGATTCAATTGAAGGTTGCTTTGTAAAACGTTTAAACAATATACTTAAACTCTTTTATCTCAACGAAAATATTTTTCTTAAAACAACCGCAAAGCATTCATTACTCGAGATGATTTTGCTTCAAATTTGTCAGAAAAATGCGGGAAGTGTTGATTCAAGTTCTTCTCCTGCTTCTCAAACTGCGGCTTCTCCTTTAGTTGAAGATGACCTTGAAGATGAAGAGGAAGATGAGCTTGAGGAAGAAGAAGAGATTGAAGAGGAAGAGGAGGTTAAGGCTGACGTTGCATTGTGGAAACAGTTTTTAGTGTCTCTCAATGATTTAAATGATCCGTTGTTGAGTTCTATTTTTAAAAATGGAACAGTGGTTCAATTTGACAAAAAAACGGGATTGCTGTCTGTTGAGTTTGCTCAACAGTTTTCTTTTTTTAAAGAAACAATTGATGAGACAACTGGCTCCTGGCTTCCTTTTTTGAAGAATATTTTTTCTGAAAACGTTACTTTTGAGCCGAAATTTACTGGTCAGCGTCCTGTTCAAGTTGTTGAAAATAAAAAACAATCAGTTGTGGTAGAACCGGATGTCCAGGTAAAGGCTCCTGTTGCAAAAGTTCAAGAGCCAAGAAGAGCTTCTCGCTATAATTCCCGAGTCAAAAAACAGGTTGGAAAAAAAATCGATCTTTCCGATTCTGAAATTTGGAAAAAGGCAGCTATGATTTCGCGTTATTTTTCAGGGACATTTAGTGATATTAGTGAGGTATAAAAAATGAAGAGGTTACCGCGAGTTGTTATTGTTGGCCGGATGAATGTGGGAAAATCCACGCTATTCAATAGGCTAGCAACAAATGTTAAAAGTCTAGCGCTTGACTATGACGGAGTAACTCGTGATTTCATTAAGGATACCGTTTTTTGGCAAGGAAAAGAATTTGAATTAATCGATACCGGTGGCATCAGTTTAAGAAAGACATCAGATTCGATTTTAGAAACTGTTCGTTTAAAGGCGCTTGAAGTTGTCCGGTCTGCTGACGTTGTTCTTTTTGTTTGTGATGCCAAGGTTGGTGTCTTACCGGAAGATAGAGAGATTTCAAAATTTTTACACACGCTTTCTGCAACAACGCTTATTGTTGTTAACAAAATCGACAGTTCACAAGCTGGTGAAAACATATATGAGTTTGACAGAATGGGGCACCAGACAGTTTTTCAGGTCTCTGCGCATCATGGGACTGGGATAGGCGAACTGCTTGAGGTTGTTGTTGCTAATTTGTCTTTAGGAGCGCTGATTACAGAACAGCAAGAACCTTCGTGCAAGGTAGTGCTTCTTGGTAAGCCGAATGTTGGAAAATCATCATTGATGAATCTTCTTGTCAGGCAGGAGCGTTCTATTGTTGCCGATCAGCCGGGAACGACTCGTGAAGCGGTTGTAGAAAAAGTAAGTTTTTTTAAAGAAGATATTATTCTAACAGATACAGCTGGAGTGCGCCGCAAGCGATCTATTCATGAGCCCCTAGAAGGGTTGATGGTAAAAAGTTCTTTCAAGGCGCTGAAAGATGCGGATATTGTACTTTTGCTTGTTGATGTTTCACATGGACGTTTGTCTGATCAAGAGTTAAAACTTGCTTTTTATGCATTTGAGCATCATAAAGCGCTTATGATTTTATTCAACAAATATGATTTGGTTGATGAAGAAATGAAGCAGTCTATCGCATTTAATTTAGAGCCACATCAACATTTATTAAAAAAAGTTGAGCAGATGAATATTTCTTGCATAACTCAAAAAAATGTTGGCAAGTTGTTGTCTAAAATTAATGTACTGTGCAAACGCTACGCACAAAAATTTTCTGATGACGAAATTTCAGTTCTTTTTAAAGAGGCTTTGGTCAAGCGGCCGCTCTACCATAAAACAAATCCTTTGCGTGTCTTGAGAGTTCGCCAAATTGCTACTTCCCCTATAACTCTTCTTATTATTGCCAATGAGCCAAAGTGGTTTGGCAAATCTCAGTTGTCTTTTTTTGAAAATCAATTGCGTCGTTTTAAAGATCTTCGGGGTGTTCCGATTAAATTTGTTGTACGTAAAAAAGGTTAGATTTTTATGACCCTTTGTTTTCGGGTTCTTATTCTTTATACTTTACCGTAGATTGTTTTTATTAAAAGAGAAAGGGGTGTGATGCACAAAAGGATTACGTTTAAGGGGGTAGCTCATTCACCTGCTGTTGAAAATTATGCAAATGATCAGATTGCAAAGGTAGTCGAATTTTTGAGTAATGAGCGCACTCCAATTTATATTGATCTTATGTTTAGACCTTCAAAATTACGGGCGCATCATCTTGTTGAGTTTAGAGTAAAGAGTCCTAACTATCACCTTGTATCAAGTTACGAAGGGACAGATTTTTATAGCACCGTTGATCGTGTGATTGATGTAATGTACAAGGAGCTTCATGAGCATAAAAAGAAGCTTCAAGATCAAAAAAAGATGGTTGGCCGACACGACGAGTTTAAAAAACAGCGTTAAATGTGTTGGCTATTTATTTTTTTCTTGAATTATTATGGATAATGTTTTGTATATTGTCCTTCCAAATCCATCGTCTGTTCTGTGACCAAATTTTTTTCTCAAAACAATTATTTTGCGGCTTAGATGATGAGGGATATGCGTTTTTTGTAATCTTAAAGTTCCACCTATGTTAAACTGTAAAAAGAATATTATAGCACCTTCTTCTGTTCCGTTTTTTGAAAGTGTTAAGACTATCGTTTGTAATGTTTTGGGATTTATTTTTCTTTTTGTGTCATGAGCGATTGTCCATCCTTTTTTTTCTATGTTGAATCCCGTTTTGTTTGTAATATCAATGTTTTTAAAAACATCAACGGCATGTAGGGAGGGAAGTGCGAGCAAAGATAGTATAAAAAACGATTTTGAAAAAGGACTCATTATCGCCTCTTTATTTTTTTTCTGAAATTCCTATAATCGCTGTTTTGTGAATTATCTGGCCGAATTTATTTGCGCGTTTATTTGTTTTGCCTTTTGGTGTCAGTATGATATCTAGTTTATTATTAAGTTCTGTGGATGGTTTGATTTTTCGTACTGTAAAGCTTTTTCCTCTTCTGCCAAATTTTAACTTTATTAGTATCCTGCCTACAATTTTGTTTTTTACGCTGTGAAGCTGTAGGACTATTGTTTTTAATTGTGAAGGATAGATTTTTTTTCTACTTTTTGGTGAAATTGTTAACATTTTTTCTTGTACCATTTTATAAGGTGTTTTGTTTACCAATAATATTTCTCTAAAGGTCACTCGTGCCGATCGTGCTGTTGTGGGAAAAGAGTGTAGAATTGTTACTAATGTTAGTGCAAGTGCAATTTTAAATTTTTTCATCATTTAGATTCCTTTTTTTTGCAAACATTTGGATCAACAGGATCTATGGTAATAAAAAGATTTTTG
>CAYZEO010000001.1:0-50818 GCA_964477815.1 uncultured Pseudomonadota bacterium | reverse complement strand
TCAACAGGATCTATGGTAATAAAAAGATTTTTGTATATTTGACCGAGGCGACCATGCCACTTGTAAGAAACTTTAAACTTTTTGCCTAGGAAACCAGAAAATAGGTCTTTGCTTTGATAGGATATATACGAAAACTGTCCAGCAGAACCTTTCTTAGCTTTAGATTGTAAGCTGACTCCGATGCGTACGCGTGGATCTGACTTAAGATATATGGATGAACTTACAGTTGCTTTGGGTTTTTGGTATTTTTTGCTTGATTCTTGAATTAAACTTGTTATAACACTGGCGAATACCACTGGTCCTTGCCCAAAGAGTATTGCAAAATTGACCCCTGCACCCGAATGTCTTCTAGGAATAGAAAATACCCATTGTCGAGAGTGTGGCTTAATATCTATTTTATCTTTTGAAGTTGATTTGTGTATGATACTGGTGCGTGGGTAGTTTTGGGAGATGATTGTTGTTTTGCCTCGAACAAATTCACAGTCAGTGTTATTGCGGACATATACGTGGGTCCAGTTCCAGAAAGCAGCTTTTGCCGTAGGTGTAAGAAAAACTGTTGCGAGGAGAGCGAATAAAAGTTTCTTTTTCTTCATTTACAGTCCTTTTCTAAAATTTTTAATCAAAAGGTCTATCATTCTTTATTTTTGCATTTTCACATGGGCAAGCGCAATGGTTTGTCGCCTTTGTTCGAGCATTTTTGTTTTTCTGCGACATGTGCTTTTTGTATAAATGAAAGCCTGTAGGAAGCCCAACAGGCTAGGGATTCGAAATTAAGGTGAGATTTATGATTTTGGTCAGTACCGTGAGAGTTCTTTGATAAATTGTTCTGGTTTTACGTCGTATAGCTCACTTGCCCAGCGTGCAATAAGATCTCCAGATGCGGGATCTATAAGTAGAAATGTTGGAAATCCGACCACCTCATATTTTTTACACAGATTGTTGAATTTCTTTTCTGGGCAGCTATTACCGTCAATTTTTAAGTTGACAAAGGCATTGAGTGCGGTTCTGACCTTTTTGTTTGATAAAAGTGTGCGGTCAATAGCCTTACAGATTGAGCAAAACTGGCCTCCGATGTCGATAAAGAGGAGCTTTTTCTTTTGTTTAGCTACAGCAAGGGCTTTGTCCGGATCTTTTAGCCAAAATGTTTCAGAAACACGGGTATCTTTCCAAAAAATCGATTTGTAGGTCTGAAATGCAAGAAAAACAGCTAATATGGCGCATAAAATGCCAATAATGTTTTTTGTTGTTTTTACTCCGCTTGAATCGCTTGAAGTAATGCTATAGAAGTAAAAAATGCTTGCTGCAAGCATAAATAACGTTGCTAGAACAAATAAAATACTCATCGGTACAATTGCGCTTAAAAAATAAAAAACCATGCCGAACAGCATGAATCCAAATATTTTTTTTACCTCTACCATCCACATTCCCGCTCTAGGTAGGGCATTTAATGAGCTTGAGAAGGTACCAAGAATGAGAAGCGGTATCCCAAGACCAAATCCAAAAGCGAACAAAAGTACAAAGCCCAGTAATTTATTTCCAAGTGCTGTGACGATACTGAGGAGTAAAATTAGGCCAGGCGAAAGGCAGGGTGATGCGACTGTTCCGCTGGCAGCTCCAAACAAAAAGGTGGAAAACAAAGACTTTTTGAGTGACCCGGCGTTAGTTCCTGAGCGCATAAATTTTGGAGTATACATTTCATAAAATCCGAACATAGAAAGCCCAAGGTAGGCGAGCAAGGCTGAGAGAATGACAATGAAAATAGGGTTGGTCATTATGCTGCCAAAAACTTGTCCCGTAAATGCTGCAATAAGTCCAAGAATGGCAAATGTTGTTGCGATGCCACAGGTGTACAGCAAAGATTGTAAAAAGTTATAAGCGACGGATTTACTGCCTCGAGATTGTAAAATACCCATAGTTATTGGAATCATTGGATAGATGCATGGTGTCAAGCTCATCAAAAGGCCAAGTAGTAGTACAAGTAACAATCGAATCCAAAGACTTTCTGTTTTCGTTACCAAATCAGAAATGTAGGCGGACCAGCCTTTTATCTTTTTTTTAGATTTATCTGTTTTAACAATTGGAATCACTTCTTCTACCTTGTCTCCAGGTAAAGAAATGGTAGGTTTTGTTTTTGATGTTCCACCGTTTTTCAACAATAAAATTTCTTGTACGGTTTCCTTTTTTGAATGCAGGTAGTACGAAAGGTAAAGACGCGCGCCTTTGATTGTCTCAATAGGCTTATCTGAAAGAGTACTTAGCGAAATAACAAAATCTCCATCAAGTAGTTTTTTTGTATCTTTGAAGTCCGGTACGTACTGTTCAACTGTTGGACGGCTTATCTTCCAGTTTGAAAGTATGACATCAGGATGATCAACTGAAATGTTAATTGATTCTTCAAGTACAAAGTCCTTGGGGCGAACTTTAACACTAAGAGAAACCTTTCTACTTTTGCCATCAACATATTCACTAGAAAGTGTTGTTTTTGATTCAATATTTTCAGTTGATAAAAACAATGAAAAAGCCAAAAGACCAAGTAGATACAGCCTTTTTAACATCTATATCACCTTTCTGTTAAACTTTGCAATTTCGCATAACGTTTCGTACAATGATTATATCTTTCAGTTGATTCAGGACAAGCTCTTTGAGTAAAATTTCTTTTCTACGCTTTGATGAGCTTCGTCGGACACGGCAGTTTTTTTCAATGTGATTTGGATTAAAAGAGAAATATAAGTGGAGTGTTATACTTTTTTTGTGGGGCTGTAGCTCAGTTGGTAGAGCGCACGAATGGCATTCGTGAGGTCACCGGTTCGATCCCGGCCAGCTCCACCAGTCTCCGCTCCCGTGGAGCTACGCCTGGCAGGCCAGCTTTCTTCAGTCCGGCGTAGCCGTTAGGCGAAGACGGATTCAAGGAGGTAATTTAAATAATTAATAAAAAGTTAAATAGAAAGAGGCGGAGACTGTCCGCCGTAGTTTTTTAATAAAAAATTAATTTTCGGATAACTTCATTTTTTTCAGCAAAATGTTTTTCCCATAACTTTTTTACAAATAAAGCCTTGCCAGAAATATAAGCATTTATCAATTTTTTCAATAAAAGAACCTTACTCTTATCTTTCTTTTCCATTTCCTTAAGCCATAGGGTAACACCCTTTGAAATGTCTGGATCCTTTGAATATTTTTTACCAATGAGTTTGCCGATTTCATTATCGATATCTGCAAGCATTTTTTTTTCATCATGGAAATGATCTTGGCAGGCGTTTACCATGGCGTTATATATTTTTTTTGTGTTTCCTTTTGTGCTGGGGGAAAGTGGTATTTTCGAGAATTTTTTCATCACGGATCTGGAAACTTCGTTTTTAGGGATAATAATGGTAAGTTTTTTCTTGTTTTTTATTGTATTTTTGTCGATCATACCATGTGTTATTGCTGCAGGTCCGATGATTGATATCAAAAAAATGATAAATATTCTTTGCTTATTCATAAAGACCTTCCCTAAAAAAAGATTTGGTAAAAAATGGATGATACAGGGAAAATACAAATTAAATAGCCTATCTGTCAAGAAGTTGAAGTGTGGAAGCTTGTTCTTTATGTTGTTTTTAAAATTTTTATGTTGCCAGATTTTGCTTGTAGTTTAATTGTTGCTTCTCCGGTGCCAAGTGTGCCGTCAACTTCTTTTTTCAGTCGCGCCCATGTCTGTTTGTTTAGTTGGACTGTGTGCGGTTTAACAGTGATGTAGTGCTCCGAAGTTACTTTCCCGCGAGTTGTTTTTGCTTGCAGCTCAGCATTTACCTTTTTGGGAAGTGTGAGTGTGATATTGCCTGACTGTGTGCTGAGTGCGACGGTATCAAGAGCAGGAATGTCAGAGCATGTGGTGTAAATAGCACCACTTTTTGTTTTTGCAACTACATTTCGTGATGCTTTGTCGATAGTGATATTTCCGCTGACTGTTGTAGCACGAATATTTCCAGTTGCTTTGTTGATTGTTATTGATCCTCGGTTGGTTGCGGCAACAATATTTCCCTTTGTATCGGAAATGTTGATGTCGCCGTTGTCTGTTTTTGCTTTCACTGTTGCGTTTAATTTTTCAACAGATATAGAGCCCTTTGTTGTTGCTACACTTACTCGAATTTTTCGTGGAACAATTAATTCGTAGTTGATGGAGGCATTACACTTTTTATTTTGTCGTTTTGTGGAGACAACAATTCCTTTTTTTCTGGTGGCAATCTTGATGTCTACATTTTTAAGGTCTTCTTCTTTAGAGGCTTGCTTTGTTGCTTTTAATTGAATTGAGTTTTGATCCCATTCTTTGATGAAAATATCGCCGCTTATATTTTTTAGAGCGAGTGTTCCCTGATTTTCTAAGGCAAACTCTTTCTGTATAACCTGTTCGTGTGGTTTCTTAAAAAAGTATGATTTAATTGACTCAAAAGAAAATTTTGCGAGTGAACACTGGCAAAAAAATGAATTAATAAGTAAGATTTTGCATACGAGGTGGGACGATCTCATAGTCATTTCCTCCGTTCGTTGGGATGGTCATCAACTATTTTTTTTGTGTGAAAGTTTTATGAAGTCTACAAAAATTGCTCCAGGAATTATCAAAACTATTCAAGCAGTTCTTAGATCTTACCCGGAAGTTACAAGCATTGTCCAGAGTATTGATGCACGTGGTGGTCGAGCGTTTCTTGTTGGGGGAGCGGTCAGAGATCTTTTGATTGAACGGACGGTAAAAGATTTGGATATCGAGGTGCATGGATTTTTACCGAATGATTTTGAAAATCTGCTTAAAGAACATGGTGTGGTTAGTCTGGTTGGAAAAGCCTACGGAGTTTTTCGATTGCACGGAGTTAATGTTGATTGGTCGATGCCACGAATTGACGAGTCGGGGCGAAAACCTGATGTGAAAATAGACCCCAATATGGAAATTGAACAGGCGTTTAAGCGAAGGGATTTGACCATTAATGCTATGGGGATCGACCTTGTTTCGTTTGAGTTGATTGATCCGTTTGGCGGCTTGGAGGATTTGCGAAACAGAGTTCTTCGCACGCCAGACGCTAAACTTTTTGTGGAGGATCCACTTCGTCTTTTTAGAGTAATGCAGTTTGTTGGTCGTTTTGAGATGAGTCCCGATAATCAGTTGAACGATCTTTGTTCAAGGATGGATATTTCAGGTATTTCAGTTGAACGTATCGAGATTGAATTTGAAAAACTTTTGCTTAAGTCACGAAATCCATCTCGTGGAATAAAGTGGTTGCGTCATATTGGTCGATTGTCCGAAATTCTTCCAGAGCTTGCAGCTATTATTGATATCCCGCAAGACCCTGTGAAGCATCCTGAAGGCGAAGTATTTGAGCACACCATGCAGGCTGTTGATGCGGCAGCGCGGTTTGAGTATAAAGATGAAAATGAAAAGTTGATTGTTATGTTCGCTGTGTTGTGTCACGATCTTGGCAAGGTTTCTACAACAGAGAAAGTTGGTGGTGTCTGGAAAAGTCTTGGGCACTCGAAAGAAGGATTTGCTCTTTCAAAGGCGATGCTGAGAAGAATTTCTAAAAAAATAGAGCTTCGTGATGCTGTCGCAAAATTAGTACGGTATCACATGGCACCATTTCAGTTTGTGAGTTCCCATGCGGGACAATCTGCGTACAAACGTCTTGCAAAAAAGCTTGCACCAAATGCCACTATTGTCATGTTGGCGAAAGTTGCTTTTGCTGACAAGCAGGGAAGAAATCCGGTTAAGGGTAAACCGCTTGTAAAGAAATTTCCTGTGATTGACAAATTTTTAATGCTTGCTCAAAAGGCAAAGGTTCAAGAAAGACCGGAGCATCCGGTGCTTCAGGGGAGAGATCTTCTTGATGTTATTAAACCTGGCCCAGCAATGGGAGAGGTGCTCAAAAAGGCGTATGAAATTCAAATTCAAGAAGGAATAAAGGACAAGGCTGAATTGCGGCGACGTGCTTTAACGGATGTGCAAGAGAAATGAAATTTAAAAGAGGTGATACAAAATGAAAATTTTTATGGGTAATTCGATGTGGCATTTGATTGTGCAGGCTGACTTTATAACAAAGCTTATTCTTTTGCTATTGCTTGGAATATCAATTGTATGTTGGGCAATCTTTTTTTATAAACTTATCTTGTTGAGAATAAAAAAGCGGCAGATGGTGGCAGCTCGTAAAGATATGAAAAATGTTACACAATTTGAACAACTTTTAGAGATTGCGTCAAAATATGCCGGGACTATGCCAGGTTATTTTTTGGCTAGAAACTTGAACTTTTTAAAATCGATTCTGCTTTCTCCTGAAGGTGAAGCTAAAAAGGGGTTAAGTTTGTCTGAATTGGAACTTGTTCAACAGCACGTTGACCAGACGGTAGAAGATGTGTTACATGCAGAGGAATCGTACATGTCATTTCTTTCAACAACTTCGGCTGTTGCTCCGTTGATCGGTCTTTTTGGCACTGTATGGGGTTTAATTCATGCATTTGTCAGAATTAGCGAACGACAAAGTGCTGACATTGCGACTGTTGCTCCCGGAATCGCTGAAGCGCTTGTTACAACGTTAACAGGTCTTGTTGTTGCTATTCCTGCTTATGTTATGTTTAGCTACTGTTCTTCCCAGATACGAAAACTTGATCGGCATTTTATTAGATTGTCAGACCAGTTCATGGTTCTTGTGCAACGATTAATGAGTAAGTAGGGGGTATTATGGCGCGAAGAATGCGTAGAAAAAGATCTCGGCTGGAACGGGCAGAATTAACCTTAACTCCAATGATCGATACAGCGTTGACGCTATTGATTATTTTTATGATAACTGCGCCCATGATGCGCAATGCGATAAAAGTGACGCTGCCGGATGGAAAGTCGCAAGAAGCTGGTAAAGAAAAGCAGGAGCTCATTGTCTATATTAATGCAAAAGAGCAGATTTTTTTTGATGATAAACAAATATCTATCGAAAATCTTATTCCTACCGTCAAGCAAAAGGTAGGAGGCAATAAACAAAAGACTGTATTTGTTCGTGCAGATAAAAATGTTCAGTATGGAAAGGTAATAAAAGTCGTTGACCAAATTAAAGTTGTAGGGGGTGTGGATTATGTTGCATTGGCAACGCAAAATCCTTCGAACGTCTAGGCGACTTTTATTTTGGGCGAAGTTGCTACTTTTTTCTTTTGTATCGCATAGTCTTTTTTTGTTTTTTGTCCTTTTTTTGTATAAAGGGAATTTTTTTTCATACGATGTAACAGTGAGTACAAAATTTTTGAGTGCTGGCGCTCCCGTTGTGTTTATGCCATTTGCAAAAAGAGTGCATAAACAAGCAGTTACAAAAAATCTGCAATCGGCCGGTGCAAGTAGTTTGAAAAAAAAGAAAAGTAAATCAACAACACTCACTTCGTTTTCAAAACCAAAAAAGAAGCATGTTGCGCAAAAATCAAAACCGAAAAAAATTCAGAAGCAGAAACCAAAACCAAAGAAAAAAATAGTTGCTCAAAAGAAAAAAGCGCAAAAAATCGTGCAAAAAAAACAATCGAAAAAGAAAATAGCAAGGTCTATTAAAAAAAAGTCAAAAAATGTTGTTGCAAAAAACAAAAAAATCGTAGAAGAAAAACAAAAGCCAATTTACGTGGGACAGGTTGAAATGGAAGCTTTTCGAATGCAGGATGAAATGCAGAGAGAGGTTGTTCGATATTGGTCTCCTCCTGTTGGTTTATCAAAAGATCTGGTTTGTGTTCTCAAGGTTCTTGTTGACTGGAGTGGCAGGGTGACAAAAACATCAGTTGCGCAATCTTCTGGAGTTTTAATGTACGATATTAGTGCGCGAACTGCAGTTTCTCGAATGCAATTACAGCAGTGGGCCCACGGAAAAGAGTTTAGTATAACTTTCAAGCAGTGAGTGAAAGTAATAATGATATACAAAAGACAAGTAATTTTTTCTGGACTATTTTTTCTAACAACATACTTTTTTTCTCTTTTTTCTGTAGATATTCAGGTAGAAGCGGTTAAACATGCACGAGTGAAGCTACTTGTTTGTATGGTTGGAAAAAAAAATAAAGATCTTCAAGTTGTTGCACAACAAATTGCACGTAATCTAGCATTTTCTCGGCAGTTTTCTGTTGAGGTTGAATATTTGACAAGGTTGCGAAAAAATCAAGACGTAAAAACATTTTTTGATCGTGGTTTTCCTCTTGTCCTTTTTTTAAATCAAGAGAAGAGATCTGTGTATGAATGGCGTTTGTATGACGCTGAGTGTGCATCAATGATTGCAGGCAAAAAGTACAGAAAAAGGGGAAGAGATGTTCGGGAATGGGCGCATCATATTACTGATTCAGCTTGGCCTGTACTGACTGGTAAGGCAGGTTTTTTTAGTACCAAGATAGCTTATTGCAAAGAGGTGAGGCGACCAGGGAAAAAACCGTTCAAACACATTTATGTTGCTGATTATGATGGAAGTAATGAAAAACTTTTAGTTTCAACACCAACGGTTAACGTTGCTCCTTGTTGGAACAGAGATTCAAGCAATCCATTATTGTTTTATTCCGAACATACAAATCAAAATGTACGGCTTGTTTCTGTTGATATGAAAGGGCGTCGAAGAGTAGTTTCTAACTTTGATGGTATCAATATGCTTCCAGCATTTTCCCCCGATGGAAAGCAAGTTGTTTTTTGTGCTTCTCGCGGTGGAGGGACCTGCCAACTATACTATTTTGCCAAAGGAGTGTTTAAAAAGCTTACTTTTAACTCGGGTAACAATATCGCTCCAACATTTTCTCAAGATGGTAAAACACTATTTTTTTGTTCTGATTTTGAAACGAAAGGACCTCAGATTTATAGCTACAGTTTTGAAACTGAAAAACAAAAGCGGATAACGAATGGAGGATATTGTGTATCACCTAGTTGCTCGCCCGGCAATAATGCGCTGGCCTATGCTAAAATGGTTCGAGGCGTTATGCAGATTTTTCTGTATGACCTGAATACAAAAAAACATCGGCAGGTGACATTTAATGCTGGAAATAAGGAAGAGTGCTCGTGGTCTCCTTGTGGAAACTATCTTATGTTTGCAGTTGAAACATCGAAAGAAAGCAGGCTCGCTCTTCTTAATTTAATCAGTGAAGATTGTCAGTTCGTCACGTCCAGAGGTGCTATCTGTTGTTATCCGGCCTGGTCATGCCCCTATAGAAACTTTTGGGGGGCATAGGGTGCGAATATAAGTACCTCTTGCATTTTTTGCGAGACAATATATTCTATTAGAAAAGGTTTTTGGTGGTGAAAGGGTAAAAACGGAATAATCGGGCTGGCGTTCGAGTTTTTACCGTAAAATTGGTATAATAAGAGAAGTTTTATAAAAAAAATCAGCAGGGACAATATGAAAAAAAAAATGAAAAAAAAGCTTTCTTTTAAGGGTGGGCCTCGTAATATTTTGATTGCCATGTTTGTGTTTTTGGCTTGTATATTGTTACTTTCAAAACTTAATGATTATACACGTCATGTCGAGCGTATTAACTACTCAACGTTTTTAAAGCGTACCGAGCGTGGAGATGTTAAGTCTGTTTTTGTCTCAGGGCAAGATGTTTCTGGTGTATTTAAGAATGGAACAAAGTTTGAAACGGTGATTCCGTATACGCCGAAAAATTGGGATATGCTCACTAAGTACAACGTGGATGTTTCCATTGCGAGTCAATCAAGTGGTATTAACTTTTGGTATTTACTTCCGTTCATTTCACTTATTTTAACCATTTTTATTGTTTGGTATATGATTCGTCAGGCTCGTGGTGGTTCAGGCGGTGGTAGCGGGACTGGAAGTAATATTTTTTCTATGGGCAGAAGTAAAGCAAAAATGTTTTTGCCCTCAAGCATTAAAGAAAATTTTGATTCTGTAGCAGGAGCTGCTGAAGCAAAAGAAGAGTTAAAAGATGTGGTGGATTTTCTTAAAAGTCCAGCGAAATTCAAAAGACTTGGAGCTAAAATAACTAGAGGTGTGCTTTTAGTTGGTGAGCCGGGTAACGGTAAAACGTTGCTAGCTAAGGCGGTAGCTGGAGAAGCAAATTGTCCATTTTTTAGTATTAGTGGCTCTGATTTTATTGAAGTTTTTGTTGGTGTTGGTGCGGCTCGAGTTCGCGATTTGTTTAAACAAGCTCGTAGACATGCTCCGAGCATTATTTTTATTGACGAAATTGATGCTGTAGGACGTCATCGAGGAAGTGGACTAGGTGGTGGTCATGATGAGCGTGAGCAAACGTTGAATCAGTTGTTGACCGAGATGGATGGTTTCCAGACAGGTTCTGATTCTGTGATTGTGATGGCGGCGACCAATAGGCCAGATGTTCTTGATACTGCGTTGCTCAGACCAGGACGTTTTGATCGACGTGTACATGTTCCCTTTCCGGATCTTGTCAGCAGAGAACAGATTCTCAAGGTACATGCAAAAGAGATTAAAATAGATCCAAGCCTTGATCTTGGTAAGGTTGCGCGTGGAACTCCCGGATTTTCTGGTGCGGATCTTGCCAATTTGGTTAACGAAGCTGCACTTAATGCATCCAAAAAAAGGTCACAAAAAATGGTGACGATGCTCGACTTTGAAGAGGCTCGTGACAAGGTCATGCTTGGAAAAGAGATCAAGACGATGGTCAGGACACCAGAAGAATTAAAAATAACGGCATATCACGAAGCCGGTCATGCATTGATTCACTTGTTGATGCCAAAGGTAAGTGATCCTCTTCATAAGGTAACAATTGTTCCTCGAGGTAGAGCTCTTGGTGTTACTCACTCGTTGCCTGAGCGGGAAAAGTATATTAAAACAAAAGAAGAGTTGATAGCTTCGGTGATGATTGCACTTGGTGGTCGAGCCGCAGAAGAGTTGATTTTTAATCAAAAAACAACCGGTGCTTATTCTGATTTTAATGCGGCAACACATATGGTTCGTGCAATGGTTTGTGATTATGGCATGTCGGATCTCGGTACTGCTGTGTACAGTCAATCTCGCGGTGATTTTGTTTATTCACAAAAAACTGCCGAATTAATTGATAAAGAAGTACAAAAAATCCTTGATAAATGTTACAAAGAAACACTTGAGAAATTAGAAAGCAACAAAGATAAACTTGAAAAACTTGCACAGGAGCTTTTGGACAAAGAGACCTTGTATGCGGGCGATATTTATAAATTGCTTGACGTAGAACCAAGAGAAGATCACAAGTTGGTCTAAAAACGAAAGAACGGACGTGTTTGAAGATATCAAACTGTGTTCTCGAGTTGAATCGATTGTAAGAGAGGTAGGCAAGTTGCAACTTTCTTATTTTACGGAAGCTCGATCGCTCGATAGGCAAGAAAAGGATGGCGCGGGATTTTTTACGCAAGTTGATATCGAAAGTGAACAGTTTTTAATAAAAAATCTGTCTACGGTTATTCCGGGGGCAGCTTTTTTTGCTGAAGAGTCTGGCGTCACTGGCAACGGTGATTATCGATGGGTGATTGATCCTCTTGATGGCACCATTAATTTTGCTCATGGATTACCCCATTTTTGTGTTTCAGTTGCTCTGACGTATAAAGATGAGTTGATATTTGGCATGATTTACCAGCCTGTGCTGGATGAACTGTTTTGGGCTCAAAAAGGAAAAGGGGCCTGGCTTAATGGTGACAGAATTAGTGTGACCGAGCCGGAACAGTTTGATAAAAGTTTGCTGGTGATCGGTTTGCCGTATGAGGCAAAACGGGACTACAAGGCGTATTTACAGAAAATAATCGCTGTAGTACCAAAGGCTTACACCTTTAGGTATCTGGGAGCTGCCGCGCTTGATCTTGCTTATGTTGCCTGTGGCCGATTTGACGGCATTTTTTTTGCTGGTTTGGAATGGTGGGATTTTGCGGCAGGTGATTTGCTCATCAGTGAGGCCGGCGGGCGGGTGACCGATTTTCGGGGGAATGCGATACATTCTGGTTCAGAATCGCTTGTAGCAGGTGGTAAACAAGTATACAGCAGACTTTTTGAATTGATAGAATCAGAAGGTTCCTAGATTTGAAAAAACCTTTTTTTTCAGGTAGAATAAAGCTTAGTTACAAGCATTGTTACGCAATTTTTGAATAAAGGATTTTAAGGCGATGGCAAGGATCTGTGCAATTTGCGCAAAGCGGCCGCGATCGGCAAATAACGTCAGTCACGCGAAAAATAGGACAAAACGTTGGTTGTACCCGAATGTTCACAAGATGCGCTTCACCATTACCGGTGATGCATCTGGAAAGGTAAAACATGCCTGTGTGTGCACTAAATGTGTGAAGGCTGGTAAAATAAAGAAAGTACTGTAATTTATCGGGGTTAATCAATCATGGCAAATATTAAGTCTGCGAAAAAAAGAGCGAGACAGGAGATCAAGCGACGTGAAAAAAATCTTAGCCGAAAAACATCTGTGAAAACTGCAATTAGAAAAGTAGAGGTTGCGATTATTGCGGGAGAACCAAAAGAGAAGGCGCAGGAACTTCTTAGGGCTGCCGAGGCTCAACTTGCACGTGCCAAAGGTAAGGGTGTTTTGCATTCTAATACAGTGGCTCGCAAAATCAGCAACTTGGCAAAAAAGGTTGCAGCGGTCTACAGGACAAAATAAAAAATTTTTTACTTGATTTAAAAAAGGGAGCTGAATTTTTAAAATTCAGCTCCCTTTTTAATTAAAAAGAGCTTTCTATTGTCTATCAATATACTGTTTATAAAGAATAAGAAAACGCCGTGCTATTGTGGTTGATACTCGTGATGTTCCTGCATGTTCAACTAAGACAACCATGGTTAGTGGACGACCATTTTTGTACTGAAAGTGTGCAACAAGCCAGCCGTGTTCACGATAGACTCTTCCTTTGTGCCGTTTGTGCAGTGCGCTTGTTTGGGCAGTACTTGTTTTTGCGTACACTTCTATGTCTTTAACTACGCTAATTCTTTTGCCCGTTCCTTGTGTTACCACTTTTTTCATGGATTGTTTTAAAAAGTCGAGAGTTTCGGGTTTGATTTTTAATGGTGTTTTTACGATGGGCTCACTTTCTAAAATTCTTGGAGATACAAGGTAACCAGAAAAGATAGATGCTGTCATACGTGCAATTTGAATCGGTGTTGCAAGCAGGAAACTTTGACCGAGAACTGCAGAAAGGGTTTCTCCTTGCCACCAACGCTCTCCTTTTGTTTTAAGCTTCCACTCGCTTGTTGGAACAAGTCCCTGTTTTTCTTGAAAAATGATGTTTGTTTTATGTCCAAGGCCAAATCGATGCGCATAGTTGGCAAGAGTGTCAATAGAGATTTTTGTTCCAATATCATAAAAAAGAGGGTTGCATGATTGTTCCAGTGCCTCGCTAACGGTCAGTTTTCCGTGGCCATGTTGTTCATGGCAGTGATATCGGCGACCTGCAAAGGTGATATATCCTTTACAATCCCAAATTGTTTCTGGGGTGATGATATTTTGTTCAAGCGCAGCGCTTGTTGTTACCAGTTTGAAAATGGATCCTGGTGGATAGCTAGCATTGAATGCTCGATTTAAAAATGGTTGCTCGTTTTGCATGTTTTGCCAATCTTTGTGGGAGATTGGACTGAGAAAAATATTTGGATCAAAATCAGGCCGTGAGGTGAGTGCTATGATTGCGCCGTTTTGACTATCCATTATTATGCATGCACCGGTTTGATTTTGAGGGAAAACCGATTCAGCTATTTTTTGAATTTCCAAGTCCAGTGTTGTTTTTATGGTCTGCCCGGTGAGGGCTCTGTCGATAGTGGTTGAATCAAGTTGTCTTCCAACGGAGTTGATGGTAGAGAGGATCGTACCATGTTTTCCTTTGAGTTGATTATCAAATAGTGATTCAAGTCCAGTTTTGCCAGTGACATCAAATTTTATTCTTCCAAGATAACCAAGAATATGGCTTGCCCAAGATGTATGTGGGTAGAATCGTTTGAATGTGGTTTCTATTACAACGTTGTGTTTTGAAAAATGCTCTTCTACTTGGCTCAGCTGCTCAAAATTAATATCGGAAGCGATGAGTGTTTTTTTATAGTGTTTTTCTGCTTGCTCAATTTGCCGAAATAGTTTTTCATTTTTTATAAGATTTTTACCAAGTATATTTTCCAGTTCTTTTAATTTTTCTTTTTGGTTTTTATTAAGTTTGTGGTTGCCGCTTCCTTTCCAGTGGATATTGTGAATAGGTCTATTGGTTGCAAGAAGTTTTCCATTGGTATCAACAATGTTTCCTCGTTTTGAGTATATCGTTTCGACACGCAAAAAATTGTTGGTACTTTTTTTAAAAAAAAGAGTTCCGAGATGGATTTGTAGCTGTACTAGTCGTATAAAAAGTATAAAAAATGAGAAACTTATAAAAATAATGATAGTGTTTATTTTTCGTACTGAGATGTTTAGCAAACTGTTCATCTATTTTTCTTTTTTGTCTTTGAGTAGCTTGTTGAGTGGATGAGCTGAGTTACAGGTTTTGCTTAGTTGATCAAGCGAGACATGTGTGTATTTTTCTGTACTAGACAGTGTTTTATGTCCCAATAGTTCTTGTACGATTCGCAGATCGACGCCACTATTAAGCATGTGGGTGGCAAAAGAGTGCCGTATTTTGTGTGGGGTGATATTTCTTCCTATTTTCAAAAATTTTCTAAACATTTCAATAATTCTTTGTACGGATCTACTTGTTAATGGTTCGCTTCGATAGTTTAAAAAAAGTGCGTCTTGCTGGCTTTTTGTAATGTTGCGTTCTTTTTTTATATATTCCAAAACGCGCTCTTTTGCTTTTTTTCCAAACAGAACAATTCGCTCGGATCGTCCCTTACCAAAAATTCGAATAGTTTTGTTTCCAAAATCTATATCATTCATAGTAATGCCCACAAGCTCAGAGCATCTTACACCCGTTGCATACAAAAGTTCAAAAATCGCTTTGTCTCGATAAGGGCGCTTGCTTGGCAAATCTTCTGGATTAACGTCATCAAGAATGTGGGTTATCTCTTCAATGCTTAAATAAATGGGAAGTTTTTTATCAAGACGGGGGCGGGTTAACTGTAGAGAGAGTTCAATTCCCTGTGTGCGTAAAAATTTTTCAAAAGAGGTAAAGCAGGAAAATTTGCGAGCAATAGAAGTTTTGTCGATTTTTTTATAAAAGAGACTTACCAGATAACGTTCAATGATTTGGCGTAGAGAGAGATTTTTTTTTTCTTCTTTACTTAAACTGTCCCAAAATATAACAAACTGATTGAGGTCTCCTGCATAAGATCGTTGTGTGTTATGTGCAAGATTGCGTTCCACTTTTATATAGGCTAAAAATTCATCTTTTTTTTCCTGAAATTCCTTAAGTTGCATTGTTTCTCCTTTTTGCCATTACTATTCTTTTGAAGCTCCTATGGTATAAGATTATACTCTTTGCACCTGCGATTTACCGAAGAGCGGTTGACTCCTAGAAATATCGCTATTTTATTTTGGTTTTTAAATTTTTTCCACAATATTGCCATAATACGTGGATCTTTAAGAGCGTGTCGACCTAACTGTGCTGCTTCAACAAGGTTAGGGTCGGAAGTACTATATGCCATCTTAAAAGAATAATCTTCTTGGTCGTCAATAGGTTCGGTTTTAGATTTTTTAACTAGGGCTTGTCTTATTTTCTTTCTGAGTTCATGCAAACTTGCGCAATGATGATTGAATAATGATTTTTTTTCTCTCTCAGAAAACCCTAGAAGATTATTGAATGTATTGTCATTTACTATTTGTCTGCGTAGTTCTATTGCCAGTTGGTCAAATTCGTCTTCAGTGAGTGTGGGCAGTAGTGGCATGGTCAGTTTGTTTTTTTCAAGTGCTTCAAAAAGAGTTTTTGAAAATGTTTCTTTTTCTACTTGATCTCGAAGATCTTGATTGGTTGAGCAGATTATGCGAACGTTGCTTGGAATTCTGTTGTCACTTTTAATATTTCTATAAACACCATACTTAATATATTCAGCAAGATGTTCCTGTGCTTCTCTACTAAGCAGTTGTACATTTTGAATGAAAAGTGTTCCATTATTGTTTAATTTTTTTAAAATTGGAATCTTGGGTTGCGTGAGTCCCAGTAATGGATTTGCGCCAAAAAGGTGAATGGCTATTTCTTGCACATCTGATGATCTCTCAATATTTATAGTGTGTAGTACTTCCCGTAAGCTTGCGTGATGAATCAGTTCGACAATGCTTAATAAATCTGCGTTTGGGGCATCCAGAAGAACAGGTTTTTTACTGAGTGTGGTTTTTAGTAGTCCTATTTTAAAATTTAAAAGTTTTTCCCCGTTGCCCGGAATGAGCTGATTTATAATGTTTCCTTTTTTTGTTGTTTCTAGGCAAAGGAGAAGGTTCCAGTCTGAAGGATCTTGTAAAAGATCAATTTTTTTGTGAAGAAGGTCAGATATTTCCGGGTGATGTACAGCAATAATTACATTATTTTCTTTTGTGCTAGGGATTCCTGATATGACAAGCTTTTTATTCTCTTTGTTTGTAATAATGTTTGTTTGTGGTGATTTGTATTTCATGACCTGCAGAGCAATATTTTTTAATTTCTTTGTGGTTGAGACTCCTTTGTGTTTGTTCAGATCTATTTTTATTAAGTCATGAGCAGCTTGATTTCCTAGAAAAAAACGTCGATTTTTGTAAAAGATAATGCCAATTTCTTTTTCTTGTGATGTTCTTACAAATGATCTGATGTTTTCTTTGTAGAGATTAATTTCTTGGTGTTTAAAATAAACTTTCTCTTGCAGTTCTTTTCCTTGGTGCAAAAGAGTGTCAAAGTTTTTGTCATGAAGAAGATTGATAATATTTTTTAAATAGTAGACAAAGACGAGCATGTAGTCACGTTCCATTTCGCTGTAAAATTCTTTATTTTGGTTTGACTCTACTGGTCGAGCGTATCTATCAACGATAATATATGCAATCAGTTTATGACTATCCATGATTGGTATGAGAGCGTCGGCATTTAGTTTTTTAAGTAGTTCGAGGCATAAGGGCTGGTTTTTGCTATTGTTATAGAACTCATTGAAGGCCAATTCATCTGCAAACAAAACGGCATTATCGCGAAATATGGCCAGGCAAGAAGAATGTAATGTCAAAAATTTTTCCATGATCGTCTCATGGTGAGCTTCAGTTGTATGTGTGTTCGGTTTTATTGTTTCTTCTTTGATATATAAGTGGCTTTTGTGTATTGGTATGTTGAATGCTTGTTCAAAAAACCTCTTAGTGATGTGTCTGAGTTCTCTGGGGTTTGTTACGCTGCTAAAGCGATCAAGTACGTATCTAAAATTCTTGATGAAGTCAAAGTTTTTGCTCGATTCTACGTGAGTTTTAAGGTTTAAAAATCTGAGTCCAATCATTTTGCGAGAACAGTAAAAAATCGCATACACAAGAATAAGTGATGCGATTCCAGTACATGCATTTACATTGCCGATATAGCCTCTAAGAATGGAAAGTGGATATATGTGTGTTGCCTCCAAAAGTAAAAATGGAAAAATCATGCTCTTGATAAACACGCTAGTTTGGATTTTTAACAGACGGGGCAGCTTGGAAAAGCGTAGCTTGAGAGTTGTTATCAATACGCTCAGCGATAAAACAGGAAACAAACAGTATTGCAAAATACTTGTAATCAAGTGAGCTTCAACATTTCCAAAGCTACGAGGAGAATGGATGGCAAAGAAAGAGAGTGTTAAAAGCGCAACAAAGAAGATGCCGGTCATGGTAACAAGTATTTTCTGACGGGATCCCAAAAGACGATTTTTTTCTACAAGGGATTCAATAAAGAGCGCAAGAGCATGGTATTGAATTACAGTGGATGCCCATGCAATACGCAGCCAAAATATACAAAACGTGTAGTTTAGACTTGGTATGAACAGTTTGCGAATTATTTTAATTATCCAAGCAGAGTTTGAGAACATCGCGCTTACAAGAACAAGTATAAGCAAAACACAAGAGCGACGAATGTGCCAATTTTTGTTTGTTCGCATGTGTACAAAAAGATTGATCACAAAGTAAAATTTGACAGTAAACGAAAAAGTCATGATGGCAAGAAGAAAGGGGAATCCCCCTAGAAAGGACCATAAAGATTGTGAGATGTTTATAAGTATCTCGAAAATTTTTGTCATTTTTTGTTGCTTTTATAAGTGCCTATCGATATTATGAACGGCAAAAATCAACATTTCTGTGCGTTTGTTGATCAGATGGCAGGTGTCATTATAAAGGGGGAAGGGTAATCAAGTCGAGAAATGGATGTTGTATTTCGTAAAAATTGTTTAATCATCCTATTTTTGAGGGGGATTTGGCTATGAAAGAAAACATAAGGAAGTGTACTATGAAATATGCAGGTTTGTTTTCTATTGTTGCGTTGAAATTATCTGTTATTTTGGTTTGTTCGCTTGTTCTATTTCGTGATTTTCCGCCACTTACTATGTAACTTTGCTTTTTAAAACAGCATTATAAAAAAAAGATCCGCCGCCCTCTGCAAAGGGGCGGCGGTTTCTAAGGTATGAGGCTATATTCTTTGCACCTGCGATTTACCGAAGAGCGGTTGACACCCAAAAAGCTTGCAATTTTATTTTGATTTTTAAACTTGTTCCATAGCATGGTCATTATTTTTGGATCTTTGAGGGCGTGTTTGCCCAGTCGGGCTGCTTCAATAAGTTCTGGATCGGAAATATTATATGCCGGATCAAATTGTGTTTCCTCACAAATCTCATTTTTCTGAGTTTTTTTTGAAAGGAGTTGTTGAACTCTTATTTTAAGTTCTTGCAAACTTGTTGGCTTTGCGTTGGTAAGTTTTCTTTTTTCTTTGTCTGTAAGTTCAAACAGGTTTTTAAATGCTTCTGTTTTAATTGCCTGCTCACTAAATCCAGTGGCCAGATCCTTTAGTTCCTCTTCCGAGAGGGTGATGAGTGATGGCATAGTGAGCTGTGTTTTATTTAGTTCGTTAAATAGGTCTTTATTGAAAGTTCCTTCTTGTGTCATTTCTTGCAGGTTTTTGTTTGTTGAACAGATTATGCGAACATTGCTTGATTGTTTTTGATCACTTTTGAAAGTGCGATACATGCCATATCTAAGAAATTCTGCGAGATATTCTTGTGTCTCAAGGTCAAGATAATGAATGTTCTGAATAAATAATGTTCCTATACCATTCAGCTTTTCCAATAGGGGTTTTGCACTTTGTTTTTCTGCTAAACCAAAAATAGGGTTAATTCCAAACAGTTTGCTCGCAGTTTCAATTGATGATGTTTTGCTCTGAAGTTGAAGAATATGTAGTTTTCTACGCAAGCTTATGTGGTGCAAGAGTTCAACGGTTGGAATAAGGTCCTCTTGAGGCATATCCAACAAAATTGCTTTTTTGCTCAGGGCTATTTTTAATAGATCGATTTTGAAATTTAAAATGGTCTCGCTTGTTCCAGGTATTAATTGATCAATTAATTTACCAGATTTTGTTGTTTCAAGATAAAGCAGGTAGTCCCATTTGGTCGGGTCACTGAGTAGTTCAATTTTTTTCTTAAGAATGTCGGAAATTTCAGGATAATAAACGGTGATAATAACGTTGTTTTGTTCGATGTTTGGTATAGCGGAGACGACAAGTCTGTTTCCTTTCTCGTCCTGAGTAAAACTTGTTTGCTGCGATTTGTATTCCAGTGCCTGAACGGCGACCCTTTTGAGGACTTTGCTAATTGGATGTCCCTCGTGTGTGTTGATATTTACCTGGATCAACTCTTGAGCAGTTTGGTTTCCAAATGTAAATTTGCGGTTTTTGTAAAAAATAATTCCGATTTTTCTCTGTTTATTAGTGCGCATAAATGAGCGGATAGATTCTTTGTATTGATTTATTTTTTGGTGCTTGTCGTATAGTTCTTCATGCAGTTCTTTTTGTTGAGCAATGATGGTGTTTAGGTTTCTGTTATGAAGAAGGTGAATAATATTTCCAAGATAAGTCGCAAAAACGACCATTTGATCGCGGTCAACGTTGCTGTAAAATTCAGTATTTTTGTCCGCCTCCCGAGATCGTGCATATCGTTCGATAACAATGTATCCAACAAGTGTTTCTTTGTCGTAAACAGGAATAAAGATGTCCGCATTAATATTGATAAGGAAAGTTAATATTTTTTCTTGAATTTCGTTTTTTTCATAAAAATTGTTGAATGCCATCTCATCTGTTATGAAAATTTTCTGTTTTTTGAGTGCTACACCTACCTGACTGAGATTATTGTGTGCACTTATAAAGTTTTCTACCAATGAGGTTTCTGTGTTTATATTGTTTTTTTGTAGATGGTTCTGCGAATGTGTTTTGTCTATAGCGCGAATGTGCAGGTGAGTTCTACGAATGGGGATGCGAAATGCATCTTTGAAGAAGCTTTGAGTTATGTGATTGAGTTCACGCTCGTTTGTAACCAAACTAAATTGTTCAAGTACATTTTTAAAATCTTTCATGAAGTTAAAGCCCTTGGGCGAGCGTACATGCTCGTATAGATTAAGGAATCTCAGCCCCATAACCTTGCGCGCACTGTAGTAAATGGTACAGGTCAAAGCTATTGTAGAAATGCCAACTACGGAGTAAGTGTGGGTTAGTAAGGTTGGAATATAGTAAAAAGGGTAGCTTTGTATGAAATCTGCAATGACAGTTGGAAGTACAAGATAGCGTATGAGGACCTTTAGTTGCTTTCGAATAATTCTTGGTGTACGTGTAGATCGAAGTTTTAAAAGTGTAAGTGTTAAAGCTGTTAATATGAGGGGAATTGTTGTATAGAAAGTTGCGGCTTCCATCATTTTGAATTCTATTTGATGGCGAACCAAATTTTTTAAGTTTAAAAAGTTTAATACAATAAAAAATACAGCGAATCCTGCACTCACTATTAAGAATGGTATTTGATGGAGTTTAAGTTTGAATTTTTTGTCTGTTAAGACTTGTATAAATAGTGCCAAGGCCTGATATCTTATTACAAAAAATGCCCAGGCGATTCTGACAAGAAAAAGGGGGGGAATATTTGTCTTTATATAGAAGATTTTTTGTAAGAGACGAGCTATCCAAGCTACATCTTCTGCCATACCCCCAATTAATACTAGTAACAAAAGGGTTAGAGGGATTGATAATTTTGAGGTGCGCAATCCTCGAATGGCGAAAAGAATAAGCAATCCAGTTTTAAGTAAAAGGGAGACTGTGACAGCAAAGAGTAGAAAGGGGTGACTTCCTAAAAATGCCCAGATCGGTTTGACGAGTAATCCAAGTGCATCGAAAAAATTTATCATCATTTATTGATCTTAACTAAGTGAAACGTTATTATGGAACAAGCCTAAACTAAGGATTTTCGGGATATTTGTTTTAGTTGTAATTAAATAAAGCATAAGGAGGAAATATGTATTCTAAAGATATAGCATTTAAAATTTCTTCGTTATTTTTAGTTTTTCTTTTAGCTGTTACTCCTCCTTGGTAGGTGCAATCTAATTTAGTCTATCACAGGTAATTCTGCTCTACAAGCAGGATTGCGGCTCTTGAGGGGGAAAATGGAAAAGGGGGTTTTAGACACATCAAGAGGGGACAATATCACAGGGGCGTCTTTCAGGTTCATCTCTGTTTTGCGGGAGGCGACGGCTGGTATGGTCAAGCCGGCTGTTACTCAGATTATTGATGAGTATGGAAGAGAGCCATTTTTGATTTTGATTTCTTGTCTTCTTGGTCTGCGAACAAAAGATTCTGTCTCGTTGCCGATCTCTCGAAAATTGTTTGAGGGTGTGCGGACGCCGCAGAAGTTGTTGAATATATCAATCGACCGGCTGGAAAATATTATCCGACCGGTCGGTTTTTTTCGCCAGAAGGCACAAACATTGCACGATGTTTCACGAGAGCTGCTTGAGCGTTTTGGTGGGCAAGTGCCTGAAAATGAGCGGGATTTGCTTTCAATTAAGGGGATAGGAAGAAAAACTGCCAATCTTGTTCTTGGTGAGGCGTTTGGTGTGCCGGCAATATGTGTTGACACACATGTGCACAGAATTTCTAATCGTTTGGGTTTGGTAAACTCTAGGACGCCAGAGGAAACAGAGATTCAGCTAAAAAAGATTTTGAAGCCAGAGCATTGGATTGAGATTAATAGACTTCTTGTCATGTGGGGGCAAAATGTGTGCAGACCAATTTATCCGCTCTGTTGCCAGTGTGTTTTAAATATTTGGTGCCAAAAAGCAAAAGAGACCCATTGCGAACAATGAGATCTCTTTTGTGGTTGTTGGGTGGTAGGGGAGCCTGTTTGGATTATCTTCTTCTTCGGAGTTTCATATATCTTTCAAAAATTTTATTAAGTTTTTCATTTTCGTTAGAAACAAAGCATTTGTACGGTATAGTGCCGAACTTTTTTGTTTTAATGGTATAAGGAAAGTGATAAGGAAACTCCCCTTCGTAGCCAAGATCTTTTGGTGTGAGATATTTTTTGGGATCATTTATTTTTCCCATATTCGAACGTTGAAATAGGCTCATGCAGATAACTCGGCTGCTTTTTTTGAAGAATCCCAAGATTCCACCCGTTTTTTTGAGTTTGTAAAAATCTTTTGTTTTTCCTAATTTGACGGAAAAATCAGCCTTTGGGACAATATCGTTTTCATTTTTTGGTCGTACGCCAAGAATTCTTCCTTTTTTTTGCGCAAGTGGGAATTTCCAATATTCAGATTCATCATCGAACATTTTTGCTTTTAAAAAAGATGATTCACCGCCGTAGACCTGACGTTCATAACGCGACATCTCAACCATTTTTACGTCGTCTGCATTAAAAACGTATTCATCCATCATTATTTTTTTCGGATCATCCATATCTCGAGTTGCCATTATTTTTATTCCAATAGCTAAAATCAAAACGATAGGAATAAGCACGGCCAGTTGTTTTTTCTTCATTTACTCCCCCCTTTTTTCTTTTGGACAGGGTTTTCTTTCACACAAACAATTTTTACCTTTCCCCCATAGTCTAATTTTACAGATAGAATGCTTGTTAAATCAAGAAAATGGAAATTATTTCATTGCGCAAGAAAATGGCGACAGTGAAACCGACCCTTTTGGAGGAGGTTGGGGCTTATGTAAGGAGGAATTTTTTAGGAATCTTCAAGAAGAGCTTTTGCTTTCTTGATAAGTTGTTCTACTGTCAGACCGAACTCCTGTTTTCCTTCCCGTGGTCGGAGTGTAATGGTTTTGTTTTCCTGTTCCTTTGCTCCGATTACCAACATCCACGGAACCTGCTCCAATTGAGCAGTTTTTATTTTTGAAGAGATTTGCTCAGATGATTCATCAACAACAACTCTAAGATTATGCTCTTTTAATATTTTTTCCAGCTCATGAGCATACTTTTGTTGTTCGTCGGTGATGGTCAAGATTTTAATTTGTGTTGGTGCGAGCCAGAATGGAAATTTGCCTTTGTAGTGTTCAATTAAAATACCAAAAAAACGTTCAAGAGAGCCATAAAGAGCTCGATGAATCATAACTGGACGCTTACGCTTGCCGCCAGAGGCTACATAAGTTAAATCGAAATTTTCTGGCTGGAAAAAGTCAAGTTGGATTGTGCTGCACTGCCAATCTCTTCCCATTGAATCTTCAATAATGAAATCTATTTTTGGCCCATAAAATGCACCATCACCTTCATTAATTGTGTACTCAAGACCAGTTTTTTTCAGTGCAGATTCCAGAGCAGCTTCCGCTTTTTTCCAGAGTTCATCCGAACCCATGGCGTTTTCTGGTTTTGTAGAGAGAACAACTTTAACATTTGCAAAATCAAATCGTCGGAGTACTTCTTCGACGCTTTTGGTCAAATTAAGTATTTCTTGTTCAACTTGCTCGGGGGTGCAATAAATGTGCGCATCATCCTGTGTAAAGGCTCGAACTCGAAAGAGACCGTGAAGTACGCCGGACAGTTCGTGTCGGTGCACAAGGCCAAACTCAGAAAGTTTTAAAGGAAGTTCGCGGAATGAATGGGGGCGAGTTTTGTAAGTGAGAATTGAGCCAGGGCAGTTCATAGGTTTGACTGCGTAACTTTTATCTTCAATATTGGAAAAATACATATTTTCTTTGTAGTGATCGTAGTGGCCAGATCGTTTCCAAAGTTCATCGCTGAGCATAATCGGTGTTTGGATCTCTTGATATCCGTCTTCTTCCAGTTTTTTTCGCAAAAATGAAGTTAAAACATTCAGTATTTTTTTGCCGTTCGGATGGAAAAACGGAAATCCGACACCTTCTTCATGGAACGAAAATAGATCAAGTTGTTTGCCCAGTTTACGGTGATCATATTTTTGTGCTTCTTCAACACGTTTTTCGTAAATGCGAAGTTCTTTTGCTGTTGGAAAAACCACGCCGTTGATTCGCTGCAAGGCCTGATTTTTTTTGTCTGCTCGCCAGTAGGCTCCAGAAAGATTGGTCAGTTTAAAATGTTTCAAAAGGCCGGTCGATTTGACGTGGCCACCTTTGCAAAGATCATAAAAATCACCTTGTCTGGCGATGCCTACCGTATCTCCAGGTATACCATCGATCATTTCAAGTTTAAATGGATTGTCTTTGTAAAGTTCTCGTGCCTCTTTTTTGGAAATCTCTTCATGTGTTATTGCAAGATCTCGATCTGCAATTTCAGACATTTTTGTGGCAATTTTTTCAAGATCAGACTCTTTTAGGTTTTCTTCTGGAAGAAAGTCATAAAAAAAACCGTTTGCGGTTGGTGGTCCAAGTGTAAGTTTTGTTTTTGGGAACAGTTCCATGACTGCTTGAGCAAGCAGATGAGCTGCTGAGTGACGTAACATTTCCATTTTTTCGTCATTCTTTTTTTTATCCATGGGTTCCCTACTTGAAATTTCCTTACATCAGATTTACGAGTTTTTAAGTATACCAAGATGCGTGCAAAAATATAGTTTCACAGGTTGTGTGGACTCCCTGACTGTGGTACTATCGCACCAAACAAAAATATAGTTATTACTGGGAGTTGTAATTTGGCTGAAAGAATCTATCTACTCGATACTAATGTTTTAGTGTATGATCCACAATCTATTTATGCCTTTCAAGGAGCGCTTCTTGGAATACCGCTCATTGTTCTTGAAGAGCTTGATACGTTCAAAAAAGAGAATAGCGGTCGGGGGCGTAACGCTCGACAAGTAAACAGAATGCTTGATCGACTTCGTCAACTTGGCTCTTTGCGAGATGGTGTTGAACTGGAAAATGGTGGTCGTCTCAAGGTTATTTTTCCAGAAGGTGAACAGCCTACTCTGGCTGCGCTTGAAAGTTCTACGCCGGACAATGATATTTTGCATACCGCTCTTTCACTGAAAAACCTCGGGTTTAATGTGAAGTTTATTTCAAAGGATCTGAATGCTCGGGTAAAAGCGGATGTGTTTGGCATAGAGGCGGAAGACTATTTGAAGGGCAGAATCACTCGTGAAAAATTTTATCAGGGGTGGAAGTGTGTTCAGGTGCCGGCGGTGCAACTCAAGCGGGGGTTTCCAGAGATTTTAAATGAAATGGCGGAAGAAAAACAACTTGTTCGCAATGAGTTTGTTCTTGTTGAGAGCAATCACAATCCCTTTAACAATAAGCTTTTTCGATTTGTTGGAGCAAAAAAGTTTCTCGAAGTAAAAGATCCTGTTTTCGCCTGGCCATTGCAGGCGCGTAATCCGCAGCAGTTGATGGCGCTCGATCTTCTTTTAGATCGGTCTGTTGAGTTGGTAACTTTGTTTGGTCCTGCAGGTACGGGCAAAACATTTTTAGCGTTGCTTGCAGGTTTGCATCAGACGTTGACGCAAGATGAATATAGAAAGATGCTGATCTCTCGCCCAGTTGTTCCTTTGGGAAAAGATATCGGTTATTTGCCTGGAGATATCCAGGAAAAGCTGCACAGTTGGATGTTGCCGATTTATGACAACATAGAGTTTATTGTGCATCATGCGAGTGTAGGAAGACACATTCAGCGAGTTCAGTTAGAACTGGACGGCAAACGAGAGAAGCGTCACGAAAAAGAACGGCGAGGCAAAGGGGCAAAAGTGCGCAAGCACGACAAAAAAAGAAGAGACCATCTTCCGGGTGGACTTTCTCATGTTGACGAACTTGTTCGGCGTGGAAAATTGAGCCTAGAAGCAATCACATACATGCGAGGCAGGTCTATTCCCTATCAATTTATTTTAATTGATGAGGTTCAGAATTTGACGCCTCATGAAGTGAAAACGCTTATCACTAGAGTGGGTGAAGGGAGTAAAATTGTGCTAGCAGGAGATCCATACCAGATCGATTCCCCTTATCTTGATTTTAGTAGCAACGGTCTTGTGGTGGCGAGTGAACGGTTCAAAGGGGAACCTATTTTTGGCTCAGTCTACTTGGAGAGCAGTGAACGAAGCGAATTAAGTGAGCTTGCAACGAAGTTGCTTTGAGGCTCATTTTCTTCTTCTTCTTCTTCAAGCAATACGCCGTCCAAGCAGCTTTGCATAAATGAGCTCATTTCAAATTTGCTCATATTTCCATGCATAGAGCGAAAAACGGAAACCATTTTTTTCATTTGTCGTTTTAGTTTAATAAGTCTAATTTTGCTCCATGCTGGATACATTACCAATTCGTAGGTAAATGGATCAAAGCAAAAGAAATCTATTACTAGGTTTGTGTTTTTATTTGATTTACAGAATTTTTTTATTGATTCAATTGCTATCATGGCCATATCGGGCAAATCGAAAAAAGATCTTTTAAAGTTTCCTGCGCTTAAAAAAGGGATCGATATAGATCCCGATCCAGAAATAACCGCTTTTTTTAGGATGTTTTCATAACATTTTTCAAGGAGCTCTTTTCCTTTTTCATCGAAAGGGATGCTACTTTGCATTGGGTTATGTTTATTAAAATTCGGTGGAATAACATGATATATTTTTTTGAATTTTTCAAGTCCACAAGGATCTGTTTCAACAACATCGGCTATATCAATATTGTCTTTATTCTTTGTTTCACAAATTTCTTTAAGAAGTTTTCCGTTTTCTTGTGATCTTCTAAAGATTTGGCCACAAAGACCTCCTCCTCTTTTTAACTGACTATTTGCTGAATTTACAATAACATCGGTATCATTTTCTATAATATTTCCAAGTTTAATGTTTATGGTAAAACCATTAATAAGAATAGTTTCGTGCTGTGCATTTACATTGGCAAAGATTGGCAACAAACAAAACAATAGAGACAAAATTTTTTTATTCATATGTTGTTCAACCTCGTTTTTATTTTTTTAACACTATTTATAATTCTACAAAGAGGCAATAAGCTCTCTATGTTGAAGTAGATTGTCCCTAAAGGGTTTGTACAGTTTTTTGCCTTTGATAGATTTGTTTTTATCAATAGCTTGTAAAAGTTCTTTTTTTGTTATCCATAGGAATGATTCTTTTTCAGAGTAGCATCGATAAATATAACGGTTACTTTTGTTCTTGAGCCTTTCAAGTGTGCTGTAAAAAAGTTTTATTGTTTTTTCCATTCCGTCTAAACGCCGTACTGATTGAGTAGCATCAAAAATATATGTTGCATATTCACAGTCAAAAAAATGCTTTCTAAGACACATTTTTTCGTTTAGTTTTTGTTTAAGTAATGGTATTGCGTCATATTTCTGACGGTATGGTTTTTTATGGTGTCCGGTGAAAATTCCCATTGTTTCTTCGTGTCCTTCTTTTGCTGCATCATCAATGTTTGCTTCGCCTTTTCCTCCAAAATCAGTCCACACCCCCAGACGATGCCTATCTTCACTTACAAGAAAAAAGATTTGATTTTTTTCTTTTACAAATGGAAGAATCCCCGCGCCATCAGCTTTTATGTTTAAAGTTTGTGCGCACAGTACAAAAATAGGTATTAATAAATGTGAAAGCTTGTTTTTGTTAAACATTTTTACGCAGATCACTATCAAGTTCTCCAAAAATTTCATCGCGAAGTTTTTCATATTCTTCATATTCTTTCTTTTTTGGCGTATTAAAATTATAAATTCTCGGGCCATTTTGTGGATCAAGGGCACAATCATGGGTTAGAATGCAGCAAAACTCTAGACCATCACTATCGGGACTTGTACAGTAGTAATCTGTTGAAACACGAAGGTTTTCATCTGTGCTCTCAAGGGAATCAATAATTTTTTTTGTGTTTTTACATGACCGTCCGTTAATATAAGCGGGTTTGATATTACCGTTCCAATCTGCGCAAATAACGGTTTTTTCCAGATGCTCAGGAGAGAAAGACAGCAGCAACATATTTCCGTACGTTTTTGCCTTTTGATGTAGAATTTTCAGTCTATCGAATTTTTTTTTGTATTTTTTATAGAACCTAGATAGACCAAGTTCATCAAATAATTTTCTCACAGATATATATCTTTGATCTCGTGAGCGATCATAATTTTGTGTGAAATAATAGAAGGAAGAGGCATGCCGACGTTTGGAGTTTCCAAATAACGCGTAGTTCATAAAAAGTCTTGATGCCGGAACATAATTTTCAGTTTCTCTTTCATCTCTCCTTGAGTAATTGTCTTCTGCACGAAGAGCGCTTATTCTCCTTCTCTCTTCAGATGAAAAGCTGCGTCCATTTTTGTCTATAAAACGGAGAAATTGAAAGTCGTCACCAACTTTTTCATCGTATTTCAATTCCCATAACTTCTTGAAAATTTCTGATGCAAAGTGCCACTTCCAGCGTTGGCCGTGAAAAAACACGTAGCGTTTTTTGTTTACCTTTTCGTCTTTTTCTTTTTGGTGGATTTTTAAGAGGACTTTTTCTAGCTTTCTGTCGTCTATATCTTCGTCTATGTAGTCACTATATTTTGCTAGGTGCCACTCAGTTTGTGTTTGTTTGATTACTGTAACAGTTATATTTGGAAAATATTTTTTTAAAACCAATATGTTTCCAAATTTAAAAAAGTGCTCAAAAAACGATTGAAAGATGCTGTTTGTTTTTGTAAAGTTTTGGACCCTTTCCTCTGATTCTTGAGGGTAGGTGCTAGCGATCCACTTTATTAGCTTCAAAAGTGTATTTTTACGAACCTTGTCCATCTTTTGTAATGCGGACTCAAAAAGGTCAAGTGCAGCCATTTGGTCATGCCTGGTCAATTGGTCGAGCATATTTCTGCTTCCCTCTGGAGAGTTTCTAGAATCAAATCTGAGCTGTTCAATGTTATTTCTGTAAAAATAGTATTCAGACGGAAGATCCGGGGCAGGATTTTGTATAAGGTTGCCATACAAAAGGGCCGGCACTAAGGTTAAAGTTGTAATTAAAATTTTCATCATTGCTTTATTCCACTTTTCAATGTTTCATGTCGGCTGCGATTTGTGAAAAAATCTCATCTTTAAGTTTTTTATACTGAGCAAATTTTTTCTCATTTGCTGCGTGAAAAGTATAGATTCGTGGTCCGTTATGCGGATCCAAGGCACAGTCTTGAGTAAGGAGTAAGCAATATTGAATCATGTTGTCGTCTACCATTCTTGTGTTTGCTCTCTCTGTTAAAGAGTCAATAATTTGTTTGGCATTATGCGTTGTGTTAGAGAACCAGCGTCCTGTTATCTCCAAATCTATTCTTTTTCCAAAATAATCTGATGGAATAACTGCTTTCTCTACCTGTTCTGATGTACAAGATATAAGAAGAAGACTTCCGTACTTGCTCGACTCTTCATGCAATTTTTCTAGTTTTTTGAGTTCTTTTTTATATTTTTTGAAAAATTTTTCCATTCCCATCTTTTTAAAGAGTCTTTTAACCGGAATTCCATTGTTGTTCATGTTTCTTTTTTCAATCCAATAACGTATTGAAAAACCGTTGTATCGTGTTGCACTGCCAAAGACTGCGTGGTTCATAAAAATTCTTCCCGCACATCCGTGGATATCTGATCCTATAGAATTGTAGTCATCTCTATTGTGTAGGGCTCTTTCTCGCTTTTTTATTTCATCATTTAGATTTTTGCACTTGGGCTTAAAGCGAAGGAATTGATAGTCAGTAACTGTTTCGTTGTATTTAAGTTCCCATAGCTCCTTAAAAACATCGGAAAGAAAATTCCATTTCCAGCCTTGACCATGGATAAAAACATATCTTCCCTTTTTTGTTTCTTCTTGCTCTCGTTTATCCAGTTCCAGAAGCATTTTTATTGCATCTTCATTGTTTCTTACCGCAGGAAATTCTCTTTCGAGGTAATCTTTAATGAGTTTTTTGTGCTTTTTTAAATGCCACTCACTTTGTGTCAAAATCTCAAATGCTCCAAAAATATGCGGGAATTTCTTTCTCAGATACGTTGGGCTAGTTTTTTTTAAAAATGCTGCAAAGAAGGTTTGGTATTTGTATTTGTTCTGGGGGGCATTTCTAAGTAAATTTTCCAGGCGTTGCTTGTTTTTTTTTTCAGCAAACTCGACAAGCAGCTTGGTTGTTTTTTGAGGAACAAAATTTGCCCTCTGAAGAGCTTTTTCTAAAAATTCAAAGCACAACTCATGATTTTGTTTAATTTTATTCCTGATTTCTCTAAATGAGTTTGCTTCTATCAAATCGAGATTTGTACGCGAATTGAATGGTACAAATAGTAATGACAGTACAAAGACGACAGTTTTTTTCACGACCTAATGATCCCCCTAAACACGATACACAACATGCCTCTATTCATCTTGCATTATCTCAAAATACTATAAATGCTACTTTTTTCAACTGTTAAGCGCGATTTGTTTCAATGTGAAGCGTCGAGCGCGATTGTGTGGGATTGGGCGAGAGTTAGGTTTTTTCTATTGTAATTTAAGGTTTTGCAGTGGGGTTGGCAAAAAAAGCATTTGGAATTGTTTTGTGAGAGTTTTTTAGCGTGGCCAGAAGCATTTGACCAGTCTTTTACAGATTAGCCAGATTGCTTTAAGTAGCGGTTGTGTATTTAAGGTTTCCATAGCATAGTTAGTGCAGGATGGAGTTAGTTTGCAGTACGCTGGTCCTAAAAGGGGGCGTAGACCGACGATCAAAAAAAGAAGAAGTTTTCGGATTGGCCAGGTGAGCAGGGTGATAACTTTTTTCACTTTTGTTCCATTTTTCTTGAGGCCAGCTCTAAAAGGTCCCCCAGAGTTTCAAATGTTAGGAGCACACCAGGTTTTTTTACAATGACTACGCAGTCAAAACCGCGTTCAAAAAGTTTTTTCTCGTAAAAAATCGCTTTCAATCGTCGGCGAACTAGGTTTCTTTGCGGTGCAGAACCAACTTTTCGAGGTGTGATTACCAGAATTCTTCCAGTTTTTTTTGCTGCAGGAGCACATAAAATATCAAGGCCCGGACGCCGTACAGCTCTCCGGGCCTTTTTGAATATTTCCGAAATTTCTTGCTTAGTAAAACGAGAAATTCGCTTCATTTATTCGATAAGTTTGATCAGTAGCCACGAACCGCTAATCTCTTGCGACCCTTAGCCCTGCGACGATTAATTATCTTTCTGCCGCTTCTTGTTCTCATGCGTGCGCGGAATCCGTGTTTCCGGTTACGTTTTTTGTGACTTTTTTTAAAAAGTGTTACCGACATGTTTTTTTCCTGGAATTTAATAACAAAAATAAGCCTATTTTATCCTCAGTCTAAGCAAAAAACGTTTTTTTTCAACCTTTTATGCTGTTTCAATGTATTTCCAAAATAGAGTTCATTTAGTTGTTCTGCAATTAGAATGAGCCAAAAGTGAACAAAACCCCTCTGACAGAGTGTTTTGATGATTTTCTTAATCGGCAAGCATTTTTATAAGTTGTCATAAAATATTCAAAATGTAATTAAACTCTAGATTTTTATTTTCATCAAGGGTTATTTTAAAGATAAGGGTTGATACCCAGAAAAATAAATACAAAGGAAGAGTGCAAATAAAAAGGAGAGTCGATGAGACGAAATACAGTGAAAAAAACTATTGGCAAACTTATATTGGCCGGACTGGTTATCGGAATGCTGCCAACTCATCTGTTTGCAAGTGCGCCCAAGCAAGTAGCTCAAGGGGCCAAATGGGCTGTTGAAAAAGTGAAACTAATACCCCAAAATCAGCAACCAATTCCAACAGGAAAAATCAAAAGAACAGTTTTGCCTCTTTCTGAAAGTCGTGTTCTCAAAAAATTTTTTCCCACTTGGGAAACAAAAAAACCAACAAAAGCCGAAATAGATACCGCAATTGCTCACATAAAAGACACTCGAAAAAGAGTTCAATTGATGATAGCAACAATTATTGCTATCACCGTAGGTGCAACAGTTGCAAGTATAGCCGCTGAAATACTCATATCAGTACTTATATCGCTTGTTATTTCAGCTATTCTTCCTCCTGCAAATGTGTATCTTGTCAAGATTTTACCTGGATTTGAGAAGATTGGACCATTTACTGCGAAAATTACGCGGGCAATAAAAGGTTTTATAGGAACCAAAGGACAAATTGGAAAATTTATTATACAAAAAAAACTTACCGTGGTGGGAACTAGTTGGACGGGAACAGTTTACGACATGCAAAAACTGTTCGAGCATTCAAGAAAGCATGCAAAAATGTTAAAACATTTATCAAAACTCACAGAAAGTGGCGCTATTTCCTTAAAGTTAGTCAAGCCGGCTGCAAAGTCAGCTATGATTCCAGCGCTTGTCACAGGACTTGTTATAGCAATTCTTACAGGGGTAGCTATTCCATTTGGAGGTATCCTAACAGCAGGGCTTACTGCAACAAAGCTCATTGACTCTGTTTCGTTGAGCAAAGCGCTTAATCGAATTGAGAAGAAGTATCCGGGGATTCTCAATGCTGACCAGATAAAACAAGTTCAAAAACTCAATAAAGCAATTAAGGGTTCTACATCTAAGGGAATAATCAAAACAATTAGGCTCAATAAAGCCCTGGATAAGATATCTTTAGAGGCTATAAAACAGAATCCACAACTCGCTCAAATACTTAAAAAGAAAGTTATCCCAAGAACAAAAAAATACATCCGCACAAGTAGGCGTCTTGAAAATATTGAAAAGCAGGTGGCAAATTATAGAGAACGAAAAAAACAATACAAACAAAAACTAAAAAAACACAAGCTATTCACCAAAGAGCACATAAAAGCAAGCTTCAACCTGCTCAAAATGAAAACGAGTGTCGCTTACAGAAGTCTGAAGAAGAAGGCAAAAAGACTGAGGGCCAGAATCATCAAGTACAACAGAAAGTACTACGGTATTAATCGAATTTTGGCAGGTGCAGTGCAAGAGTACAAAAAACAGGCCAATTCCATTCTTTATGATCTGAAAACAATGATGGAAAGAGCTTCAGAGGAAACAATGTGCGCACTTCAGGATGCTGTAATTAAAGGCGTCGAAAAGGTTGAAAAGAACAAAGATCTTGTCAAAAAAATTGGCAAAGAGAAGATAGAAAAAACAGTTAGAAAACTGATTGACCGACAAAAAGAGGTAGATCAGCTTAATAAGCTTATCGCTGAACATAAACAGAAAAATAAACGCTGGAACTTCCTTTACCAGGCAAAAGTAAATAGACGCAACAAGTTGACGAAAAAGCTGAATCGAGACAACAAAAAATACCCTGGCCTCTTTGATCTACTGAAAGAACCAACTGCCATGTACATTAAAATGGCAAATGAGATTGACGAAAAATACAAGAAAGCTTTTTAGAAGGTTCTGCAAGCCAAACTGAGTACGGTTTGGCTTGCAGGGTTGGATAAAATAAATAAAGGAGAAATAAATGAAAAAGCTCGCTTTGCTTGCTGCATCAGCACTATTTTTTGTTACGCAGGGCTTGACTGCCGAATATAAAGCAGAAGGTTTTGAGAAAGAAGCGTTAAAGATTGCGGCGGACAGAAAGCCTGGAAGCACGTGGATCACTTTATACAACAACTCGCCGGAATACATTAAAGTGAAATTCCACGTTGGAAAAAACAAAACTCAATGTTTCTATTCCAACCGCAAAGTAACAGCACGAGGATTCTTTAGGGGCTGGATTGTAACTGGAAAAGAGAAATGCGAAATTGCCCCTGGAGAAAAAGTAAATCTATTTGCGCGTTGGGGATCTGAAGTCGCTGGGCCAACTACCTATAAAACAATAGTAGCAGGTAAACCAAAAGGCATAATTTTTGAAACTCAGGACGGCGAAAAATACTACCTCAGCCATAGAGATGAAAGTGGAGATAAAATACTCGCAAGCCTGCTTAGAAACGTTGAGATTCGGCCAGAAAAAGAGGCTGGCGGATATTCTCAAGGTGGTCTCAAAGAGCGCTGGTACTCGATATGGGGCAACGGGTCATGGAATAGCATTCCAAAGCTGAAAGAAGGCGACCTCAAAGATTATTATTAAGGTACCTCTCTGCATCTAAAGCTGCCATGCACCCCATTCCGGCAGCAGTTATAGCCTGCTTGTACATGTAGTCAAAAACATCTCCTGCCGCAAATATTCCCCGGACAGATGTGCTAGTGTGACCCAATTTTTGATGGTGCCAGATTTTTATGTATCCCCAATCGTCCAAATCTATTTTCTTTTTAAGAAATTCGGTGTTGGGAACAAGGCCGATAGAAATAAATAGGCCATCAGCTTTCAGGTTCCTTTTTTCGTTTGTTTTTTGGTTTTCAACAATCAATTCGGTTATTTTGTCTCCGTTCCCCAAAATTTCCGCGATTGTACTGTTGTAGATAATTTTGATATTTGGATTTTTCAGAACCCTTTTTTGCATCGAGGTGGATGCTGTCAGTTTATCAAGAATATGAATAACGGTGATTTTATCGGTGAAATTCGAGAGGAATGAAGCATTTTCCATGGCGCTATCTCCGCCGCCGACCACAACAACCTCTTTGTCCTTAAAAAAAGCTCCATCACAGACTGCGCAAGCCGAAATACCTTTGCCCCAGTAGTCTTGCTCTCCTGGTACCCCAAGTTTGCGAGGACGGGCTCCGGTTGCAATAATAATGCTCTCGGCCTTAAGTTTTTTGTTGCCGCTTGTTGTTATAATAAATGGTTTGTTTTCAACATTGATTTCAGCGACACTTTCCGATAAAAATTCACAGCCGAAATGTTTTGCGTGCTCACGCATATTTCCAATGAGTTTTGGACCACTGATCTTTTTTTCTCCGATCCAGTTTTCTATATCAGAGGTGAGTGTAAGCTGTCCTCCTGGTGTCGGGCCATCAATAATAAGTGGTTTGAGGTTTGCCCGAGCGGCGTACACACTTGCGCTTAGTCCTGCAGGGCCAGATCCTATTATGATCAGTTTTTTTGTTTTTGTATGTTCCATGCCTAACAATTACTTTCGCTAATACATAAATCTGATAAAATTTCTAAAAAGGGTGCTAAAAGTTATTTTCGCGTTAGATGATAAATTATATAGTTGAGAGTCTTTTCCCGCAAGCAGGATTGCTTGAGCAGCTCAGATGATATCGGCATCTCTCTTCCATCAACTTTTGTTTCTGGATGTTCAAAGTAAATGAAATCTTTCATTCGAGGTCTTGTGGTCAGATTGAGATAATTTTTAATATCTTCATGCTCAATTGCAATATTTTCTTTGTGAGAAAGTTGATCGAGCAAAATAGTTTCTTTAATCTGCTTTTCGGCAAGTTGGCGGACGTAATCGCGAAAATCTTTTTGCATTCGGTATACATGATAATCAGGATTGTCCCTAACAAGATCAAGCACCTGCTTTTCCTGACGAAGTATGAGATATTTTGGAACACTGAAATGGTGTTTGCCGAGCAGTAATTTGAGAGACTCTTCAATCATAAGTTGTCGTTGAGAAAGATCGTTTCTAAAAGAAAAAACCTCAATCAGTCTTTGGAACATATCCTTATTTGTTTTAATTTTGAAGTGTCTTTTAAACTGATCAAGGCAAAAGAAGCTATTATGAAGAACATCTTTTATTTCAATAAGGAAGCTATAATTTGTATTGATCTGACTGCTAAAATAATCTTGTATGCAAAAATCATTACTAATAAATGTGTCGCCCGTCTTTTTGCCTAAGAAAATCTTTTGATATTCTTCATCTCCTGCTTCATTTCCAATCTTAAGCCATAAGTTTTCTTTAAGTTCACCAAATACTGGCTTGTTTTTTTGATTGACCAATGATACGTCAAAACATACCCAGTCGCCAATTTGAATAGTACATTCGTGATTGTTTTTTAGATTTTCTTTTTCTTCTTTTACAAATGATGAAACTTGTCGGTCCAGATCTTTGTATTTTTTTCTTTTGGGGGCTTTGAATGGAAAGTATTTCCAATTTTGGAAGGGGATTGCAGAAAAGGTTGTTAGATCAAAGTGAAAGCGTGCAACGGTATTTGGTGCAACATCAATATCGGTTAGTCGAGGTTCTCCCGCAGTCTGTATTTTCTGTGTTCGGATCTCTTGGTTTAAAAAACTTATGACAAAATAGTGAAAAAGAAACTCTTTCAAGTGATCGGTTAGGCTGACGTTGAAATTTTGCTTTATATATTCAAGAGGGACCTGACCCTGACCAAAGCCGTATGTTTTTATGTTTTTTTGTTGCGAAAGAACAGCTTCCTGGTAAAGGTCGTTCACCAATTTTTTATCAACCACGACAGTCGCCCTGCACAAGGCAGGGCGAACTTGCTCGGTCTCCAGCCGTAACGATGCTTTTTCTTGTGTCATTACACTCGCCTTTTCGTTTGTCTGGTGCAAGAGGAGGGACTTGAACCCACACTCCCTTTTGGGGAACTGGATCCTAAATCCAGCGCGTCTACCAATTCCGCCACTCTTGCGAGAACGAGATTTTCTGGTGGGCTGCCTTGGACTCGAACCAAGAACCTGCAGATTAAGAGTCTGATGCTCTACCAATTGAGCTAGCAGCCCACACTTTTCTCTAAAACACCTAAGTAAAAGGGTAATAAGATATTAGCACACGGTGCAAGAAAATGAAGATAAATTTAGAACACTTTGATCTCTTCTTCTTTGCGATTATTCATCTGCTCTGCTTGTGCGATAAATTTATCGGTTACTTTTTTTATAGAGTCGTCCAAGCGATTAGAAAAATCTTCCGATATTGTTTTATTCTTTTTTGCATCTCGTACAAGATTATTAAATTCTTTGCGAATGTTTCTAACCGCGACTCGGCACTCCTCTAATCTTTTGTGCAAGACCTTAATCAGTTCTTCCCTGCGAGAAGTGCTAATTTCCGGCAATTGTAAACGAATTATTTTGCCGTCGTTAGCGGGTGTTAACCCAAGGTCTGAGGCTAAAAGACCTTTTTCAATATCTGATATTGTTGAAGGATCCCAGGGCTGAATAGTGAGTAGTCGTGAGTCTGGGGCTGCCAGTGCTGCGACTGTCTTGAGTGGCACAGGCGCCTGTCCGTAACATGATACCCTGACATCTTCAATCATTGCTGTGTGTGCTCTTCCTGTTCTTATTGTTACTAATTCGCGTTCAAAATGTTTAATAGCCTTGCTCATCTCCTGTTCCATAGATTTTTCAAAGCTTTGAGTGTCATTTTCTTTGATATTACACTCGATCATACTGATACCCTTATATAGTTAATTTTGTTTGCGATTTAACTGATTGTACTTCCAAAAAGCTTATCATTTTCTGCTTTTTTCAGTGCATCTGGCTCAAAAATATTAAATACTCGGATAACGAGTTCATGTTTTGCTGCAAGTGCGAATGCTGTTTGGTCCATAACGTTTATTTGTTTTGTCAGTGTATCTTTGTAGTTTATTTTTTTTATTAGTTGAGCATCACTATTTTCGGCAGGATTTTTGTCATAAATTCCATCGACATCGGTTCCCTTCCATACTTCTTGTGCGTTGATTTGAAGAGCCCGTGTCACCGCTGTTGTATCGGTAGTAAAAAAGGGGGTTCCCGTTCCGCCAGAAAAAATAATAGGCAAACCGGTCTCAAGAGCTAGCTCTATCGATTCTTGACGGGCAGATGCAGCTACACCCGGTGCGATGATCGCACTCAAGTGTGAACTTTTTAGATCTGCTTGTCTGAAAAGATCTTGCAAAATAAGGCCGTTCATTACTGTTGCGAGCATGCCAACGTGATGGCCAGTAGATTTGTTCAGACCGAGTTGCTTTCCTTCAACTGATCCGCGAAATAAATTGCCGCCACCAATAACAATACAAAAAACATGGGTTGTGCTCAGACTTTTTATTTGCCGAACAAGATTTTTTATCAACTCCGATCCTGCACTATTATTGTCTGACAAAAAAATATTTCCGGTGAGTTTTAATAAAATCCTTTTTTTTATACTCATCACCGCGACCTTTTGTTATTGGCCAATTTCAAATCGTGCAAAGCGCTTGATCTTAATGTTTTCACCGGTTCTGGCGATGACGTCTTCAAGTGCTTGTTGAACAGTTTGTTGGTCGTTTTTGACAAACGATTGCTCCATCAAGCAGATGTCGGAGTAAAGTTTTTTGAGTTTTCCTTCGATGATCTGGTCAATTATTTTTTCCGGTTTTCCAGAATTTGCTAATTGTTCCTTCATGATATCTTTTTCGTGCTCCAAAAACTTAGGATCAACATCTTCAGGGGTGAGGTAAAGAGGCTTGAGCGCTGCAATGTGCAAACAGACATCATGAGCAAATTTTGCCAGATCTTCAGTTCGTGCGACAAAATCTGTTTCACAGTTAATTTCAATCATAGCACCGATTCGGCTTCCAGGGTGAATGTAGGCCTGAATAATCCCTTCTGCTGTAGCTTTGGTTGAACGTTTTGCAGCAACGGCAGCTCCCTTTTTGCGCAGAAGTTCAATCGCCTTTTGGACGTCTCCACCAGTTTCTTCTAGGGCTTTTTTGCAGTCCATCATGCCCAAGCCGGTTTTGTCTCGTAACTCTTGTATTAATTTTAGTTCTATTTTTGCCATGCAATTCCCATTTTGTAGTAAAGGATTGATACCAATTGTCCCCAAAACTAAAGTTTGCCAGAAATGAACTATTTATCAATCGCTGATTCTCTACATTCGTGCGGGCCGGCTGATTCCAAGTATTTTAAGAGTCAGCACAAAAACCTCTCTGAGTTGTGTGATGAGAAGCAGGCGTGCTACGCTTTTTTCCTTGTTCTTCTCGTCTAGAACTCGATTTTTACTGTAGTAGCTGTGAAATGCGTGCGCGAGCTCTAACACATAATAAGCGAGCAGGTGGGTGTGAAAATTAATGCTAATATTTTCCAGCAACTGTTTGAGCGAAACCATTTTTTTAATCAAAAATTTTTCTGATTCTCCTAGTGGCGAAAGCAATTTAGCAAGGCTTTTTTGATCTTTTGTATTTGGCACGTTCATACCAATGTTTGGAGCTTTTTCTAAAATACTTCCCGTTCTCACATAGGCATATTGTGCATAATAGACGGGATTTTCTTCTGTTTTTTTGAGTGCAAGATCAAGGTCAAATTCTAGTTGGGCATCTGCCTTTCTGTTCAGATAAAAAAAGCGAGCGACGTCAACGCCAACCTCATCAATTATTTCTTTAAGGGTGACAATATTTCCTGCCCGTTTAGACATTCTGACCATCTGGCCGCTTGTTTTCATTTTAACCAATTGGTACAAAATAACGTGCAGTGGTGCTTTAATGTCCAATGCTTGACGTAGTCCTTCAAGTCGAACACTGTAACTATGGTGGTCGTGCCCTAGAATCATGATCATGTAATCAAATCTGCGCTCAACTTTGTTTTCCATGTAGGCGATATCGGATGCTACGTAGGTCAGATCACCAGATGATTTGCGCACGACGCGGTCTTTATCATCCCCAAATTGAGTTGACTTAAACCACAATGCATGATCTTTTTCGTACAGGTACCCTTTTTTTTCAAGAATATCGAAAGCTGCTTGTATTGACCCGCTTTCGTGAAGTGATTTTTCAGAAAACCAGACGTCAAACGTGATTCCATAGTCCGATAGAGTTTTTTCAAGTTGCATAAGCATTTTTTCTTTAGCGTATTGACCAAGCTCTTCTTGTGATTTTTTTGCAAAGTTTGGCCCAAACTCGGAGATAGCATGTTTTGCTAAATCAATAAGGTATTCGCCTTGATACCCATCTTCGGGAATTTTTGTATCTATTCCAGCTGATTGCTCGCATCGAGCTTTGAACGATTTTCCCAATTTTTGTATCTGCGCGCCGGCATCGTTTATATAAAATTCTTTTGTTGCGTGGTGGCCAACAAAATTCAAAATATTGCCAAGAACATCGCCGATTATGCCTCCACGTCCGTGCCCAAGGTGCAACGGTCCAGTTGGATTTGCGCTGACAAATTCAATATTGAATCTTTTTTTAGAAAAGTTTTCAGAAATTTTAAAAAAGTTATCACCTGATGAGATCATTTGAGAAATCATCGAATGAAAACTTTCTGGTTTGAGGTACAGATTTAAAAATCCTGGGCCTGCAACTTCAATTTTTTCAACGTTGTCGTGTGAAAAATCTTTTGCGATTTGTAGAGCAAGGTCACGCGGATCCTGTTTCAGTTTCTTGGCAAGTATCATTGCGACATTTGTGCTGATGTCGCCAAATTGCTGTTTTGCTGGATCAACATTCAGTTCTAAATTGCAATTCTCAATGGTTTTTTTATCTAAATCGAATGTTTTTTCAAGGTATAGCTTAAATGTTTGTTTGATTTGTTCGATGACATTCATAAGTTTTTCCTTATTTTTCTAAAGTCTATGTGCTTTTTAGTGTACTGCAAGACGGAAGAGTTGTCATGGCTTAGGAGGGGCTAAAAAACATTGGAAGCCTTGCCTGGCCTAATTTGAAAAAAAGAGCGAATTTTTGATTTTGTTTATCTTCTGTTTTACAGTAATTACAACATTAAAATAGTTAGCCCTATGTTTTGATTGATGGAGTTTCATGGCAAGATTTACGTTTCGACTTTTTGGTAAGTTGCCTCCAAAAGAAAAAAGAATAACTATTTCAACGCTTTTTACACTCGGTCGTATTGTATTGACACCATTTGTTGTCGCGGCGATGATTATGGGAGCCTGGGGAATAGCCTTCTGGCTCTTTGTTATTTCTGCAGCGTTCGATGTGATTGATGGGAATCTTGCACGTTGGTTGGATCAAAAAACGTTTCTTGGAGCTGTTTTGGATCCAATAGCGGATAAATTTTTGTTGATCTCGTGCTTCGCAACACTTACATTTATCGATACCCCTCTTTTTTCTATTCCCCTCTGGTTTTTATTGCTTGTTTTATTCAAAGAGGCAATTGTTTTTGCTGGTGCTTTTGTCATCTACTTGATCAAAGGTGATCTTGAAGTTTCCCCAACTATTTTAGGGAAAGCAACGACAGTTGCGCAGGTCTGGTTTATTATCTGGCTATTTGCCTGTTACTTTTTTGGGTGGATGCCGATAAAAACTTACTATACTGCGCTCGGTATTCTTTTTGTTCTTGTTGTTCTTTCGTTAATTCAATATATGCGTCTAGGTCTTGCTCAATGGCGCAGTTAATTTTTACATGAGGAGTGAGCATGCGTATCAACCTTATTTTTTTTATTCCCTTTTTGCTTTTTTCTACTTTTTATTTCCGAAGTGAGGTTGCGAAAAAGGGAGAATATGCCGAGTCGTTTGTTATAAAGAAAAAAAAGAGTAAAAAAGCCGGCCGAAAATCGAAAGAGCGTGTGTGTCAAAAGCTTGGCGAAAGTAGCAGATTAACAGTAGAATTGACACAGTCCGGTGCAGCATTTCAGCTTTGTGTGCATGATCGAATTCAGGTTTATCTCAATGGCAACGATGATTTTTCCAAAAAAAAGTCGGACATTCAAAAGCTAGAAAATAGTTTGGAGGTTTTGAATGACATGGTTTGTAAAACACGTGAGCAATACGACAAGTGTACTAATCTTGCAAATCAAACGCTTATGATAAATAGCGCGCCATAAAATTTTCAACTGGAATCAAATTATCTTTTATATCTTTAACTGTTTTTAGATTATCAAGGTCAATTGCTTGTTCTACATTTATGTTTCCTACTGCTGTTCGTGTGAGTTCATGTGTTGTTGCGCATGATCCTGCGCTGCGGGCAATGTCGTTGACCAGTGTTCGAATATACGTTCCGTGTGAGACGTGTGCTTGTATGGTGAAAAATGGAGAAGAAAAGTTGGTCAAAATCAGTTCATGTAGTTGCACAGAACGAGCTTTTGCTTCCAAAACAGCTTCGAGTTCTTTTGCGGATTTTCCTTTTTTTCGAGCATGATTGTACAAAGGAACACCTTTGTGTTTGAGAGCCGAGTAAAGTGGCGGTGTTTGCTTGTATTGATTTCCAAGTCGTTTGATTGCAGCAAAGAGCTGTTCTTCTTTTATTTCAGTATTGCAAGTGTCAATGATTTGACCCGTAAAATCTAAGGTGTCAGTCTGTTTGCCTAGCTTTGCCAGTGCCCGGTATTTTTTGTCCCAACGGGTAATAGTATGAAGCAGCCGTGTGGCGGGCCTGCCGATTCCAACAATCAGCAGCCCTGTGGCAAAAGGATCTAGCGTGCCGGCGTAGCCGGCCTTCAGTTTTTTTATGCCAGTAATTCGGCGAATTTGTGCAATAGCCCTGAATGAGTTATAATTTTTTGGTTTGTTGATGAGGAGAAATCCCTCAAAGAGGGTTTCAGTGTGGTTCTGTTTCATTCGAATCTCTGTTTTTATACTGTTATGTTAAACGTTTGTTAGCTTATCACACCGTATAAATAGAGTGAATCCTCTTGAGCCAGCTATTCAAATAGAATATTTTTGGCATTTTTATAAAATGTTTGTTTGTGATAAAATGATGTTATTGGAATTTTTCCGTTTGTGGGGGATGCAAAATATGAATCTTTTTTCTAAAAAAGTTTGTTTTATTGTTTTGAGCTTTTTTTCTTTTTTGTTTTTGCCGTGTCGAATTTGTTGTACTTCTAGTGTTTGCATTTCGTGGCCGGGGTTATTGCCATCATCGTACGAACATTTTTTTGATGTGGAAAAAAATTCTACACCTGAACAGTTACAGGGTTTTTTAAATGCAATACAAGTGATTCCTGAATCTTTGTCAGAAGAAAAAGTTTTGGCTGCGGTTATCTACGTTCATGGTAAGCAGGTTGCCAAAGAGCTTCTTTATATTGTCAGCACTTTGGATAGTTATGTTTTGCAGTGGAAAAAGATTCGTTCTTACCCCAAACTTTATCGATTGAAGCAGGCTCCATGGCGCTGGTGGAATAGTAAGATGACTGCACAGCAGGAGGTTGATTATCATCTTGAGCGTCTAAAAATGTTCCGGGGTGTTCATGCTAAAAAACTTGGAGTTCTTCATGATGCTCTTCACGAACTACGTAAATCTTTTTTGCAAAATTCAGAAGAAAAAATTTTAAATTCCGCTAGAAAAACAGTTCTCGTTATTCGATCTGCTACTTGTCTTTCTTCCTGCAAAAAATCTATTTCTGAATTAGGTTCGAAAAAATCCGTTCGAGATTTTACGTTAGAAAGTGTTCAGGCGAGTATAGGTTTTGGAAAAAAGCGAACAAAGGAATCTGTGATTGGTCTTCCGGGGCATTTTGTGCGGAATGTTATGCCTTATTTGATTAGTACTGTAGGATCGTCTGTTGCCTTGTGGTTGTGCTGGAACAGAATTCCTCAATGGAAAAATTATTCGATAAAATGGCTGAAAAAAATATACGAACAGCAGATAAAAAATAAAGTTGCGAGATTGTGGAATGCAATTCAAGGGGCTGAAGAAAAAGAGGATAAACTCGGAGATGCTTACAAAAAAGTATGTGATTATTATGAAAAAATAAAAAATGATCGTGCAAAAAAGAAGTGGCACCCAGCGTCTTGGTTTTCCAAAATTGAATTGTTGGGACTTGAAGTTGTTATTCCTCTTTTGGGGAGAGCTATAAAAATTGATAAAGAAAATATAAAAAGTAACGCTCTGACGACTGCTGTTGCAGCATTGGCGGTTCCGGCTGCGGTTGTATACGGTGGCTACTGTTGGTTGACATCAAAAAGTTTAGGTTGTAAAAAAGTTCTCAATAAACTTGTTCGTTTACGTTCTGCTATTGATGGAACAATAGGTGGGCGGTGGTCTGAGCATGAGCGGCGTGGAATGCAGATTTATATTTTGCACGATCTTAAGCAGCGAGTTTCACTTGTTCCATCTAAAAATAGAAATCAGTTCGAATTAGATCTGGAGTATATCGGGAGCGGCGATGTTTCTGATGTTGAAAAAATTCGGCGTATAGATGCAATGATAGGGCCGTATCTATTTTTGAATGCATAACGGTTTTTCTTTCTTTTACTAATTTGTTTTTTTGCTATGATGATTTAGATGATGAGCAGTGTGTTTACTTTGTGAGCGCACTGCTTTTTCTACAGTTTTTATTTTGTTGTTTTTAGTTATTTGTCGCAAAAGGATTACCGCATGGCAAATTATAACCGCGTTATTATGATAGGAAATTTGACAAGGGACCCGGAATACAAACAACTTTCTTCGGGTCAAGCCGTTTGCAAACTTGGTTTAGCGTCGAATCGTCAATTTCGAAGTCGACAAACAGATTCTATGGTTCAAGAAGTCTGTTTTATTGATATTGATGTTTGGGGACCGCAAGCAGAAAGTTGCCGTCAATATCTACAAAAAGGAAGACCTGTTTTGGTTGAAGGGCGTCTTAAATTAGATTCGTGGCAAGATAACAACGGACAAACGCGCAGCAAGCATGTAATAGTTGCAGACCGTGTACTATTCTTATCAGCAGCCCAAGCAGAGACAGCAGACTCAACTTCCAGTTCGCAACAAACACCCGAAAACATAAAGTTGGAAAAAGAGTTGCTCGATCAAATTGAACAAATTAAATCACGTTCAGAAGTCAAGCCGGCAAAAAAAGCAGAGCCAAAAAAGAAAGCTGCAAAAAAAGAAGAGAAAGTTGTGCAAGAGGATGAAAAAGGGGAATCCTCGGATGTGAACTTCAAGGATGAACCCCCATTTCAGGATGATCTACCATTCTGAACCCTTCGATACGCTTAAAAGCTACTCAGGATGAGCGGTTGCGGAGTCTGTTCCCGATTCATCGAGTTTCCCCCACATAAAAAATGTGGGGGTTCGTTTTTCTACTCCAGTGCGACAATGCCTGTATTTGTTCCAGCCATCAAAATGCCGGTTGCTCCAATCTGTTTAACCCAATGGAAAAGACAAATATTTCCCAACGTTGGGTCTGCCAGATATTGATTTGGGGAGTTGAGGTTCCATTGAGTTGCGTCGTAGGGGAGGACCATTAATCTGTTGCGGCATCCGCAGTCATTCGGGCGGCTAATGATGAAGAATCTACGTGCCCCATCTGACCAGAAAAAGGTTGTAGCATCAATTGTTTGAAAGTCTGGATCGGCATTGAGTGAGTTAAATTGTGTTGGAACAAAGCTGTATGGATTTGCAACAGCTGTTCCGTTTAATTGTCTAATTGTTCCTCGTTCAAAAGTTTGTAACCCTTTTTCGTCTGCAATTTGTAAAGGCCAGACTGTTGTTGGTTGAACGGCGTTATCAATGCCGAAGATATTATAGTACATCGACAAATCGGTTGCGCTTACTTGTTGCCACAGGGCGGCTGCTTGTGTTGTGGCATTTATAACTCCTGGAGATGCTCCCGCTTCACTTATTGTTGAGCGATAAAGGCCTTGATTAGTTGCAATGACCAGTTGTTCTGCCGTGTTACCTCCAACAATTCGAGAAATGACTTCCATTCCCAAAATTGCTTTAATATTGCTCAAGTCTGAATTTGTTGCAGTTACTTCAGATTCAGCAATAAGAGCAATTGCTCCTTCCATATTTGTAATAGAGACATGAAAAGGAATGTTGTATAGTTTGAAAATCAGAGGTCTTTCCGCGCTTGTACTCGCCTGAACAGTAAGAACGTACAAAGCGCCATTTCCAGGATTATCATTGCCTCGACCTGTTGTTTTGATGGCAATCACGCTGCCTTCGATTCCGTTCATTTTATGCCATTGCCCGTTGAATGGGGCAGCGTTCAAGTTATTGACAGTATCAGCGATGGTAAATCCAGCACCGTTTGCGGCTGCAAATACGTACAAACCATTTTGTGTGCCGGCAAAAAAGTAATTTTGATCATCGCTTGCTGAAAGCCTTCGGGAATATTCCAGTGTCATGACCGCGCCTGCGCCAGTAGGGAGTGCGGTCTCTAGAAAATTTTCGGCGTCAGAAAAATCAGTAATAACTGTTTGTGATGCCGGGATGGTGTCACTGCTGGTGTTAAAAGGAGATGTAGTTTCCTTTGATTCAGTAACTTTGGCAAAAACCACTTTGTTAACACCGCCAAACAGTGCGTAGCGGGCGGCAGTTTCAGTTCCTAATCCGCGAGTTGACTGATCCAAGTCAAGCGCGCAAAAACAGCCGTTACCCAGAGTTTGGTTTAATTTGTAGGTGAGAGTGTTCGGGCTGGTTCTATTTCCCAATCCCCAGGAGGTTGAAGCAAGATTGGTTTTTGTGTTTCCGTCGACCGCCCAGATTTTTCCGTTTGCAGCGTCGACATCAAAAAATCTGACTTTGCCTTTGTGCTGATCTTCTGTCACGCCGATTGGAAAACCATCAAAAGGAAACGCTCGCTTGGTCCATGGTGTCCAACGAATAATTTTTCCGTTCTGATCGAAAAGCGCCTGAGAATAAAAAATGCCGGATTCGCTATCGTCACTTTGTTCTTCTTCAATTGATGCGTATACGGTGTCGCCAACAACAACAATGTCGGATGGTAGGTTGCCATCGGGCATGGGCAGTTCTGATCCACCAACCCAAGCTGCAGCGAGGTCAGTTGCGTTACTTGTATCAAGGAGGTGTGCATTTGTCGTCGCAGGAATGGTAAATTTACCGTTTGTTAGAGCCGAGTCTTTTCTCGCTAAAGTTCCGTGATCAGCGTTTGAAGAGTTGTCAACAATTGGAAGTGCATAAATGCTGTTTACTGGATCATTTTGTAAGTCGCTAACGAATCCATTAGTAATTAAGTAGCTTGGACCTGTGCTGGCGTGCATGATTTTGATTCGTCGTGTGTATATATAAATATCTTCCCTTGCTGCACCGATAATATCTGTCAATTGATTATCAAATGCTGCGCTTGGCACAAAGTCTAAAATAGTGAGTGTTCCATTCGCCTCAATTTTTGCCAATGCCACCGAGCGGGCGCCGTCACCAACATTTCCTCCAGACTGAACATTTACTCCAATATAAAGCCGTTGAAGTTTTTCATCCCAATGAAGCCGTATACTTTCGTTTTTAGTTGGTGTAGTAGTTCCAATGTTGACAAAACTGACATTGCCATTGATTTTTATTTGTGCAGAGGTTTGGTCAAACTTTTGAGCTTTATTTCCATCCGCTCCAGTTGTTGCATCCTTTATTGTTTGTGCCAGAGTGTCAGTGTCAACTTCTATAAGTGCAATGCCACTGTTTACATCTCCCAAATTTCCGCCATTTGGACGAACTGCTACAAAAACACGATCTTCGTTAGCAGCAAGTCGAACAATTCCAGCAGTTGCATTGGTGCCGGAAGCGTCTTTTAGATCGGTTGCTGTTTCGGAAACTTTTGATCCGTCGTTGTTGAGAGTAATCACTTTTGTTTGTTCAAAGTTATTTGTGTTTTTTACAACTGCAGACAGGTTTGGTGATGTTTGTCCTTCTTGAGTCATCAATGATAAAAATTCAATTGTTTGACCGGTAAGAAGAGCGTTTGATCCGATCGCTGTAATTAATGGCGCTCCAGTGCCGGTAAATCTACTGATGCGTGAGATAGCGTTGCTGCCCCCTCCTTCGAGTCCCAAAAATAAGGTTCCAGTTGTTCGGTCAAAAACTTTTGATCTCGCAGCGGCAGCAAGGGTTGCTTCCACTGTTCCGTTTGTTTTTCCTGCCCAGATAGTTGTTATAAGCAAAATGTATACTAGTTTTTTCATGCTATGCCTTTTTGTTCAAAAAAATTTACATTAGAGTTTGAGTGTGATATCAAGTCCGAATGATGCGCCGACGGTATTTGTTTTGAATGTGCGTTCACCTTTTAGGTGCCAGTTGTAAAAGAGGCCAATTCGCGGTCCAAAACGAGAGTCTTCTTTTGTGAAATCATACTCAGCTTTAAAATGTAATGTGTGACGCTTCCAACGTTTGAACATTTCATCGCTGCTTGCAATGAATGTGTTGAAGGTTTCGGTGTCGCACGGACAAACTTTGTCATCTCCTCGATGTGAGAACGAATAACCAACTGTTAAAGAAAGTCCTCGGACTACGTGATCAGCTTGAACATAACCTCCGGCCTGAACAATTAACCCAGGATCGACAGTTGCGCGTCCTTTGGCAAGTTTAATCATGCCGCTTTGTTCGCATGCTGTTTTCATTCTCAAGCATCGTGTGTGTTTAAAAAGAACGAGGGCATCAACGTGCAGTTCTACGGTAAGCCATTCATAAAATCCAACGGCGATATCAAAGGCGAAGGGTAATCCAAAATGTCCATCATATCCATGTGGGAGACTAAAGACTTTATCAGGGTCTCTTTTTTTACCCGACGGAAAGAGTGCGCCAGCTTTTACTGTCATGTCGACAAAATCAACAACTTCTGTTGCTTCGTAATTCATTGTCCAGCCAAGCATGGCGCTGACGTCCCCGATATGAGTGCATTTGTACGGCCCCATGTCTAAATCGTATTGTTTGAGAATGGTGCCAAAACTTGCTAAAAATGCCTTCCAAATCGGATTATCTTTGTTTGGTGTATTTGGTCCTGTTGGCGACAAATCTCTGTAGGTTATGCAGTCGATGTCAAGAGAGCGGATTGGAAGATGGAGCAAACAAAAAAGTCCATTCTTAAAATTTTGTGTGAGCATGATTTCTGCTTGCTTTGTGTCAAATGATCCGCAGAATGAAAGCCTGCCAAAGTCGTTACAGCAAGATGGAATCTGGGATAAAAGAGTGAGTATGATATCTGGAAATGTACTAAAATCTTTTTTAGGGACATTTTTACCAAGCAAGCGCATATTGTATGTGCCGTAGATGTCCAAAAGGTTTGTTTGGCAGTCATCACACTTTCTTCTTCCTTTTTTTGCAGATCCCTCGTAAAACAGTATGTCGAGTGAAAAAAGATGATCTTTTTCAAATCGAGGTTCAGGCCACAATGGATTTGTGGAGTAAAAATGGATTCTATCAAGAGCTGAAATGCTTGGCGTAAGGCTTGCCAGAAGAAGGGTCATGAAGATTATTTTGTACCCGAAAAGCTTATTCATACTCATTCCTCTTTTCTTTTTTGGGGTGTCTGAGAGCCTCTTTTAGGTATAGAGAAATACGAAAAAAAAAGAAAGAAAAATATCTCCAAGTTTGCTATAATAACAAAGATAGATTTGCTTTTTGTGGATCTTTTTAAGTGCAAAGATAATCGTGTTTAGTTTATCCTGCTGGGGGGATATATGAGTAAAGAAAAGAATAAATTTAAAAAAGACGAACGTGAACAGGGCAAGTTGGCTGCTTGCGAGGAGCAGCTACAGCAGTGGAAAGAAAAATTCGCCCGTGTTAGTGCCGATTTGGAAAACTTTAAGCGTCGAATGGAAAAAGAGCGTTTGCGTTGGATGAAGCATGCGCAAACTCAATTGATCAAGGATTTTCTCGTTGTTCTTGATGATTTTGAAAGAGTTGGTCAGCAAAAAGAGCAGAAAGAACTTTCTCCTGAAGTTAAAAAACTGTTTGCTGGTTTTTTAATTATCGGTAGTTCTTTAGACAAAGTTTTAAAAAAGGCTGGACTGTCTGAAATCGATCAAATGAAGAATTTCGATCCGAATTTGCATGAAGCTCTCGTTCAGGTTGAATCGGATGATCATAAGCCTGGTGAGATTGTTCAAGTTTTGCAAAAGGGGTACATGTTTAATGATGAGTTGCTTCGTCCGGCAAAAGTAAGTGTTGCAAAATGATTGTTATGAAGGGCAGGTGAGATTGCTTTCAATATCGGTCGGTATTGAAATGTTTTTTTTATCCTGTTTTTTTTGTTGCTGCTTTGATTGAGGCTCCTTTTTTGTTTCTTTTTTTTCTATTTTTTTCTTTGGGAACAGCCACTCTGAAATGGATTCTGCAATTAGAGAGTTCATAATTGGAATAACAAGGTTTACCCCTATCCACTTCAGCCATGAGGCATTTTTTTTGTTACAACACAATCGAGAAGATGCTGCTTCAGATGCGTAGTTTGCAAGCGAGCCGAGTATAGCGTACGATATTTTTCTGTATCTGGTCTGAATTTTCTCTTTTTTGTTGATTGGTTTGTTTTGTCCGTAGTAGTTTTTCTTTTCCCACCAAGCATACGAGACGACTGGCTCAAAAATAAAAAATTTATTGATCACTTTGCCTAAAAAGTTACTGCAGCGACTAAATAAGGTTGGCGCAATACTTTTTTTTGTGGAATTGAGTACAGTTTTTTTTACTATAGTTTGTGACCCAAGTAATACTTGAGGGGCTGTTGTAGAAATAAGGAGTGCGGTTACAAAAAGTAGGTTGATGCTTCGTGGACATTTACGGTTTTTGGTTTTTAGCATTTTTTTCTCCTGTTTTTGTAGGTGGCCCAGTAGTTTTTTGCAAGTCTTACAGATTCGAGCATGCAATTAACGACGCATAGAGGGTAAAAAATGCGGCGAAAACCTAGGAACATTCGGGAGAAAATTGATTTTGTTGCAAACCCAAAATTCGTTAAGCGTTCAAGTTTAAATTGTGCGCAACCTTTTTTGCCGGTCAGCGGTTCGACAACAGTTTTGGTTCCAATTTTTGTAACGATTTTTGCTACTTTGGGGGATTTTGTTTTTATATTTTTCCATGCGTAAGGAATGGAAAGAATCGGTCCCGCGATGAGGTTACAATCGTAAAGGTATCTTTTAATTTTTTTGTTTTTTGAGGATAAAAACCCAGCTGTTACGATTGATGTGGATCCGATCTTTAGGCTTCGCTTGAGTCCGATTTTTTTAGAAAAATAGAATGTGTATAGGGGTGTTGTAACGGTGCTGTATTTGTTAAATAATGC